>NZ_CAJMZG010000009.1:0-379908 GCF_905220255.1 Paraburkholderia sp. J69-1 | reverse complement strand
GTCGCAGTCATAGCCACGGTCTCCCCCGGGCGTCATAGTAGTTGTCGCCTCTGAACTTTCTTATCGAGAAGATTCAGAGTTCGAAGTTGAAGACGAAACAGGCCTTGCAGGAGAGCCGCGGCATTGAACGGCTGGTGTCGGGAGCGCGGCCTGTTTGCTCATCATCTCGCGCAGTGACGAGCGGATTTTTGCACTGGCGGCGCAGCCGGTAGCCGACGAGAGAGCGCCGAGGAAGTACGGGATCTGAAGCAGGCCAATGTGCAATCGCGCGGGAGCTCAAAGGCAAGGAGCAAGCGCTGGCCGAAGCTGCAGCGCTAATGATGCTGCAAAAAAGTACCGCGCGCTCTTGGGGGACGAGGCCGAATGACGGCCCGTGAAGAGCGCATTGATCGTCCTCATCAACGAGGCGAGCCGGGCCGGGGCTCGGCAGGCGCACGCGTGCAGGACTCAGGGGCTGAGCGCGCGCACTGTTCAGCGCTGGCAGCGCTGCGAACCTGACGCGGTGGACGCTCGCTCGTCACGGCACCACGAGCCGTGCCACAAGGCCTCTGCCCAGGAACGCGCCGAGCTTCTGGCAGTCGCAAACTCGACCGATTTGGTCATCTTGTTGGCGTTCACCGAATTCTGATCCCCGGTGGATCAATTCTGGGTGAACGTCAACGGGCGATGATCGGCGCGCGTGCCTTTTCCGTGAGCGCGGCCACGCCGCGAAGAACGCCTCGATGGCGTGGGCGCTCACCATACCGAAGCCCGGCACGACCTTTCACCACTGGCGTCGGCGCGGGATGCGGAGGGTGAGGTCGGTAAGCGTCGCGATGCCATAAGCCTGCAAGATCCGCACGGCACGCGGCGCGAACCACTGTGCGATATCGTCGATGATCTCGGGTTCGGGCGGGCGTGTGTTGCGAAGCGCCTCGATCGCCTGGGCGACCGCTTTCGCGTGCCAGGTGCATGCGTTTGCAGGGTGATCGAGGAGGACCTCCAGATTGTCCCGGTGTGCGACGGGCGCGAGGGCAACCAGTCGGCGCCTGATTCGCCCGAACACGCCGCGCGCCGATTTTCCGTCGCCCAGTTCGAAGGGCCGGTAGCGCTCGACCGCGGGCCGCGCGGCCACGCCCGCATACCACGCGCGCAGGGCGGCGAGTTCGACTGCATCGGGAAAGCCGGACGAATCGCGATCGTCTGGACGAGACGGGGCGGGCAGGGCGGTCTGACGCGTTTTCATACATCCGAGTTTACTCAATAAAAGCACACCTTATGATAATTATAGTTATGTTTATATCCGCATTCCGTGATCATCGACTCGTCCAGGCAAACCAGCCCGCGCCACAAATCAAGCCCGATCCAGCGCCTTGATCGCCAGCGCCGTCGCCGCTGCGCGCGTTTCCACGTGAAGCTTGCTGAACAGATGTTCGAGGTGTTTGTTCACCGTTCGCGGCGCCATGCCGAGAATATCGCCGATGTCGCGATTGGCTTTTCCTCGCGACACCCATAACAGCACTTCGGCCTCGCGTGCCGTCAGCGCAAAGCGGGCCGCAAGCGAGGTACGGTGCACATGGTCGTCGATTTCGGCGAGGATAATCATCCATTCGCCTGATTGAAGCGCAGGCGTCACGCTCGCCGTGCGTCGCACGTGTCCCGAGACGATCTCGTGCACGGCATCGACGGGGCTTCCGCGCGCGAGCCAATCGACGAACCAGGCACGCAGGAGCGCTGGCAGGAAGGCGGACACACCCGTCTTCGCCGAGCCCTCCGTGTCATCGTCCGGGTAGGCCGCAACAAGCCGCGCCGCGTGCGGACTTTGCCAATGAACAGCCCCGTCAGCGCCCACCACCAACGCCGCACGCGCATCGATCGACAGCGCGGCCTGCGCATAGAGCTGCGAACGCGAGCGCTGCACATGGGCGCCGATTCGCGCGCACACTTCCTCGGGCCGGACCGGCTTCGTCACATAGTCCACGCCGCCTACCCGGAAAGCGCGCACCACGTGCTCGCTCTCCGTCAGCGCCGTCATGAAAATCACAGGCAGATGTTCGTGGCGCGCGTCCTGTTTCAGGCTGCTGCAGGTGTCGAAGCCGTCCATGCCCGGCATCATCGCATCGAGCAGCACGACGTCGGGCGTGACGCGCGCAAGGCGCTTGAGCGCATCTTCGCCCGAAAGCGCGACCAGCACCGCGTAGCCGTTCGCCTGCAGCGTATGGGAGAGAAACGCCAGATTGTCGGGCGTATCGTCGACGATCAGCACGACGGGACGATGGCCGACCCACGCGGGCATCGCGTCCGCGCGGCTCGGGTTGCATGCGTCACGCGCCGTCGGCGCGTGCAAGCAGGTCGAGTTCATGCTCAAGCTCCCTTAGCTGAAAGCGTTCCGCCAATTCCCGCAAGACATCGATCTGTTGTTGCAGGGCGGGCCAGGTCGCGCGCGTCGCGTCGAGCTGTTCGATCACGCCTTCGACATAGCCGACATCGAGATGCGCGCGCAGGCGTTCGACGACCGCCTTCGGCCAGACGGCAGGCGGTTCGGTAGGCCGTGGAAGCGCGGGCATCGAGATCTCGGATGCAATCCAGTCGAGTTCCAGCAACTGCGCGAGTTTGTCGACGAGCAGGCTCACCTGAAGCGGCTTGACCAGATAGCCGGCGCAACCGGTGGCGCTCGCGCGCTCGCGATCGTCGGCGAATGCGTTGGCGGACAGCAGCAGAATGGGCGCGTTCGACAACTGGTTTTCGCGAATCAGCCGGCTGGTTTCGTAGCCGTCCAGCAGCGGCATGGAAATATCCATGATGATCGCGTCCGCCGTGTGGGTGGCGAGCCAGCGCAACGCGTCGGTGCCGCTCGCGGCTTGCGCGACTTCGAAGCCGAGCGGTGTCAGCAATTCCACGACGATGCCGCGGTGATCGGCGAAATCGTCGACTACCAGAATCGCGCGGCGCGGCCCCGTATAGCCGCGAATCGCCGCCAGCTCGGTGGGCGCAGCGACGCCGCTTTCGACCGCGGGCGCGAACAGGCGCACCACGAAGCGCGTGCCGCGCCCGACCTCGCTGTCGACTTCCAGGCTGCCGCCGAGCGCCTGCGTCAGCAGCTGGCAGATCGTGAGGCCGAGGCCCGCGCCGCGATCGTGGGCGTGCGCAGCCTCGCCGCGCTCGAAGGGGAGAAACAGGCGCTCCATTTCCGCCGATGGAATGCCGGGGCCGGTATCGGCGACTTCGAATTTGAGCGTGTCGAGCACATGGCTCACGCGCAGCGTCACCGTGCCGCTGGACGTGAAGCGGATCGCGTTGCCAATCAGGTTGGTGAGAATCTGGCCCATGCATTTCTGGTCGGTGCGCACCGTGGCGGGCAGGCGGCCGACCGTTTGCACATCGAAGGCGAGCGCTTTTTCCAGCGCCTGCGGCCGCAGCATCGACGTGACATGCGCGACGAAATCCGCCAAAGGCACCTTGGCGATATTCAATTGCAGTTTGCCCGCCTCGATGCGTGCGACGTCGAGCAGGCCGTCGACGAGCGCCAGCAGATGCTCGCCGCTGCGGTGGATCGTGCGTACCGCGTTGTAGCGCGTGGGCGTGAGTTCTTCCTTCGCCTGCAGCAGCAATTGCGCGTAGCCGAGAATGCTGTTCAGCGGCGTGCGCAATTCATGACTCAAGCCGGAAACGTAGCGGCTCTTGGCCTGATTGGCCGATTCGGCGGCGGCCGTCGCGCGCTTGAGCGCGGCATCGGTTTTCTGGTGCGCGTCGATTTCGAGCATCAGCAGTTCGTTTTGCCGCTGCGACTCTTCCTGCGTGACGCGCCGGCTTTCGCGCTCCAGCACGAACCACCACGCCGCGATGCAGCCCACCAGCGAGAGCGCGAGAAAGATCTTCAGGAAACTGCTGCCGAGTGCAGGGCCGATCGATGCGTCGGTGGCGGCTATCGACGTCGCGCTTTGCGACCAGATCAGATAGAGCACGCTCGAAAGCACGGCGAGCATCGCCAGCACTAGGCTCGCGTAGTGAATCAGGCGCAATGCGCCGGGGCCGAGCCGTGCGCCCGGCAACACGCGATGGAGCGCGCGGTCGGCTTGCGAAACGAAGCGCGCGTGCGGCTTGCAGCGGTCGTGGCAACGCGAGTCGAGCGAGCAGCACAGCGAGCAGATGGTGCCGCCGTAGGCCGGGCAGTGAGCGGTGTCGTCGGGTTCGAAGCTGTTTTCGCAGATCGCGCAGCGCAGCGAGGTGGCGTCGCCGGTCGGTTGCGCTTCGCGCGCGATGTAGTAGCGCCCGCGCGTGGCGATGGCGAGCACGGGCGCGCACGCGAACGCCACGCCAAAGGCAATGAACGACGACATCGCCTTGGCAAGCACGCCGAACAGGCCGCTGTGCGCGAGCATGGCAACGGCCGCCGCGATCAGCATCGCGCCCACGCCCACGGGATTCACATCGTAGAGATGCGCGCGCTTGAATTCGATATGACGCGGGCTATAGCCGAGCGGCTTGTTGATGACGAGATCGGCGAACAGCGCGCCCACCCACGCAATCGCGATGTTCGCGTAGAGCGACAGCACCTTGCCGATCGCGTCGAACACGCCCATTTCCACCAGCAGCAACGCGATCATCACGTTGAAGACGAGCCAGACCACGCGCCCGGGATGACTGTGCGTGAGGCGCGCGAAAAAATTCGACCACGCGAGCGAGCCGGCATAGGCATTCGTCACGTTGATCTTCAATTGCGAGACGATCACGAACAACGTCATCGCGGGCAATGCCCAGCCTGCGAGCCCGAACGGATCGAGCAGCAGATGGTAGGCCACGAGATACATCTGCGTGGGCTGCGCCGCGTGGCTCGCATCGACTTCGTACTGGAGCGCGACAAAGGCGAGAAACGCGCCGCCGAGCATCTTCAGCGCGCCCGGCACGATCCATCCCGGTCCCGCCCCGAGCAGCGCCAGCCACCAGCGCGTGCGGTTCTTCGCCGTGAGCGGCGGCAGGAAGCGCAGATAGTCCACCTGTTCGCCCACTTGCACGATCAGCGCGAACACAACGGTGGACGCCTGTCCGAATGCAATCAGGCTGAATGCGCGGCCTTGTGGCGCGAAGCCCGCGAAGGTCGTCCATTGCGCGAGCAGATCCGGGTGATGCCACAACACCGCCGCATAGGGCAGCACCAGCAGCACGAGCCAGAGCGGCTGCGTCCAGCTTTGCAGGCGGTTGATCAGCGTGATGCCGAACATGACGATCGGTATCACGACGAGCGAACTCACCACATAGGCGATCGCCAGCGATAGATGGAAATAGAGCTGGAGCGCGAGCGACATGATGGCCGCTTCGAGCGCGAAAAAAATAAACGTGAACACCGCGTACAGCAGCGAAGTGACCGTCGAGCCGATATAGCCGAAGCCCGCGCCGCGCGTGAGCAGATCCATATCCACGCCGTAGCGCGCGGCGTAATAGCTGATCGGCAGGCTTGTGAGCCAGATCAGCACGGACACGGCCGCAATGGCCCAGAACGCGTTCGTGAAGCCGTAGTTCACGACGAGACTGCCGCCGATGGCCTCCAGCACCAGAAACGACACCGCGCCGATCGCCGTATTGGCGACGCGCAATTCCGACCAGCGCCGAAACGAGCGCGGCGTAAAGCGCAGCGCGTAGTCCTCCAGGGTCTCGTCGCCGACCCAGGCGTTGTAGTCGCGGCGCACCTTGACGATGCGTTGCGTGCTGGTCGCGCCCGCTGACGGGGGGCTCTGGGGCATGAGGATGATCCGTGTTGGTGCGCGGGCGGCAAGAGCGGGATGCGATGCAAATTACATTCCAGTTCATGCGCCGGGAATACGTCAATCGACGTATTCCGATCGTCAATTTGGCTTTCTACATTGCGTCCAACACTCGACCCAGCCCGCTGCGACCCGCACCGGGCACCCGATAAGGAGAACGTGATGTCCGCAGACGATCGATTCGATGACGATGCCCAGATGCCTTCGCTGCTGCGCCGGAAAATGCTCGGCGGTCTCGCCGCCGCGCCGCTGATGGCACTGGGCCTGCCGCGCGGCGCGTTTGCGCAGACGCCGCCCACGGCGAAGGTCAATACCACGGGCCTCGCGGTGACGGACACCACGGTGACGGTCGGCCAGCTTCACTCGGCCACGGGCACGATGGCGATTTCCGAGACCGGCTCGATCCAGGCCGAGCGCCTGGCCATCGAGCAGATCAACGCAATGGGCGGCGTGCTGGGCCGCAAGGTGCAGATCATTCAGGAAGACGGCGCCTCCGACTGGCCGACTTTCGCGGAGAAGTCCAAAAAGCTGCTGGAAAACGATCACGTCGCAGCGGTGTTCGGCTGCTGGACTTCGGCCTCGCGCAAGGCGGTGCTGCCGGTGTTCGAGAAGGACAACGGCCTGCTTTACTACCCGACCTTCTACGAAGGGCTCGAACAGTCGAAGAATGTGTTCTACACGGGCCAGGAGGCGACCCAGCAGATTCTCTGGGCGCTCGACTGGGCCTCGAACACGAAGAAGGCCAAAACCTTCTTCCTGATCGGTTCCGACTACATCTGGCCGCGCACTTCTAACAAGATCGCGCGCCGCCATATCGAACAGCATCTGCACGCGAAAGTGGTGGGCGAGGAGTATTACCCGCTCGGCACGACGGAATTCGCCTCGCTGATGAACAAGATCAAGCTCGCGCGCCCCGACTGTATTTTCGCGACCGTGGTGGGCGGCTCGAACGTGGCGTTCTACAAGCAGCTCAAGGCCGCGGGCATCACGCCGCAGAAGCAATTCCTGCTGACGCTGTCGGTCACGGAGGACGAAGTGCTCGGCATCGGCGGCGACAACTTCGCGGGCTTCTATTCGTCGATGAAGTACTTCCAGTCGCTCGATAACGACAACAACAAGAAGTTCGTTGCGGCCTTCAAGGCGCGCTACGGGCAGAAGTCGGTGATCGGCGATGTGACCCAGGCCGCGTATCTCGGTCCGTGGATCTGGAAGGCCGCGTGCGAGCGCGCGGGCAGTTTCGACGTGGACAAGGTGGTCGCGCATTCGGCCGGTATCGAGGTGGCGAACGCGCCGCAAGGCTTCGCGAAGGTCGATCCGAACCATCACCTGTGGAGCCGCTCGCTGATCGGCGAAGGGCAGGCGGACGGCCAGTTCAAGGTTGTCGCGCAGTCGGCGCAGCCGATCCAGCCGAATCCGTTCCCCAAGGGCTACATGTAATCCGTCAACCGCAGCGGCGCGGCGACGCATGACGCCGCCGCGCGAGGAGCGTTCGATGTCCGCTACCGATATTTTCAACATCACGCTGATGCAGGGCTTCGCCGGTCTGAGCCTCTTCAGCGTCCTGCTCCTGATGGGGCTCGGGCTCGCCGTGATCTTCGGCCAGATGGGCGTGATCAATATGGCGCACGGCGAGTTCATGACGATCGGCGCCTATACGGTCTACATGTTCTCGTGGTTCTCGCAGAACGTCTGGCACGCATTCACGCCCGTGTACTTCTTCTTCGCGATTCTGGCGGCGTTCGCGCTGTCCTTCGCCGCGGGCTGGCTCGCCGAATGGGCGTTGATCCGTCATCTCTACAAGCGGCCGCTCGACACGCTGCTCGCCACCTGGGGCCTGAGCCTCGGCATGCAGCAGGTGTTCCGCTCGACCTTTGGCCCGAAGGAAGTGAGCCCGGCGCTGCCCGACTGGCTGATGGGTTCCTGGGAGCCGAAGCCGGGCCTCGATATTCCCGTGAGCGGCATGTTCGTGATGGGCCTCGCGCTGCTGATGACCGGCGGCCTGCTGCTCGCGCTTTATCGCTCGCGCTGGGGTTTGCGCGTGCGCGCCACGGTTGCGAACCGGCCGATGGCGAACGCCGCGGGCATCAACACGCGACGCACCGACCGCATGACTTTTGCGATTGGCTGCGGCATCGCAGGCGTGGCGGGCGCGGCGTTTACGGCCATCGGCTCGACCGGACCGACGAGCGGCTCGCTCTACATCGTCGATTCGTTTCTGGTGGTCACGTTCGGCGGCGCGGCGAGTCTGCTCGGCACGGTGGCTTCGGCGTTCGGCATCGCGCAGATGCAGTCGATCAGCGAGTTCTTTCTCTCGGGTTCGATTGCGCGCGTGCTCACGCTGTTGACCGTCGTGGTGATTCTCATGCTGCGCCCGCAAGGCCTGTTCGCCTCGAAGGTGCGGCGCGTTTAAGCGCGCGCGTTATTGCACACGGCGCAAACGCCGCACAAGCCTCATTCACAGCTTCATTCGTATGGAGAGATGGACATGGAACCCATCCAACCCACGGCCGCCGGCGTTTCCCCGCGCTCCGGCCGCGGCGCGCCGCCAGCCGGATGGCGCGCGCGTGTGGCGCGGCTCGACGCCTCCGGCTACGCGGGCATCGTGCTGCTCGCGCTGCTGATCGTGGTCGTGTTTCCGCTCGCGCTCGACACGTTCCGCCTGAACCTGATGGGCAAGTACCTGACCTATGCGTTCGTGGCGATCGGCCTTGTGATCGCGTGGGGCTATGGCGGCGTGCTCAGTCTCGGGCAGGGCGTGTTCTTCGGCCTCGGCGGCTACGCAATGGCGATGTTTCTCAAGCTCGAAGCATCCAGTCCGGCCGCCACGCGCACGCAGACCACGCCGGGCATTCCCGATTTCATGGACTGGAACCAGCTCACCGCACTGCCGGCGTGGTGGAAGCCGTTTCACTATTTACCGTTCTCGATCCTTGCGGTGCTCGTCGTGCCTACGGCGCTTGCTTTCGTGATCGGCTACGCCATGTTCAAGCGGCGCGTGGGCGGCGTGTACTTCGCAATCATTACGCAGGCGGTCGCGCTGATTCTCTCGGTGCTGATCATCGGCCAGCAGGGCTATACGGGTGGCGTGAACGGCATTACCGATCTGCGCACGCTGCTCGGCTGGGACATTCAATCCGATCACGCGAAGCTCGTGCTGTATTTCGTGAACGTCGTGCTGCTGATCGGCGCGCTGCTTGCCTGCCGTTGGGTCCAGCGCAGCAAGCTCGGCACGCTGCTGCTGGCGATGCGCGACAAGGAAGACCGCGTGCGCTTCTCCGGCTACGACGTCGCCATGTTCAAGGTGTTCGCGTTCTGCCTCGCGGCGCTGCTGGCGGCCATTGGCGGCGCGATGTTCACCTTGCAGGTGGGCTTCATGTCGCCGTCGTTCGTCGGCATTGTGCCGTCGATCGAAATGGTGATCTATGCGGCCATCGGCGGGCGCATGTCGCTGGTTGGCGCGGTGTATGGCGCGATTCTCGTCAATCTCGGCAAAAGCTGGTTTTCCGAGAGCTTCCCCAATCTCTGGCTCTATCTGATGGCGGCGATGTTCATCGGCGTGGTGATGGTGTTTCCGAACGGGCTGGCGGGTCTCTACGACGAGCATGTGCGCCCGCGTGTGCGGCGCCTGCTCGGCGCGGCGAACAAGGAGGCGTGAAACATGAGCAATACCGACTTTCTGCTCGCGATCGAAGACCTGACCGTGTCGTTCGACGGTTTCAAGGCGATCGACGCGCTCAATCTCTATCTCGAACGCGGCGAGCTGCGCGTAGTGATCGGCCCGAATGGCGCGGGCAAGACCACGCTGCTCGATCTCATCTGCGGCAAGACGAAGGAAACGGCGGGCAGCATCAAGTTTCGCAACGAGGAAATCACCAATCTCGCGGAATTTCGCCGCGTGCGTAAAGGCATCGGCCGCAAGTTCCAGACGCCGTCGATCTACGAAAACCTGAGCGTGGCGCAGAACCTGGAAGTGTCGTTTCCGCGCGGACGCAGCGTGTTCGGCGCGCTGGCTTACCGCGAAGACTCCGAAGTGGCCGACCGCGTGCGCGCCGTGGCCGACGAGATCGGGCTGGCGGCGTCGCTCGATATGGAAGCGGGGCTGCTTTCGCACGGCCAGAAACAGTGGCTCGAAATTGGCATGCTGCTTATGCAGGACCCCGAATTATTGATGCTCGACGAACCGATCGCAGGCATGAGCGTGCGCGAGCGCGAACTGACGGCCGATCTGCTCGACCGGATTTGCCGCAACCGCTCGATGATCGTGATCGAGCATGACATGGCCTTCGTCGAGCGAATCGCGCACAAGGTCACGGTCATGCATCAGGGCAAGATTCTCGCGGAAGGGCCGATGGCGCAGGTGCAGGCCGATCCGCGCGTGATCGACGTTTATCTGGGCCACTGAATTGGCCACTGAGTTGAGCATCGAACGACAACACGGAGAACACATCATGCTGGAAGTCGACGATCTCGTCGTCAGCTACGGGCAGAGCGAAGTGCTGCACGGCATCGGCTTTTCGGTTGCGCAAGGCGAAAGCGTGGCCGTGATGGGCCGCAACGGCATGGGCAAGACGACGCTGTTCAAGGCGCTGATCGGCATGCTGCCCGCCAGCCGCGGCACGGTGCGCGTGGGCGGCGCCGACGTTTCGAAGGACGAGAGCTATCGCCGCGTGTCCAACGGCATCGGCTATGTGCCACAGGGACGGCAGATTTTCGCTTCGCTGAGCGTCGAGGAAAACATCCAGACGGGCCTCGAAAACGCACAGAGCCAGCGCGTGCCCGACGAACTTTACGCGCTGTTTCCCGTGCTGTTCGACATGCGCAAGCGCAAGGGCGGCAATCTCTCGGGCGGCCAGCAGCAGCAACTCGCGATTGCGCGCGCGCTCGCGACCGACCCGAAGGTGCTGCTGCTCGACGAGCCCACCGAGGGCATTCAGCCGTCCGTCATCAAGGACATCGCCCGCGCGCTCAACCAGATTCGCACGAGCCGCAATATCGCCATCGTCGTTTCGGAGCAGGTGTTGAGCTTTGCGCTCGACGTCGCCGACCGGCTCTTCGTGATCGAAGGCGGGCGCTTCGTGCACCAAAGCACGCGCGATGCGGGCGACACCGAGCGCATCCGCGAATACCTCTCCGTCTGAGCGCGGCGCGGCTCTCGCGCGCCGCGCCGTATGTCAATCCGCGAAACCAGGAGCGAACGCAATGCCCGAGACTCTCATCAAGGTCGATCTGAACCAGTCGGCCTACGAAAACGAACAGGTGCACAACCGCTGGCACCCCGACATTCCGATGGCCTGCTGGGTCAAGCCCGGCGACGATTTCATCCTCGAAACCTACGACTGGACCGGCGGCTTCATCAAGAACGACGACAGCGCCGACGACGTGCGCGACATCGACCTGTCGATCGTGCATTTTCTCTCCGGCCCGGTGGGCGTGCACGGCGCGGAGCCGGGCGACCTGCTGGTGGTGGATCTGCTCGACATCGGCGCGAAAGACGATAGCCAGTGGGGCTTCAACGGCTTCTTTTCGAAGACCAACGGCGGCGGCTTTCTGACCGACCATTTCCCCAGCGCGCAAAAATCGATCTGGGATTTTCACGGCGTCTATACGAGTTCGCGCCATATTCCGGGCGTGAATTTCGCAGGCCTGATTCACCCGGGCCTGATCGGTTGCCTGCCCGATCCGAAGCTGCTGGAGACCTGGAACGCGCGCGAAACCGCGCTGATCGCGACCGAGCCCGAGCGTGTGCCGCCGCTCGCGAATCCGCCGTTCGCGGCCACCGCGCACATGGGCAAGCTCGCGGGCGAGGCGCGCGATAAAGCCGCCGCGCAGGGCGCGCGCACGGTGCCGCCGCGCGAGCATGGCGGCAATTGCGATATCAAGGATCTATCGCGCGGCTCGAAGGTGTTTTTCCCCGTCTACGTGGATGGCGCGGGCCTATCGGTCGGCGATCTGCACTTCAGCCAGGGCGACGGCGAGATCACCTTCTGCGGCGCGATCGAAATGGCGGGCTGGGTGCATATGCGCGTGAATCTGATCAAGGGCGGCATGGCGAAATACGGCATTCGCAACCCCGTATTCCAGCCCAGCCCGATCACGCCCAACTACAACGATTACCTCATTTTCGAAGGCATTTCCGTCGACGAGCAGGGTGGTCAGCATTATCTCGACGTGACCACTGCGTATCGCCAGGCGTGTCTGAACGCCATCGAATATCTGAAGAAGTTCGGCTATTCGGGCGCCCAGGCGTATTCGCTGCTGGGCTGCGCGCCGGTGCAGGGGCATATCAGCGGCGTAGTCGATATTCCGAATGCCTGCGCGACCTTGTGGCTGCCGACGCAGATTTTCGACTTCGACATTCGCCCTAACGCCGATGGCCCGATCCAGCACATCAAGGGCGGCGTGGATCTGCCGTGTTCGCCGGATCTCGCGAAGGCTTGAGTCTGCGGATGTTTTTAAAAGGAGGCTGTCATGCCGATCTATGACTTCGAGTGCGCGAATTGCGGGCCATTCTCCGTCATGCGCCGCATCGCCGAGCGCGACAAGCCGTGCCGTTGTCCCGCGTGCGGCGAGGAGGGCGGCCGCGTTATCGGCGCGCCCGCGCTGGCCTTGATGGCGGGCACGAGCCGCGCCGCGCACGCGACCAACGAGCGCGCTGCACATGCGCCGCGTCAGTCTGGCGACGGGCCGCCGCTGCGTCATCGCGCCGGTTGCAGTTGCTGTTCGGGCGGCGCGGCGAAGCTTGCCGGAGCGGCGTCGGACGGCCTCAAACGGCCGGCGGGACGGCCCTGGATGATCAGCCACTGAGTTGCGCCGCGCGCGAGTCTGCCACTCAAAGGCCGGGGACTTTGCGCGCGGCATCAACGCGTTCAAGGAGAAAGCGTCATGCGACATGGTGATATTTCGAGCAGCCGCGATTGCGTGGGCGTCGCGGTAGTCAACTACAAGATGCCGCGTTTGCACACCAAAGCGGAGGTGCTGGACAACGCGCGCCGTATCGCCGACATGGTGACCGGCATGAAGCGGGGTTTGCCGGGCATGGATCTCGTGGTGTTCCCCGAATATTCCACGCACGGCATCATGTACGACCGCGAGGAGATGTTCGAGACGGCGTCCACGATACCCGGCGAAGAGACGGACATTTTCGCGGCGGCGTGCCGCAAGGCCAACGTGTGGGGCGTGTTCTCGATCACCGGCGAGCGCCACGAGGAACATCCGCGCAAGGTGCCGTACAACACGCTCGTGCTGATCGACAACCACGGCGAGATCGTGCAGAAGTATCGCAAGATCATGCCGTGGACGCCGATAGAAGGCTGGTATCCGGGCGACCGCACCTATGTGACGGACGGGCCGAAGGGCCTCAAAATCAGCCTGATCATTTGCGACGACGGCAACTACCCGGAGATCTGGCGCGACTGCGCGATGAACGGCGCGGAATTGATCGTGCGCTGCCAGGGCTATATGTATCCGGCCAAGGAGCAGCAGGTGATGGTCGCGAAGGCCATGGCGTGGATGAATAACACCTATGTGGCCGTGGCCAACGCCACGGGTTGGGATGGCGTGTATTCGTACTTCGGCCACTCCGCGATTGTCGGTTTTGATGGGCGCACGCTCGGCGAATGCGGCGAAGAGGAAATGGGCGTGCAATACGCGGAGTTGTCTGTCGGCATGATTCGCGACGCGCGGCGCAACATGCAGTCGCAGAACCATCTGTACAAGCTGCTGCATCGCGGCTATACCGGCACGATCAATTCCGGCGATGGCGCTAACGGCGTGGCGGCTTGTCCGTTTGGTTTCTATCGGCGCTGGGTCGAGGACCCGGAGGGCACACGCCGTAGCGTCGAAGCCTTGACGCGCGCGACGCCCGGAACCGCGGAATGTCCGATCGAAGGTATCCCGCACGGCGAATGAGTGTTGAGCGCGCGATCGAACCGTGAGCACGTCGATCGCTTCCGCTTAACCGTCCGTGGACCGGTGAGAACTAGCTCGCCGAATCCGGAAAATCCGGACGGAGTTCGGCTTCGATCTGATCGATCGTCGGGAGGCCTGTTTCCATCGCCGGCGGCACTTCGCGCATCAACTGGTATTCGGCCACGCCCATCGGCTTGGCCATGCCTCGCAAGGCATATTCGGCCACAAGCCGGTTTTTCTCCTTGCACAGCAGCAGCCCGATGGTCGGCTGGTCGTCCGGGGCCTTCACCTGCGCATCAATCGCGGACAGATAAAAGTTGAGTTGCCCGGCGTATTCCGGCTTGAAGGGCGTCGTTTTCAATTCGACGACCACGTAGCATCTCAGCTTCAGGTGGTAGAACAGCAAGTCGATGAAGAACTCGTCGCCGCCGATCTCCAGCCGGTACTGGCGCCCGACGAAGGCGAAGCCGGCGCCCAGTTCCAGCAGAAAGCGCGTGATATGCTGCGTGAGCGCGCGCTCGATGTCGCGTTCCTGCGCGCTTTCGGTCAGGCCAAGAAAGTCGAAGATGTACGGATCTTTCAGCGCGTCCCGCGCGAGATCGGATTGCGGCGACGGCAGGCGATCGGCGAAATTCGTCACAGCGTTGCCCGCGCGCGAGTGCGCCGCAGTCTCGATCTGCATGACCAGAACGCTTCGCGACCAGCCGTGTTCGAGGGATTTTGCGGCGTACCAGAGGCGCAAAGGCGCGTCGTCGAGCTTGTCGAGCAAGGTGACGACGTGGGACCACGGCAATTGTGCAACGGGCTGTTGCACAAATTCCGGCTGCGGGAACGCTTGAGCCAGCGCGCGCATGTACTTGAGGTTGCGTGGCGAGAATCCACGCATGTCGGGAAACGCCGCCTTGAGATCGCGCGCCAGCCGGTCGATAACCCCGGCGCCCCAGCCTTGAGCCAATTGCCGCTCGAGAATGTCCTGACCGATTTGCCAGTACAGCGTCACCAATTCCCGATTCACGCTGGCGACGGCGCGTTGGCGCGCATGTTCGACGCGCTGTTTCACCTCGGCGAGCCAATGGCGATAGTCTTCGGCCCAGGCGGGATTGGCTGGTTCGTTGGTCATGCGCGGTTTGGTCGGACTGCGGTTATGAAAATCAGGGGCAACACGTGCACAGCGTACTGGCAGACGAGGCGCCATGCCAGCAATACGGGTCTGAGATTGTAACATTCAACCCAGAATTTTCGGTTGATAATTAAGATTATGTCAAATTGAAGCGGCCAGCTGAAACTGGATTTCCGACCATTGGTATGAAGAATTGTAAATTTATTTACAATTGCTTACATCGCCTTACGAGTCGTAATTTCCATGACCCTTGTTGCACCCCGTCACGGCGAGCTTTCCGACTTTCTCGCGCTTTCAGACGGGCTTTCCATCGCACGCATCGCCGACATCCTTCGCTGTTGCACCCGAACCGTCCGTAACTACGCCGCTGGCCGCGCGCCGATCCCCTGGCATCGCATCGAGCTGCTTCGGTTGCTCACCAGACCGCCTGCGGCCGAGCCGCCGCAAGTCCTCGATCAAAGCAACGCCGAAGAAGTTGGCGTGACGGCCAACATCGAACCCGATCCCAATGCACCCGATGTGCCGCCCGCCGAAATGCTGGCGTGGGTCGGCGTGCATGCGCCGCATTTCCTCTCAAGCCAGCGTAGCTTTGCGCTGTACGTGCGCGGCTGGAACGTCGTCGACAAAATCCGCCGCGCCAAACAGGAAGGCAGCTTTAACGAGGTGTTGGCGCGCTGGCGCATCATCGCGCTTGAACTGCCGAAATCTTGGCGCTCCGGGCGCCTGCTGCAATCTTTCGAACCGCCTGCCTATCGCCGCTCTACGACGTAACGCCCCGGAAATGCGATCGATGCTTGTCGCTTGTCGGGTCGTCGCGCACTTCAAGCGCGAGCGTCGTCATGAGTCCGCCGTCGCCTAGCTCGTGCCGCGCTGATTTCACCAGCCACGGCGTTTCGTCAATTTCCGGTTTGAAGCCGGAAACTGTCACGGGCAGCTCCGGAAAGATTTCAGGCTGGCCGATCGCGAGCGTGTAATCGAGCGTGGCCTGACTACGCTGTGTGCGCGCAAACTCGGCTTCGGCGGCCGCGCGGGCTTCGGCTTCCGTTGCATAGTCTTCGGGCAGCACCTTGATGTTGTGATTGCTCTCGCCGCCGATCACGACAGACTTGCGTTTGCCTTTCCCGTTGGAATGGTAATGCGCGCGAACGCCCGCATAACTCTCGCGCTGAGCGATGTGATAACGATGCTGGTCGCCGCTCTTGCGCGTGAGGTTGAGCACACTGAGCGTCTTGCCGCTTGCGGTCTTGCCCGTGCCGATCGGCATGAATAGCAGGCGCAGATCCTTCACATTCATCACTGCGTCGTAGCGTTTCGCCACGCGCGTGAGAAACGACATGTCGCTTTCGTGCGTCTGGTCGATGTGCGCAATGGCCACCTTCGCCAGCACTTCAGCTATGGCCGGCGTCAGCGAGTGACGCCCGGCGATCGCGGTCACGATCGCGCCGAGCGTCTGCGCATGCCAGCTCTGTTCCCGTCGCTCGTGCATCGCTTCCGTCATGGACGCCGAGCGCGCCCGGATCGTGATGATGTCGGGCGCGCCGCTGTGCTCCACTTCGTCAACAGTGAACGTACCCTTGTCGACGAGCGTTTCGCCGACCCATCCGATTGCAACCTTGATCGCGGCGCCGCGCTTCGGAATCGCGAACGTGTTTTTCGAGTCGTCAAGCACGAGGTCGAGCGTGTCGGCTTCGTCGGCGCGCGATTCGGAAATCGACAGGCTGATGAGGCTCGGTGCGATCATTCGCGACAGGTCGCGGCCGTCGAGCGTGATGCGGTAATCGGCCTGTGGCTCTTTGCGCGTGATGATTTCGGTCCTGTCACTCATGCTCCGCCCGTCTTTTCGAGCACATAGGTGACGGCCGAATTCACGGCTTCGCCCGTGTTTTCGCTGATGGTCTTTGCCGCGCTCAAGGCTTTGTCCAGCGTGATACCGCTCGCCGAAGACAGCCCTTTGAGCGCCGATTCTGCGATATCCGGTGCAACTGTCGCGGCCGCTGCGATCGCCGCCGATTTGACGGTATTGAGCGACAGGTTTTTCACGTTGTCGACAATCTGCGCGCCCACCTTCGCAACGGCCGTTGCCTGCGACAGTAGTTGTTTCGCACTGCTCTTTGTTTCCGCACTCTTGTCGGCCGTGGCGAGTGTTTCGTCGGCCACGCGCTTGAGCGTCAGCACAAAATCGATCTTCTTCGGCGTGCCGTCGGCCATCGGATACGTCTGCGTTTCGTTCAGGCCGTCGATGATATAGGCGCCGTAGATGTTGCCCGTGCCGTCGACAAGCACATAGGCGTCGCCGGTGTCGCCCATTTTCGCGAGCTGGTCAAGCGATGCGATCGAGCCGAATTCTTCGGCGGGCACGACCGTGCCATTTAACGTGATCGTGTCGTCGCCGGGGCCGGTGTACTGGCTCGCGTCGCGCACGCCCACGCGCGAGCTGGTGCGATGCTTCCAGTTGCGCTGGCGTTGCAATTCCCGGTAAGGCACCGTCTTCAGGCTGAAAACGAATTGATCGAGCGACATCATCATGGGTGGCTTTTTCTCCAGGCGTGCGCAGTTAGCGATCGGACAGGCTCGAACCGATGCGCGAGCGCTTCGCGTTCTCGCGGCGATCCAGCTCGGCGGCCACGGCGCGCGCGATCGCCTGCGGATCGGCGCCGGCCTGCGTGTGAATGTGAATGACGTAAGGCGTCGCGCCGCTTGCGGCGGCCGCCGCCGCTGGCTGGTTCGTGAGCGGCGCGCGCGTGTCGATCGGCACGGTCGACCGCACGAGCGGTGCCACGGCCGCGCCGGCATAGCCCGGTGCGCCGAACGACGTGGCGGCGACCGTTGCGAGGCCCATTGCCGCTTTCGCGACACGCCCCTGCTCGCCCTCCATGCCGATCGCGGCGCCCTGCCCGATGAAGCCGCCGAGTTCGCCAAACACACGGCTGGGGCTATGAATGCCGAGCTTTTCCTTGAACCATCCGACCGTCGAGCTGGCGACGTTCACGATCGCATCCTTGACGGCGCCCAGCCCGTTCGTGATGCCGTTCACGAGGCCCGAAATCAGGTGGCCGCCGAATTCTGTGAACTTCGCTGGCATGTCGACGCCAAGCAAAGCCATGCCGGCCGCAAAGCCGCGATACAGCAGGCCGATCGGACTCCAGTTCACGAGCAGCGAACTGATGCCGCTGATGCCGCCATCGAACGCCGTGCGAATCTCCGTCCAGATCCCGCGAAAAAACGCCTTGAACGGCTCCCAGTATCGATAGATCAGATACGCGCCGAGCGCGATCGCCGTGATGGCGAGGCCAATTGGATTCATCAGCAGCATGCGGCCCATGAACATGATCGCCGTGCCGAGCATCCGGAATGCACTGGCGCCCATGCCAAGCGCGCGCACCAGAAGGCCGCCCTGCATGCCGAGCATCTGCATGCTGAATTTCACCACGGCCAGCGGGCCGAGCACGCCCGCGAGCGCGATCGTGAGCGTGCCCGCAACAACGAGCACAGCCGCGAGCGCGGCCGCGACGGTCAGGATGATTTTGGCGGTCGTGCTGTGCTTGTGCGCGAGGTCGATCAGCGCGCCGAGCGTGATACGGATCTTGTCCAGTGCCGCGTTATAGAGCGGCGCGACGTGCTCGCCGATTTCGAGCTGCAGATCGCGCATTTTCGCCATCGCGTCCAGCTCACGGCCTTCGGTCTGCTTCTTCGCCAGTGAATGCAACTGGTCGATGCCGTAGGCGCCCTGATTGAGCTTTTCGCTCTTGTGAATCTGCGCGCGTTGCAGGTACATCGTGGCGAACAGGTTGGCCCCGTTGCCGTTCGTCATGATGGTGCCGAATTCATCGAGGATCTTGCTCTGGTCGGTGATGCCCTTCGCCTTGAGCTTGGGCAGCAGCACCTTTTCCATCCATTCGAACGGCGAGGCCTTGTAAAGCTCGCTTTCAATCAGCGCGCCCGGCTTGATGCGGCTCACGTTGCCGATCTTGTTGAACTCCACGTTCTTCCTGTCGACGATGCCCAGTTCGACCATGCGCTTTGCCGCGCGCACGGTCGTTTTGCCCTGCATGAGATTGCTATACGCGGCCGCGACGCCCGTGCCCGCAGCGTGGCCGCCCATTTCCTGAATAAGCGGCTCCATCTGGTAATAGAACGCGTCCTGCCGCATTTGCTTCGCGGCCGTCTTGCCGGTCTGGATAAAGTTGCGCCACTCGTCGCCCCCTACCCGGCCGCCCGTCGCCGACAGCACTTTCTGCACCTTGTCGGCTTCGCCCTTGAACGTCGCTTCGTCTTTCGTGCCACCGCGCAGCTCAATGACCTTGAGCATGTTCATGAACTTCTCTTCGTTCTCGTGGCCTTCTTCGCCGCCGAACATGGCTTCGTTCGCGAACTTCATTTTCGCGAGCACGGGCATCGCCATTTGCGCGTGATGCTCGTCAGCAAAAATCGACATCGAATCGCGCATCAACGTCATGTTGTCGGACGTGCTCACGCCGATCATTTTCATGGCGCGCGCGTACTTCTCGGCGTCTTTGGTGGCTTCATCGCCGAGGCCGAGCGCGCCGATGCGGCCGCGCTCGTTCTGCACCTTCTTCGCCTGGTCGATCGATTCGTGCATGTCGCCGAGAATGTGCGTGCCAGTCGCCTTCGCGGCGTAACCCGCCACAGCCATCGAACCAGCGACGCCCTGCATGGTCTGCATGCTTTTGCGCGCGTTGGCGACGCGCTTCTCGCGCTGTCCCAGTGCTTCGAGCCTGCGCATCTGTTCGCCCATGGCCGTATTGGCTGCGGCGATGTTCGTGCGCAGCTCGCGCTCGTGCTGCGAGAGGTTGCGCGTGTCGACGCCGGCCGACGACAGGCGCGAACGCATTTCCTGTAACTGTGCGGTCTGCTGCTTGTGCTCGGAACGCAGGCGCGAAGCCGCCTGCCGCGCCTTGTCGAGTTCGGCCGTCATCTGCTGCGACGGCGGCCCGACTGAACGCAGCGAACGCGACAGCTCTTTGACGTGAGCCGTCGCGTCGTTCAGTTTCGTGCTGGTGGCTTCGATGCCGGTGCGCATTTCGCGAAATTGCGCGACGGACTTCTGAGTCTTGCCCATTTCGGCCAGCTCGCGGCGCGTTTCCTTGAGCGAGCTGGCCAGCCCCTTGTTACCGGCGAGAATGTTTTTCAGGGGCTTCGTCATCTGGTCGACCATATCGAAGACGACGCGAAGTTTCAGGGCGTTATCCATCGTTTCCGTTTCCGTTTCCGCATCTCACACGCGCACGCTCGCGCCAGTCCATCAATTCCGCAAGGCCGAATTCATCCATGACGGCCGGGGTCCATCCGCCGAATACCGTTGCGATATCGGCCATGGCGTCTTCTACTCGATTTGGGAGGCCATGCTCGCTTTCATGGCCTTCGGCATCAAAAAACCCATGAAAATCCCTCCGAGCTGTACGAGGTCGGCCGGGTCGAGGTTCGCGACATCGTGCTCGGTGAGCGTGGGCGAACTGATACGCGGCAGCACTTTCGAGAGCGCGCCCACGTCGAGATTCACGAGGTCGGAAAGCGACGCGCCGCGCAGCTCACCCGAGCGTGGTTTGCGCAACGTGATGGTGTCGATCGTCTGCTTGCCGCGCACGATCGGCGTGTCGAGTGTGAGCGTGTTCGGGTCTTTTTCCGTCGTGTCTGCGCCGCGCGGCACGGCATCATATTTTTCGGACTGCGAGACATTGTTCGTGCTGCTGGTTTGGGTGTTGGTCTTCATGGTTCAGTATGGGAAAAAATGTGCGAGTGGCGCGGCGAAAAAGTGGCGGCCGCGCGTGAGTTTCAGTGCGTTACAGCCCGATCGCCGTGCGAATGGCCTGCAACAGATCGGTGCCGTTGATCTTCTCGATCATGTTCACGAAGTCGATTTCGATGATGTCTTCGTTGTTGATCGACAGCTTGTAATAGCTGGCCGCCGTCGTGATCTTGAACGCCGTGTCGTCTTTCGGCTTCGCACTGCCGAAATCGATTTCCGTATGACGGCCGCGCACGATAATTTCGACGGAATCCGCGGTGTCCGAGTCTTCGGCCTTGTAGGCGCCCGCGAAGCGCAGCAGCACGGCGTCGTGTTTCAGCGCGCCGTATTGCGTGAGCACGGATTTCACGAGGCCGCCTGCCGTCCATTCGAGCTGGATGGCCTCCTGCCCGAAATCGATCTTGATCGGGCCGCTCATGCCGCCGCCCTGATAGTCCTCGGTCTTGCGCGTGAGCTTCGGCAGCGTGACTTCGGGCACCTTGCCGACGAAGTTCTCGCCGTTGTGGAAAAGGTTGAACGCTTTCAGTTTGCTCGGCAATGCCATAGCGATTGACTCCTGTTTCGGTGCGGGCTTACGCCGTCACGCGCGACGCGAAGTCGGCGAGATAGCGGTCGGTGATGCGCTGGCGCAGCTTGAGATTTTCGAGCGGCGGCACGGGCGTGTAGTCGTAATCAATGTACGCGCCGCCGGACTTGAGTTCGTCCGTCGTGTTCGGCTCGGCATCCCACCACGACGAACCACCGATCAGATAGCCCTGCGAGGTCCAACTGCGGAACTTCGAATTGATGCTCTCGATAATGTCACGCGGCAGCGAGGGATTGAGCGGGCCGTCGACGTTGATCGCCTGCGCTTCGGCGATCGAATCGGCGATCACCTGCGCGGTGCGCGTGTAGTTCTCGAATGCGAAATTGGTGTCGTCGGTACAGGTGCGCGAACCCCAGAAGCGATAGCCGTCGCGATTAATCAGCGTCGTGACCTGCTGTTCGTTCAGATAGCCCGCATCAGTGGCCGGGTCTTGGAGATCCCACGAAACGTCGGCCGTGATGCCGGTGGCGCCGTTCACGACGACATTCGAGAGCGTTTTATGCCAGCCCGTATCGTTGTCGATCTTTGCGCGCAGACCCATTGCGAAGGCGACGGCCGGATATTCCACATCGGCGTTGGCCGTGTCATCCCATGCCGTGAAATTCGGCCAGATCACCATGACTTCGCGCTGGCCGAACTGCTTGCGGTACGTCGTGGCTTCTTCCTTGGTCTTGCAGCCGCTGGCGAAGGCGTAGACCATGCCGCGCAGCGATTGCGCAATCGTGGCGAGCTGGTTTGTCACGGCCTGCGTGTCCAGAAACGGCGCGCCGAGAATACGCGGCTTCACACCGAATTTCGTCTGTGCGGTGAGCAGCGCCATCGCACCCGTATATTTGCCTTCAGCCGTCACGGTGCCGATCACGTTCGAGGTCGTTTCAGCAGCGTCCGCGCCTTCGGCCACGCGCACGACGACCGTGACCGGCTTCGTTTGCAGGCTGATTGCTTTCAGTGCCTTGTAGAGCGTGCCCTTGGTGCCCGCCTTGCCGAGCGCCGAATTGACGTTCGTGAGCAGCACGGGTGTGTTGAGCGGGAACGTCGCTGCGTCCGCATCTTCGGACGTGGCGACAAGGCCGAGCACGGCCGTCGACACGGTTCGGATCGGCCGCGTGCCTTCATTGATTTCCAGCACGCGTACGCCGTGGTGATAGTCCTGCGCCATGTTCTGATTCTCCGGTGGTGGTGAGATAAGGATGCGGCCGTTACAGGGCCGTCACGAAATCTGGCGCGGCCGGCAGCTCGGCGTTCGGCCAGTCGGCTGCATCGGGCAGATCGCGCAGTGTCTTGCGATAGGCGAGCAGCGTCGTGTATTGGTCGGCCGTGAGCGTGGTGGCGCCGCCGAGCGCCAGTTCGTCCTGATGGCGGGCAACGATCCAGTCGGTGGCCGTGATCGCCGCGTTGCGCTCTGCCCGCTTCAGCTCGGCGAGCGCGTCACCGCTCGGTGCGGGCGCATCGAGCAGCACGGGATTGCCGCCCGCGTCGACGCCAGGCTGCTTGCCAACGCTCTGGCCATCGAGCATGGCGCGGTATTGGTCAGTCGTGAGTTTGACGAACTGCGCGCCTTCGGGGGGCATGCACAGTGCGTCGTCGTAATAGCCGGTGATTGCCCCGACAGCGTCATAGGTTGCGTATTTCTGGCTCATACCAGTACCCAATCGAGAAAAGGGAGAAACGGTGCTCAGCGTGGGGGTCAATAGCCCACAGCAATCCATCGGACAGTGCAGGCCCCAGAGTAGCTAACGAGTACCTGAAACTGGCTGTTCGATACCCCATTTGTGTTGACATATCCGGTTGATCCCGCACTGTTCGACATCGTGGCGACGTGCTGGAATACAGACGTCGGGAAGGAGAGCGGGAAACTGATGGTCCGAAACGTATTAGCGACCCAGGACTGATCGGACAGGACGCCCCATTGCAGAATCAGCCCGCCGAGCCACGTCGGAAACGCGAGATAACCAGTTACGCCGAGCTGGATCGCGAAACCCGCGCGCAGCTTCTTCGGTGTGACGAACGTGGCGTCGTCGGTGCCCGCGTTGGTCTGTGTCTGTGTGGCAACTTTCGCGAGGCCAAACACGGTTTCGGTTGCCTGCTTCGCCCACGCGGCGAGCTTTTTCGGTGTGACGAACGTGGTGTCGTCGGTGCCCGCGTCGACGATCGCCTGAGTGGAAACCTTCGAGAGGCCGGCGACCGTTTCCGTCGCTGGCTTCGACCATGCGCCGAGCTTCTTCGGCGTGACGAACGTGGCATCGTCGGCGCCCGCGTCAACTTGCGCCTGCGTCGCCGCCTTCGCCGTGCCCTGAACGTTCTCGGTCGCCGCCCGGGTTGCGTTAGTCAGATCAGATTGCGTTTTCTCTACGGCGGCTTTCAGGTAGACCGTGCGGTTAGTGAGTTGCTTCAACGGAATGTTGTCGACACCATCCGGGCCGCCTTCAACCGGGTCAGATGTTTCGAACTGGCGAACGCCTTCGGCCCACTCGGCCGATTCGGTCAAATAGGTCATGCCTCAATGCTCCCTCTCGTGAACTGGCCGTCGTAGCGGCCCACGCCGTTGCGGCGCAGTGGTGCTGCGGTGTAATCGAGCCGGTACAGCTCGGATCGTTTCGGCGCGTACCGCTCCAGCACGGCCTTGAGCGTGTCGCCCTGATCGCGCGTAATGACCTGCGCGAGCTTGACGATGTACTGCGCCCATTGACCGTTCTCGCGACCATGCGCGTGGTCGCCGTTGTAGCGGGCCGAGCCGTCGCGGCGGCGCACATGGCGCCCTTCAATGATTTCGACTTCGCCAAAGCCAAGACGGCGAATGACTTCGCGCACGGCCCACGGCGTGCCGCGCTTCTGGTGGAGCTGAATTGCACCTTTGATGAGTGCGCGGCGCGCTTCGTCCGATTCGGCGAGTTCCCAGCCATCAACCGACACTTCGGCGGCGAGGTACGGCAGCAGCACGGCCGGGCAGGTGTCCGGGTTCCAGTATTCCCGGGCCATCGTCGGCAGGTTGTCGACGACCGCGAGCGCGGCGGCTGTGCGCTTCTCCAGCGTGGTCGCATTCGGCGGCAACAGGTCAGACATAGATGCCGCCGTATTCGATGACGATTTCGGTGCAGTACGAGGCCTGCGTCGCACCGATCGCAATGTCGCCGGCCGGCTCGATCAGCTCGGTTTTGGTCAGGCCTGCGGCCTGACACACGCCCTTGATGGCCGATTCGGCGACGCCCACGCCGAGGCGGCGAAGCTTGGCGGCGTAGGCCTGCGCGTTGAGCTTCGCCTGTGCGAGCAGCACGTCGGCGCCCACGGCCGAACGCGTGTAGCACTTCGCGTAAATGCGATAGCGAACGATTTCGGCAGAGGCAACGTCAACCGTGTCATTCATCGGCCGTTGATCTTCAGCGCTCAGGGCTTCGGCCACAGCCGCACAAAGATCGGCGTCAACCGTGCCGTCGCCGTCGCGCGCGAGCAGCGTCACGAGCACGTCGCCCGGTTGTGGGCGCGTGGCCGTGGCATCGAGCAGGCGGCCGTCGACGGCCAGCGCCTTCGATTCGTAGGCGGCCGCCGGCCCGGCGACGCTGAAGCCCTGCGGCGCGAGCTGCACGCGCAGGCGCAGATCGTCGTCGTCTTCGTCGACTTCGGTGATGTTGTTTGCGTCGTCGGCCGGCGTGACGATCAGGCGTTGAAGGCCGAACAGGGCCGCGCGTTGCGCTAAGTCGTTTCCTTTGGCAAAGGCGAGCATGATGGCGCGCACGGCGTCGTTGACGCGCTGGCGCCATACCAGCTCGCGATAACTGTTTTCCTGAAGCAGACGCGCGAGCGGTTCGGATTCGAGTTCGACGGTCTCGGCGATTTCCGCCTGTTCGTCGGCGGGCCAAAGCGACACGAGCGCGGCCTTGCGCTGGGCGTAGATCGTTTCGAAGTCGAGCAGTTCGAGCACGTCAGGCAGTGGCAGGCTCGCGAGGTCGATCAGGTTGGCGGTCGTCATGTAGCGCTCCCGTTCGTGAGGGGCACGCTCGTGCGCACGGCGTCGCCCGATTCGGTCGTGAAGCCTTCGAGGTCGATCACCTGTTCGCCGTCTTCGTCGACGGAAAGCTGCACGCGCTGGAGCGTCACGCGCGGCTCCCACTTCATCAATGCAGTGGCGACGGCCGCATAAAGGCGCGTGCGGGTCGCGCCGTTGAATGGGGCGTCGACAAGATCGGGCAGCTCGGACCCAAACGTGCGGCGCTGCACGCACGACACGAGCGGCGTCGTCAGAATTTTCGCGATCGACTGATAGAGATGCGTGAGGTCGACAATCGCACGGCCGGTGGTGGCGTTCATGCCTTTCATTGCGGGTCGCTCACGAGTTCGCCGTCGCCCTGTTCGCGGTGCGTGTGGCGCGGCAGGCTGATGCCTTTCGATTTCACTTCGCCATCGAAATCCGCGTCGCCCTTGATCTTCATGACGGCGCCGGCGCCCTCGCCGCTCGCGCCCGTCATGCCGGACTGGAATTCGAATGCGCCCTTGACGAGCATCGCGCCTGTTACGGTGGTTTGCTTCGCGTCGAGCGTGATGTCGTCGGCCTGCACGGTCGCGTTCTTCGTCTGCACGTTCACGGCGCCCGGCGCGACGATCAGCACGGTTGCGCCATCGGGCAGCGTGGCGGTGAGCGCGTGCGCGGCGTGGTCGTACTCGATCACGGCGTCGTCGGGATAGACGCGCAGGTGCTTGCCGGCGCTGGTGCTCGGTGCGGGGAAGTTTTCGGAGTTCAGACCGGCGAGCGCGACACCCTGCGCGGGGTCGCCCATCGGGCAAAAGAGAATGACCTGTTCGCCCTTCGTGGGCGGGTTCCATTCGCGTGTTGTGCCAGCGCGCAGCGAGAGAAACGGAATCCAGTTCGTTTGCAGGCCGGGATTGTCGGTATCGTCAGGATCGCCAACGCACACGCGGCACGTCGGCGGGTTGCTCGTGAGGTTGACGTCGAGCACCGATCCCTTGCGGATCAGGTTGACGATAAGGCGGCGGAATTCGTTGGCATCCATGCCGCCCATGTTGCCGGGCGAGCTCGCGCGAGGCGAGCGGTCAGATATGTGATCCGGCTGGGTACAAAGCTATGTTCGTGATGACTAGATGTACCGCGACGCAATCGATCCATTGCTGCCAGTGAGTCTATCATTGAGGCACGGCTGGATCTCTTTTATCGTGACCGCAGTTCGACTCACTGCTGCGGCGTGACCGCCTCTATCTCAACGGCTGCATTCCTGACCCGATTATCTCGGGATTTTTTTTGCGCTTGCTGAACGTTATCCATGCCTCGCACGACGAGGTATACACCCGCTGTAAGAATCGCTAGGTAGAACTCTGTGTGCTGATACGCCTGTGTTTCTGCATCAATTACTCGATAGCTGGCGACAATGACACCAACGGTGATTTCGGTCAACCCGTAGAGTAATCGCCACTTTGACCGTATATAAAACAGAAGAGCACCTGCGCCTAGCGTGATGAGTGCGGTGACAAGTGCGGTAGGGGTGTGGCCTGACAGGGGACTCTTAAGGTAGCGATAAAAATCTGAAATGCTTGCCCCTATCGTGTAATACATCGCGCCTGCGGCGATAACCTGCAAAATCGCCGATTGATATTTTATTAGATGCTGGACAAGACCAGAACCCTTCGAAAATTTCAGGCTTCCGTCGATCAAGCTGACAATCGTGAATGGAACCAGTAGCAAAGCTGCCAGGGCGATAGAGTATGCCAATGCACTGATGAAGGGGCGGTTCAGTGCAAATACGTCAATCGGAAGAAAGACAACGATGGAAAAGATCAACATGGTGACCCCCCGCGCCTGATAGTCTTCTTCGCGGTCGTACCTTATACGCTCAATTAATTCTTTTGGTGTCATTTTTCACCTGTGTAGCGGTTCAATCTGCGAGCCGACATTCTACCGATCTGCTAATTCAAAATCATCCAGGATGATCACCGTCATAGGTACGGTTGCTGGCGATTCTATGTGGTGTTCTGACAGTATTCTTTGGGCGCATCTAGCCACCCTGTATGTCGCCACATCGGATATGAAAAATGCATCGATTACCTCCATTTCAGCTACACGTTAGCAATGTGATGCAGAAGCTGATCGCGGATCAGTTCGCGATCGGCATCGGTGAATCCGAGCAATCGGCGGGCGGGATATTGGGCGTTGGGGCCGCCCGGTGAAACGGGCGCCAGCTCGCCGAGCTGGTGAACGCGGGCGATGCGAGCCACGCGTCCTGTGAACCCGAGAGCCAGGCCATCCGGTGTGGCTTCGACCGTGAGGTAACGCGCGGTGCGCAGCCTGGCGAACATCGCCGCATGCTTGATGCGGCCACTCTTGCCGCGAAGGTTCTTCGCTGGCTTCGCCTTGCGAGCCGTGTAAGCCGTCCCGTCCGGGTTCTGCTGCGAGGCAATGCGGGTTTGCTGGCTACGGCGTAGATCGCGCGCAACGGCTGTCATGACCTTGCGGCGTGCCGGCGGCGCGAGCTGCGTGAGCAGCGCAGTCGCCCACGTTTCGAGCGCGCGCAGATCGTGCATCATGGTGTGGCCGCAGTCTTTGCTGCGTCGGCCGCGTTAGCCGTCAGGTAGATCCCGGCCGGCATCTGCGAGTCGTCGACGTGTGCAATGTTGCGCTTGCCGTCAGCGCCCTGCTTGACGATGACGCTTTCCGTCAGCGCGAGCTTGATCGACACGTCGGACAGCGCATTGTCGAGAATGTCGATTTCGAACGTGATGCCGCGCTCGCGCTCATCCGTATTCGAGGTCAGGTCATTCTGGAACTGGCGAACCCATTCGACGATCGCAATGAACAGCAGATCGGCATCGCCTGCAAAGTCGAGCACGTGGATGTTCAGCGTATAGCTGTAATCGAACGACGGCGTGCGCGCGCTGGTTGACGCAATCGACCCAGCATCAATGTAGACGGTGAGCTTTTCCGGGTTCGTCGCCAGATCGGGCAGCGCCGCGACGATCGCGGTGCGCAGGCTCGCTGGCTTAATCATGGCCGCCCTTCTCGGCCTGCGCAGTTTCCGCGTCGATCTTCGCCTGCACCTTCGCCTGACAGTCAACGATCATGTCGACCTTGGCGGCACACATGGCCCACGCGCCCCTGGCCGTTTCGAGGGCGCCGCGCAGCGCGCCGTTAGTCGTCGGCGCCATCGCGGGCAGTGTGCAGCGCGATATCGTCTGACACTCCTGCACGGTAAGCGTCGGCGCCGGTTGCGGCGGCGCTACGTGACAGGCGCACAACGTCGTCAGGCAAAGGAGTATCGGCCCACGTGCGAACGATCGGATTTTCATTGATGACCTTTCGGATTTCCTGACGCGCGGCCGCGAGCTTGGTCGCTACGGTGCCCGTCGACGTGTCGAGCTGCTTCTGTTGACCCGCCTTCTCACTCGCGTTTTTACGCAGGCCGTCGATTGTCTTGTCCCGGCCCGCGATCGCAGTGCGGGCGTCGTCGAGCTGGTGCGTCGTGTCGGCCAGGTCGGCGCGCAGTGCGCGGACATACACCACGCCTCCCACCAGCACTGCGCCAGCGACTGCGCACGCAATGAGTTTCGCGAGAAGCGGATTCATGCGGCCGCCTTCGCGGGTTCGTTGTATTTTTCGAAGGCGCGGGCGAGCTTCACGTCGTACAGATTGCGCGCGTAGTCGCCGCCGTTGTAGCCCTTTGCGAAGGTCGCCCACCTGCGCGCCTTGAGCGCCGCGACGAGGCCTGCGTCGGCCGCCACGTAGCGCACGAAGGCGTCGAGCTGGTCGGCTTCGCCGTTCTCCATGCGGCTCACGAAATCGTCGACGCTGGCATAGCCCAGGCGTTCCCAATGCTCGCCCATGACCTGAAACGCGCCCCAGCTCGCCGACTCATACGCGGCGGCCGGGTCGATCAGCTCGGCCGTTGCCAGCCGCGCGTATTCAGCCGCGCCGCCCTGATAGCCGCCGTAGACTTCGGCGACGATGTTCGGGTATTTCGCCGCGAGCGGCGTCGGATCGATACCGCGCGCCTTCAGCCGTCGCCAGAAGACGTGGCGCTCGAAAAGGATGATCGGCCGGCCGCCTAGCAGGAAGCCCGAACCCTTCGATTCAACTTCGTTGACGGCCCGCACGCAGGCGATCGGCACGCCGAGCGTGTCGGCCGCGCGCACGAGGTCGGCGTCGGTCAGGTGCTTCGGATCGCGCTGGCCGGTCGCGAGCGCCGAGAGCGTTTTCGGCCCGGCGATGCCGTCGACAACGAGGCCCGTTTTCGTCTGGATGTCTTCGATCGCCGCTTCGGTGGCGGCGTCATAGACGTGCGAGATATCGAGCGTGTAGCCCGCGCGTTTCAGGCGTGATTGCAGCACGCCCACGTCGGCGCCGTGGTCGCCGAGCACATGGGTTTTCATCGGGGTTCACTCCGCAGAAGCCGCGCCACGTTGCCGCGCGACGTGAATACAAACAGGGCCAGCAAAACCGCCTTGCCCGCTTCGAACAGGCCCACGTCACGTGCATGGAGCGCGAGTTCGATCGACGAGCCGCCAAGCACCACAACGAGCAACCATGCGACCCACGAGACGTGATGACGATGCCGTGCGCCATTGCGGCGATACAGCAGCAGGCACGCGACGGCCGCGAGCTGCGCAGCGAGCGCGATCAGGGCGAGCGTGATGTGCATGTCACTCCCCTTTCTTCAGGAACGCCAGCAGGTCCACGCTTTTCACGCGCTCGATCAGTTGCAGCGTCACGGTGATGACAAGCGCGGCCGCGAAGAACGCGGCGACGCCGGTCGAGTGGACCGGTGTTGCATTGACGATTTCCGGCGCAGCGATGTAGCCCATCACGAGCGAGATCAGCAGGTACGCGAGACGCCGGAAAACGCCGAGGTCTTTGGACGTGACGACGACGAGCGCGGCGCCCGTGAATGCCCCGATCAGGGCATTGCCGTCGATGCCAGGGGCAAGCCCGGCAATGCCGAGCGCGGCGGCGGCGAGTACGGCAGTGGTGTTCGGTTCGGCCATGCGTGCGGCTCCGGTTCAGTCAAACAGTTGCAATAGCGTCGAGCTGGTTTGCACCTTGTCGAAATAGGGCAGATCGACAAGCGTGCCGATCGGCAGCACGACGCCCAGATCGGCGAGGCCGTCATTGGCTTCAAGCACGGCTTCGACCGTGCCGTCCGTGCGGCCGTAGTAGCGCCAGCAGATTGCATCGACCGTATCGCCCTGACGTGCGGGAATCTTCATCAGATCAGCTCTACGGTCGTGCGGCGTCGGCCGCAGATATCGGCGATTGCGATGCGCACATTGCGGCGCGCTTCGCAGATCGTCGCTTCGAGTTCTTCGGCCTTCTGGCCGCCTGACTTCGTGGTGTCAAGGCCGCGATACTGTTCAGTCAGATCGGCGCGCACGAGATTGAAGACAGCGCGCCGGTAGCGGATCACGTGCGTGCTTTCGCCGCCGAGCTGTGGCGCCGTGACATCGGCGAGGCTCGCGCATCCGGCGTCAATCTGCTTGAGTTGCCATGAGCGCAGCTCGGCATTGCAGCTCGCCATTGCGTCGAGCGTGGCCGGGCGCAGGCGCGCGTCAGTCACATTCCCGTCGAGCTTCATCTGTTCGCGCAATGCGCCGAGTTCGATGTCGGGAAACCAGCCGTCGTTTTTCAACGTATCGGCGGCCGTCGGCTTCGTGGCTACGGTGTTTGCGGTGGCGAGAAAGCTACTCATGTCAGGACGTGCAAGCCGTGGAATAGGTGGCGGTGGACCGGCGTTCGAATCCCGTTTCCGTCAGGTGTTGGGAATGAACGCCGGTGCCGCCATTGCCGGGGGGGCTCTTTACGTGCGGGCAGCCTTGCGGCGGCCGTCCGCATCGCCCAGCATCTTTTCGAGCCGGGCAATGTTCTGTTTCACGCCAGCGCGTGCGTCGAGCTGGAGCGCGGTTTGCAGGTTCTGCATGGCCTGACTCGCTCGCGCCCAGTCGTGTGCGTCGTCGAGCTGGTCGTCGCGAATCAGCTTGATCGCTGCGAGGCCGAGCGCCTTGTGCAGCTTCGCGCGAATCTGGTCGTGCATATCCGCGTTCCCGGTCAGCTCGCGCACTTCGTTGAGCTGGTCAGGGTCGAACGTGCCGCCGTCGCGTAGCGCCGTCAGCGCCGCGTCGGCAAATTCTTCGGCGACAGCGGCGGCCGTCGACCGTTCGTATCGCGCTGGCAACGTGAGGCCGTGCAGCAGTGCGTAACGCGCGATATCGAGCGCGCCTGCGTAGTCGCTGGCGTCGATACGCCAGATCATGACCGTGGCGAGCACGTCGTCTTGCCCGCCGCGCCCGCCTTTGAGCGCGCCGCTCACATAATCGGCGTATTCGGGCAGCACTTCGCGCTTGACTTCAATTTTGCGAGCGACGGACTGAATCGCATGCAGGCGGCGAATGTCGACAAGCAGCTTCGCAAGCATCAGCTCGTAATGACTGGCGCCTGCGAGCGATTCGCCGGGGGCCGCCGAGGCGGCCGCCCGCTCCGCGCGCACACGTGCCTGATGTCGGCGTGCGGGGGTCGTCATGGTCAGGCCGCCGCCTTGGCGATTTCGATGTTCTCCACAACCGCGCCGCAGCCGAAATCTTCGATGACATAGGCGTCGTTGCTCGATTCGAAGTTCTCCACCTGATCGCGGCGCGGGTTGTCGATGATCGAGCGACGGCGGCCGCCGTTCTGGTAGTAGATCGACAGGTTGTCGAGGCGCGTAATCAGCATCTTGTCGGCGGGCACAAAAGGCGCGCTTACGGCCTGCTTGCCGCCGATACGCTTGCCGCTCACCACCAGATCGAGCGCGGCCTGTTCGGTCGCGACGTTGGCGGTGCTCACGAGCGGAAAATACTTGTCGTGCAGCAGCGCACTGCCGAGCACCACTACGACAGACGGATCGTCGCGATACCACTCATCGAGCAGTTGCAGCGCGTCGAGCACGAGCGCATCGAGGTTTTCATAATCGGCGCCCTTGCCGACCGTGACTTTTCCCGAATCCTTCACGCCTTCGTGCAGCACGCGATCAGCAGCATTCTCGCGATACTTCTGGAGCCAGCCCTTGTTCACATCCTGCAACAGCGGGTTTTTCGCACGGTCGGAAGTCGCGGCACGGCTCGTGCCGTTAAAACCGACGCAGATGCGATCGAGCGCGGTGCGCGTCAAAATCGCGTCGCGGATCAGCGTCTGGAAATCCGGCTTGTGCGCCCATGCGTCGAGGCGCCCATACGACAGTGCCGTGTCGAAATTCGTCTGCGAGCAGAAGTAGCCGCTGCCGTCGAGGTTCGACGGGTCGAACGGAACGCGATCTTTCGTGCTCGTGTCGGTCGTGCTCGCGATCGGGCCGCCGATGCCGAGGCCGATTTTCTGCCCGGCCTGCGCGTCAACACCGATCACGTTAATGCGCTTGAGGAATTCGCTCGACGCCTGAATGCGGGCTTCGAGCGTCTGCTGCACGGACGGGTCGACCGTGAATTTCACAGCAGCATTCGGCACATGGTTGAGCTTCGCGATGTCGCCAACGTAGGCGTCGAACTTCGCGCGGGTTTCGTTGCGCATGAGGGTGATTCTCCGATTCGTTGAGGGTGTGCAGACGGGGTGCGGTTAGCAGTCGGTTTTGTGGCCGTCGTGCGCACCCGTTGCCGTCGGTCGTGCGGTGCCGCCCGGTTGCGTCGAGAGGGTTTGCGTCAGCTCGGCGAGCTTTTTCGCCGTCTCGGCGTGTGCCTCGCGTTCGGTCTTCAGCTCGCCTTGCAACTGCGTGAGCTGGTTGGCGAACGTTTCGGCGCGCTCGGCCTGTTCGCGGGAAAACGTGGCGAGCATTTCGACAGCCTGCGTCACGTCGCCGAATCGCTTGTCGTCGCTGGCGCCCTTCTCTTTCACGAGTCCGAGGATTGCGCCCACGCGCTTGAACAGCGCCACGCCAGCGTCGATCGGCGTTTGCGTCGCGGCTTCGAATTCGAAGGTGGTTTCCTCGCTGGCAGTGAAGACATTGCCGGGGGCCTGTTTGCGTGCAGTCAGCGGATTGTGTTCGCCCTGCTTCGACGCAAACGACAGCATTTCGGTGCCGAGGCTCGCGGGGCTATCCGTCACCGCGAGGCCGATCAGATAGGCCTGTTTCGTGTCGGCGAAAGATGGGTTCACTTCGATCGACGTGTACACCTTTTGCCCCGCTTTCACGAGGTCGGTAAGCGCCTGCGTCGGTGCAATCTGCGCATACAGCGCGAGCTTGCCCTTGAGCGGGCCGTCGGCGATTTCTTCCGCCGACAACCCGATCACGTCGCCGTAGGAACCGAAGCGGCTCGAAGGGTCGCCGGTGCCGGTCATTGGCACATAGCCGCGAATGTGCTCGCAGTTCACGCGAGCGCCGTAAAACTCCGGGTTGTACTGCCCGGCCATCTGCTGAATCCAGACGCGTTCGATGTTGCGGCCGTCCGTCGTCGCCCCTTCGACAGCGACGCGGAATTTCTTCGACGTGATGGCATGATCGCCGCCCGTCGCCGCAATCTGGCCCATGCCGAGCACGCCAGCCGCAGCCGAACCGGCGACGCCCAGCATGTCGACGCCGTGCGCGCCGGTCGCAATCACGTTCGACGCTGCATGTGCGTCGATTGCGAAAACCGCAGCGATCGAACCGATGGCGGCAGCGATGAACGACAGGTTGCGCTTTCGCATCGACAGGCTTCGCTTTTGCATCGTTTGCACTCCGAACAGGTGGCTTGGGTTTATTTGATTCGTAAATCGTGTAACTGAATGTTGCCGTTGATGGCGAGCGGCGGCAATCGGTTGAAAACGTGACGCGTCCGGGTACAAATCGAACTGCTGCGCGCGCGCGCGTTGGCCGGGTACGCTTCGGCCATGCTCGAAATCACGGACAACCCGACTACGACCGCAGACCCACGAAAGGCTGCACGCGCGCTCTACTGGCAAGGCTGGCGCGTGTCGTCGATCGCGCGTCATCTGAACCTGAACCGGTCGACCGTCGAGACGTGGAAGCAGCGTGAGAATTGGGACAAGACTTCGCCCATAGACACGATCGAGTTGACGACCGAAATGCGCGTCAATGCGCTGATCGCGAAAGAGAAGAAAGAGCCAGGCGATTACAAGGAAATCGACCTGCTGATGCGCCAGCTCGAACGCGTGGCGCGCGTGCGCAAGTACAGCGAGACGGGCAAGGAATCGGATCTAAATCCGAACATCGAGGCGCGTAATGCCGCGCCAAAGAAAAAGGCGTCACGCAACGAGTTCAGCGACGAACAGGTCGCGCGTCTGCACGAGGCGTTTCTCGATTGCCAGTTCGATTATCAAAAGGTCTGGTATCGCAACGGCCACCATCGCACGCGCAATATTCTGAAATCGCGGCAGATCGGCGCGACGTTTTATTTCGCACGTGAGGCGCTTGACGACGCACTGCAAACCGGCCGGAACCAGATTTTTCTTTCCGCGAGCAAGGCGCAGGCGCACGTATTCAAGCAGTACATTGCGCAGTTCGCACGCGAAGCCGTCGACGTGGATTTGACGGGCGATCCGATCGTGTTGCCGAACGAGGCGACGCTCTACTTTCTCGGCACGAACGCGCGCACGGCACAGAGCTATCACGGCAACCTGTACGTCGACGAATATTTCTGGATCGCCCGCTTCAAGGAGCTTCAGAAAGTCGCGTCAGGCATGGCAATGCACAAGAAATGGCGCGAGACGTACTTTTCGACGCCTTCGAGCCTCGCGCATCAGGCCTACACGTTCTGGAACGGCGAGCATATCAATCGCGGCCGCGCGAAGGCCGATCACGTTCACTTCGAGGTCACGCACGAGGCGCTTGCGCGCGGCCGACTTTGCGAAGACGGCCAGTGGCGCCAGATCGTCACGGTTGAGGATGCGGTGCGCGGTGGCTGTTCGCTCTTTGACCTTGAGGAGCTGCGGCGCAAGTACAGCCCCGAGGATTTCGCCAACCTGCTGATGTGCCAGTTTATCGACGACAGCGCATCCGTTTTCACGCTGGCGAATCTTCAGCGCTGCATGGTGGACTCGTGGGAAATCTGGACGGATTTCGAGCCGCTATTGCTGCGTCCGTTCGGTTTTCGCGGCGTGTGGGTCGGTTACGACCCGGCGCTCACGGGCGACAGCGCAGCGCTCGCGGTCGTCGCACCGCCCGTGGTGCCGGGCGGCCCGCTGCGCGTGCTGGAAAAGCACCAGTTCCGCGGCATGGACTTCGAAGCGCAAGCGGCAAAGATCAAGGACATCACGCAGCGTTACGCCGTCACGTACATGGCGATCGACACCACGGGCATGGGGCAAGGCGTCTATCAGCTCGTGAAACAGTTCTACCCCGGTGCCGTCGCGCTCAACTACTCGCCAGAGGTCAAGTCGATGCTGGTGCTCAAAGGTATGTCCGTCGTGAATGGTGCGCGCCTGCAATTCGATGCGGGTTGGACCGACATGGCCGCTGCCTTCATGGCGATCAAAAAGACCGTTACGGCGAGCGGCCGGCAAGTCACCTACAAGGCCGGACGCAGCGAGGAAACGGGACACGCTGATCTTGCTTGGGCCGTGCTGCACGCAATTTCAAACGAGCCGCTGGAAGGCATGGCGGCCCGCACTTCAGGATTTATGGAGATTTCCGCATGAAAGCGAGACACCGCCGCGCGCCGCAGCGCGCACCGTTCGAACAGGCGGCCGCGCCCGTCGCCGCGAGCACCAGCGCCGCCGGTGCGACTGCGTTCACGTTTGGCGAGCCGACGCCGGTTATGAACCGCATGGAGTTGCTCGATTACGCCGAGCTGGTGAGCTACAACGGCTTGTATGAACCGCCGATCAGTTGGAACGGGCTTGCGAAGTCGTTCAGGGCAGGCACGCATCACGCGTCCGCGCTTTACTTCAAACGCAACGTGCTCGCGTCGACGTTTATCCCGCACAGGCTGCTTTCGCGCGACACATTCCGGCGCTGGGCGCTCGACTTCCTGATGTTCGGCAATGGCTACGTGGAGCGCCAGAAAAACCGGCTCGGCAATACGCTGAAATTCGAAGCGGCGCCCGGCAAGTACATGCGCCGCAGCGTCGATATGACGAGCTACGCACAGACAGACGGCTGGAAGGTGGTGCATGAGTTCGACGCTGGCTCTGTGCATCACCTGATCGAGCCTGACGTGAATCAGGAGGTCTACGGCCTGCCGGAATACCTCGGCGCCCTGCACGCCGCCTGGCTGAATGAGTCGTCGACGCTGTTCCGCCGTCGCTACTACGAGAACGGGAGTCACGCGGGCTTCATCCTGTACCTGACGGACGCCGCGCAGAGTCAGGATGATGTCGACGCGTTGCGTGATGCCCTCAAAAGCGCCAAAGGGCCGGGCAATTTTCGGAACCTGTTCTATTACGCGCCGAACGGCAAAAAGGACGGGCTTCAGCTCATCCCGGTGTCCGAGGTTGCCGCGAAAGACGAGTTTTTCAACATCAAAAACATCACCCGCGACGACCTTTTGGCCGCACATCGCGTGCCGCCGCAGTTGCTCGGCATCGTGCCGAGCAATACGGGCGGGTTCGGCGCGGCCGACACGGCGGCGAAGGTGTTCGGGCGCAACGAAATCACCCCGCTGCAGACGCAATTTCTCGCGTTCAACGAATGGGCGGGCGACGAAATCGTGCGCTTCGCGCCGTACAGCATTGATCCCGTCGCCGTATCTGATGAAACGGAAGGGATTTCGGGCCGCGCGGCCTGATTTCCCGAAAAATGGGTGCTCCGGCGCCGAAGGCAGCCGCTCGCTGCGTCATAGGCGCATTTCTGTGCGTCTACGTGCGTTAACGGCAATCCCCTAAAAACTGGCGCCGCCCCACTGGTGGCGGGGCTTCCCGGTCAGTCGCGATCTGCATCAAAACCGCACTTTTTGAAGCGCGCAGGCGGGGAGGGGGACTGCGGTTTTTGGTCCCGCTGCCTTGCGCGCCCCAACCATTCACTGGCCGTCACTCGCTTTATACGACCTAGCGGCTCTGCGCCCAGCCTTAGCCGCATCAACCGGGACCTTAGATTAGGTACCCAGATGTGCGCCGAACTTCGTCCGGCGCTTGTTCTGTGCGGACATTGACCGTGCGCGGGTGTCAAGGTCTTCGATACATCAACGGTTACTTCTTGATAGTTGAACTATGCCGCTCACATCGAATGTAGCCAATTTGAAATAAAAAACCGCCGCGCATCACTACGCCGGCGGTTCTCAGGAAAGCAGCAATAGAGGTCGTGCATTTAGGTAGAAAATATACCATCGGTCTATTGCTGCAGCAAAAAACAATTTAAATATAAATTACAATTTCTTCAATATCGATTCCAGCTGAAGAGTCTCTTCATTTACATTAAGATATTGCTGGTATGCATTTTTTGCGTCATTAATTAATTGCTCATACGTTATAATTCTTCCATTTACGGCAGCCAATGCTTCTCTATCTGACTCGGAAAACCCGTTGGGGCGCTTTGCCAGCAAAAGATAAATATCGAGCGGGGGAATCGGCTTATTCGGTTCCTTATTTTCATAATAAGCCTCGATCGCTCGCTTATATTTTCTAACTTGCGCAAACAAGTCGTCGAAATCCAAAGAAGTTTTGGTCGGTTTCTTTAGCTCAACGACGACATGACGCCCCGAGCTCGCTCGGTATGAAATATCCAAACGCGCACCACTGGAGTCGGGATGCTTCTCTTTTAGCTCCTTTGTTAACGTTTTTTCCATTTCCGCTCGTCCCGTAACACGATCCCAAGTCGGATCAAGCAGCCAAAGGTGCTCGAAAAGATATTTGTGGGCTACCTTTTCTAGTGTGTCTGGGTCAGAAGAAATTTCCGCAAATTTTTTGATTACTTCAAGTCGTTGCCTCGTAATTTCAGCATATGAAGACTCCTCGACTTGGTCCAGCGTCGCAAAAATCGCCGCAAATTCTGCACCCAAGACATTCGTGACGGATGCTAATTTATCTAGTTGATTTCTAAGTCTAAGTTTCTCAAACCCAATAATCGCGCCACGATAGAGAACTTTTTTCGCCTCATCGTTTTTCACTGGATCTGAGTGCACAACGGCATTCTTGATTGAAGCCATTAGTTTATTGGCAGCCTTTTTATCACGCCTGTCAGCCAACGTTTCGATCCACTCTAGAACCGCTGCATTTTGCGGGTCTGTACCATCGAGTCCCAATGCAATCCGCCACTCATCCCATTTCGGACCGATTGAATCAAGAATTGTACGGACAAAACCTAGGAGTGCTTTGTATTTTGGATCATCTTTCTTGATTGCTTCCCGGCTTGCGGTTGCGCGATCGGTATCATCATCATCCAGGAAATCCGCATGGATTTCGCCAACCAGATAGTTTTGATAGACTTTTGCGCTGTTTGCCTCGGGCAAGACATCTTCCGCAAATACTCGCCCGTTCGCAAAAATGGATAGCATATTGGCGCTATCCTCTTTCGCGCCAAGTTGTCGAGGCAAGAACACACTTGCGACGTAGCCTTTGACAGTGAATTCTTGACTCCCAAAAGAAACTAAATTGGGAAGTCTCTCGATGCACGGTACTTTTTCGGCTCCCTCTTCATCAGTCAGCGGTAGGTTACTGATGTTCTTTGCCAGCTGACGAACTGCGTCTCCACTCGCATCATCGAAGGTCCACAAAAATTGAACGTGTTGATAAAATCCGCGATCTGATTTAGTAATTTCCTTTTTATTAAGGAAAACATTGAAATCATTTCCGTCATCAAGCACACTAAATCGTCGCGCCAATTTGACGCGCAGAAAAGCTTCCGTCGTATCTAGACCCGTCAGCACTTGTTGAAGCTCGATACGTGTGCCATGTCCCATTTTGAATGGTTTTGGATCGAACTCCAGTAGAGGGTATGGCTTATTATCCTCAAGGCTCTTTTTGAATTCTGGAACGTTAACTTCAAATCCGACGATTTCACTATCTCTTGCCTGAGATGAAATCTCTACCCGGTCGGCAAGTGCGAATATTGCAAGCTTCCCGATGCCTTTCCGCCCCATTACTCTTCGGAGGCCTGAGTCACTGAAATATTTGTTCTTTGAGTGAACTCGACGCGAGTAACCGACCTTAAGAAACTTACTCTTAATGTCATGCGCAGTCATTCCGTGACCATCATCTTCGATAGTAATGGTCCGTTTAGCAGGGTCAACAGTAATTTCTACGTTTTTTGCATCTGCATCCCAAGCGTTCGCTACTAGCTCGGTAAGCGCTGCAGGCGTCGAGCTGTACAGCCCGACACCTAAATGGTTGATCACATTGACGTCAACGTTAAATTGAAAATTATGCTTCCCCACTATTTCCCCGTTTAATGTATTTTGCATGTTTAGAGATTGACATACCAATCGCGTAACCCAGATCGACGGGCACCGCATTCCCTATAAGTCGGCCTAGTGTAGACATTTTTATCTCCTCACCTGATTTGACAAATTTATAGTTATCTGGAAACGATTGGAGAATCGCGGCTTCCCGCAGGGTAATGGCACGGTCTTGCACTGGATGGCCAAACCTCCCTGTGCCAAAGTTGAAACACTGGGTAGTCATCGTCGGCGCAGGCTTATCCCATTCCATGCGCGCATAAACACTCTTGAAGCTTTGACCATTGGCACGCTGATGACACGGCGCCCTTAGGGCTACAGGCCAATCATGCCATGTGCCGCCTGGTTTTGACGCTTTGATTCTGGCTAAATTGACGGCTGTGAGCGAGCGTGCTTTATGCAGCAAATCGGTCGCGTCTGATTCTCCCGCTTTAAGTTTCGGAAGACCCGCGATCGCAGATCGAACTGTCTTCGTTTCGCAACCGAGCTCTTCCGGCGAAAGCAGGCGAACATTACCATGCTTAGATGCGATCAACACGAGGCGCTTGCGTCGTTGTGGAACACCGTAGTCAGCAGCATTTACGATCTGGTGAGTAACAAAATACCCACTGCGACGTAGTACGCTTAGAAAGTCATCGAAGATGGACTGTGTCCGAAGTGCTGGCACGTTTTCCATCGTTACAAAATCTGGCTGAATATCCCGGACCAATCGGCCGAAGTGGCTCAAAAGCGGCCATTTGTCGCTCTTCTCGCGTTCGGTGCCGTTGCGAAGGGTCGAGAAAGGTTGGCACGGTGCGCAACCGGCCAGCAGCGAATAGCGCCCTTCGTTGAAGAAGGCTTCAACATCACCCGATGCAACCTTTGAAACATCCTTACGGATGAACTTTCCTTTTCCCAAATTAGCATCGTACGGGTATTCACATGCAGGATCAAAGTCCACGCCAGCCCGGACGGTAATCCCCGCCTTCTTAAGTCCAAACGACAGTCCGCCGGCGCCACAGAAAAGATCTACAGCGTCTATTTTCATATTAGTTCTTGACAAAATCTTGCTCGCGCGATCCTACCACGCTATCCGGCCGCCCCACGGCTACCGGTCCGAGGAAATTCCGAAGTGTGTTTGATATGCAATCTGCATTGACCAAAGCACACTGCCATAGCACAAGAACGTCCCAGCCATCGCTACGAAGCTCTGCTTCGACGCGTTGGTCGCGCTCTTTATTTCGCTCAAGTTTCGCGTGCCAAAACTCGACGTTGGACTTAGGTAGACGGCCGAGCTTGCAATCGTGCCCGTGCCAGAAACATCCGTGCACAAAGATAACCTTCTTACGGCGGGTGAAAACAATGTCAGGTCGACCAGGGAGGTTCGGATGATGAACAACGTATCGGTAACCCATTGCATGTAGAAGCCTTCTCACAGCCATTTCGGGTGCGGTATTGGCGCGCTTCACGCGTTTCATGAGTTCACTACGACCTGTAGCATCCTGGGTCATCGTCTTTCTCCGCATCTCGCAAACACGTAATCTGACAACGCCCTAGGTTGGAGCTGAAGTGTTTCGTCAGCTCAATACTTGCCCTCAGTCGGAATCAAGAAATCGCGCCATTGCGAGATTGATCGCTGCAGCGCGTGAAATTCCGAGTTTGGCGGCGCGCGCGTCAAGTCGTTTCAGCAACGTTCCATCAACGCCAAGGCTGATTACGTCCTTTCGGCGCCGCGCCGGTTCGGCTGCCTGCTCGTACGCTCCGTCTGGCGCGCGTGAGATGAATCTATCCGCGCTTCGTGCGCCGCCGGCCGCCGGCCGCTTCGTGATCGTCATACCTTCCCCTTTCGATATCATGTCGATATCAAGTCGATATTTTACATGATATTGACTCGACATCGAGTCGCCGGCTCATCAACGACAGGCTAAACGCGAAATATTGCTGTTGTATTCCTGTCTGTTTCGGCGCACGCCAGGGCGTCGCGGCATTTCTTCGACGTGCAGCCCTGCGCCGCTCGCGTTCGCATAGACCTTGCGGCGGCCGAGGCGATACGGCAGTAGCTCGACCTGTTTGAAATCCGCTATGGCGGCCGCCGCGTCGCGACTGTCGGCGCCATTGGCGTCTGCTGAATTGAGGAAGGCGTAGGCTTTCAGGTCGTGAACGGCGCGCGCCTCATCGACGAGCTGCACCATGTCTTGCATCGCCCACACGTCGAACGTGCGCGGCAGGCAGGGAATCACGACAGCATCGCAGACGGTCAGTGCTGCGCGCAGTGCTCTCGAATCGCGACCGCCCGCGTCGATCACGACGAAATCGTATGCGCCGCGCTGCTGGAGTACCTGGGCGCGCAGCGTGGCGCCGTTAGCGTAGGCCGCGCGGCGATCGGCGCCCGTCCGCTTTGAGCCCGCGTGTTGATCGCGGTCACGCTCGTTTCCTGCCGGTCGCCGTTGACCAGCCACACGCGCGCGCCTTCGCGCGCGAGCCTGATCTCGAACTGCAACGAGCTCGTCGATTTGCCCGTGCCGCCCTTCGAATTTCCGACCACTACGATTTTTGCCATTTGCTCCCCCGAGCATTTTGAAACAGACTGCCGATATCGACTTGATAGCGGCCTGATTGCAATGAAACGGCCCGCCTATTCGTCGAACTGGAGCTCGCCCGTATCGCGCCGCTCGCGGCGCGGTATCGGCGTCTCAGGCGGATACATATCGAGCTGCGTGCGGTACGTGTGGCCGCATGTCACGTCATCGCACTGGAAATCGAGCAGCCACGACGTTCGCGAGACCTTTTCAATCGACCGCGCGATGCCGCGCGCGCCGCAGTGCGGGCATTTGATGGTGAACCTCATGCCGCCCTCGCGAGTGCGACGGTCGTGCGCGCGTTGACGCTGCCGCGCAGCATCGGCGACGGCCGCACTTCGAGCGCAATATCGGCGCGCGGTTTCGCCGACGCCGACAGCGAGTACAGGATTTCGAATCCGGCGGGCGTGCGATAGCCGCAGTCGTCGCAGACGAAGTACATACGGCGCATCGTGTCGGACAGGCCTTCGGTGTGCCGCGCGTCGATTTCGCCGTCGCAGCAAGGACAATCGATTTTCATGGTCGTCATTCCGGTCTCCGGTCAGTACGAATAGCGCCGCCCCCGGCGAAATTCAGGGCCGCGCCGTCGAAATCGGGTTCGATCGGCGCGCCCGCGTGGTGTTTGAATACCGGCTCTGCGGCCGGTCGCGTACAGTTATTCACACGAGTCCGAGGCGCGCGCTGCGCGCGCTCGAAACCCGCAGCCTCCGCGCGCGTTGCTGCGCGAACGACTTCCCATCGAAAGCGTTTCGAGTCGATCGTGACCGTGCGCGGCAAAACGTCGATCCAGTTGCCAATTGCGTCGCGCACCTTTGCGACTTCGAAATATTCAATGCCAACGGGTTTGGCGGCCGACTCTTCGCCGTAGGCCGTGCGCGAGCCATCGCGGAATGTCGCGAGGCGCACCAGGTAGCCACGCCCGCAATGCACGCCGCCCTGCGCGTTGACGTAGTGATCCCATGCGACAGACGCGTTATCGCGCCCTTCGATCTTCGCAACGCGATTCACGGCGTTATGTGCCGCCCGCACATGGGCAGGCGCATCGGCCGGAACGGATTCGACGCGGCGCAGCTCGCGCCATACCGTGACAGGCGGGCCGCCAATCTGCTGGAACTGGCGAATGCGCCAGCGCGACGCCCACGCTTCCACGCGCGCCGACGTTTCCAGCGCATCGTTTCCGATCAGATCCTTGTCGAGCTTGTAACCGTCGATGTTCTTCGCGACGTACTTCGCGATATAGGCGGCGGCCGTGCCAAGTGCGGCGTCCATCCGCTTGAAGTCGCAGCGTTTCTCCTGCGCACCGGCTTCGTCGCCGTCCATTTCGAGCGCGTAGCGGCGAACCGTCGATTCGACGGTCTTATCGTGCTCAGGCGCGTAGAACACGAGCAGGTGCCAGTGCGGCGTGCCGTCGTGCTGCGGCTCGGCAATGCGAAAGCCGTACAACGAGATTCCGCGGCGTGCGAGCGCTGCGCGGATACGTGCCCAGATGCCTCGCAGATAAACCTGCGCTTCGTCTGGCTTCGTGCCGTCGTAGTTTTTGTTGCGGATAGCCTTTTCGCGGCCTTTAGGCCCGACCATCTTGAACGCGTGCATCTTCGACGGGCACGTGATGGTCAGAAAGAGGCCCGCATGTGCCGAGGCCACTGCGATGCGCTCGAATCCTGCGATGCGCGTCATCAGCTCAGCCCGGCGGACGGACTTGTTTGCCGGGCCTTTCGCCGACAGTTCGGCAAGCGTGAATTCCTGGTCGGTATCGAGGTTGTGCGCGATCGTGGTTTCGAGCATCGCGGCGTTGCGGGCGTTTTGCGCATCGCGCGCCGCGAGGCCTTCATTGGACACGTACACGTCGCGCATGCGGTTCACCAGACCGAAATCGATAGCGGCAGCCTCAACCGCGCGCGCATGAGCGCGGCGCATGCGCATCGTCCACCACTTCGGCGCGATCATGCGGCGCACGGCGCCTGCATCCGTAATGCGGCCCGTGGCGGGCAGGACGCCGCGCGAGATGCAGAAGCCGGCGAGTACCGCACGCGCCTCCAGCATTTCCAGCGACGCCAGCTCAAGCGCAGTGACGCCCGCCGCGCGTGCGGCGCAGCGCCCTGCTTCCTGCCATGCCTCAATCGAGAGCAGACGCGTGCGCGCCTGTTCCGAGCATTCGCGTGCATGGGCGATTACGTCATGGTCGGCCGCATCGAGCGGCAGTTCGTCACTAACCGCGTGGCCCGCGAGCGCGGTGACCGTTTCGCGCAGGTCAATGTTCGCGAATCGCTGCGCGTCGTTTTCGGCCGTGGCTTTCTTCGGGTTGAATGACGCGCGGCGACGATCCCATTCGCGCATCATGTTCGCCTGCCAGCGACGCGGAAACGGCGCAACGAGGCCAGCGGCCCATACTTCGTTAGCGCCCGACATTACGCGAAGCCCCGCACCGTGCGGGAGATTGCAGCCCAATAAGCGTCAGGCGTCACATTCAGCCGACGCTGCGGCTTGTCTTGCTCCGCGACGTGCGTGGCTTTCGCTGTGGTGAGAATGGACTTGATGCGGGACAGCTCCGCGTCGCCGCGCGCTGTTGCACGGATATGCGCGACGCTGGGCGCCGTCTGCGGCTTGAACGACAGGTGCGAATCGCCTGCATAGCCGATATCGCCATCATCTACGCGATAACCGATTTCCCCGAAAGCGGCTGATATGCGCATAGCGATCACGCGCCGAGCCAGTAGAAAAATCGGTCGAGCGCGCGAGCTACGCGTGAGGGGCGGCGATGAAATGGCCCTTCGATGGTATAGCCGCCAAGCGAGGCCGGATGAACCGGCGCGACGGTCTTCAAAGAGGGACTGCGACGGTTTCGAATCGAGGCGATCGAGCCCTGTTTGCGTGACGCGAATCGTTGCGAACCCGTGAGACGTGTAACGGATTGTTGCTGTGAAACCTGCATTTTCCGACCCCCTGCTCAACCCCGAGTGCGATGTTTGAAAAAACATCGCCCCGGCGGCCGGGTAGCAAATCCAGCACTGACGGGGTTGAGAGCCAGTTGCCGAGGCGACAGCCGGATCATATTGCAAGAAGCTTGCACTATGCAAGACCCTTGCAATTGCAAGTTTCATGCATGTTGCACTAGCAAGGCGCTTGCAGTACCTTTGCAGCGGGTTGAATCAAAAGGGGTTTTTCAAATGAAGAACTGCGATCACTACCTTGATCTTGCGAAGATCAAGCGCGATCTGCCGTCCGACTACGCACTCGCCAAATTGCTTGGCGTGAGCCCGTCCGGCATCACCAACTATCGGAAAGGTCGTAGTCATTTCGACGACACCATGGCGATCAAGATCGCCTACCTGTGTGAGATCGAACCGGCGGAAATTCTTTTCGCGATGCAAGTTGAGCGTGCGAAAAGTGACGAAACACGAGCCGTTTGGTCTGGCCTTCTGGAAAAATTTTCCAAGGGTTTTCGCCTGCTGGCGCTACCCGCTAACGCTTGTGGGGCTTGGTTCCCACAGGTGTAACGCCAGCTAAGTTAGCCGCTTCAAAAGACTAGTTTTAAGATTATGTTAAATTATGGGTGACGCCAAAAAACTAAAACAAAACGGCGCGGTCCCCACACTAGGCAGGCACCGCGCCGTCGACATCACTTATTCATCGCCGCTTGCGCCGGCACACTGGTCTCGCTCCAGCCGCCGCCCAACACCTTATAAAGCGTGATCAGGTTCGAAAGCTGGGACATCGTGTCCGTCACGAGCTGCTGCTGCGCCGTATACAGCGAACGCTGCGCATCGAGCAAAGTCAGAAAGCTATCCGTGCCGCGCTGATATCGCGCCTGCGCAGTGTCGTAATACTCCTGCGCAGCCGTCACGTATTCACGGTCGGCGGCCGTCTGCGCGACATACGTGCTGCGTCCCGCCAGCGCATTCGCCACTTCCTTGAAGGCCGTCTGAATGGCCTGCTCGTAATTGGCGATCTCGATTTTCTTTTCGACGTTCGCCACATCGAGCGTCGCCTGGTTATAGCCCCATTCGAAAATCGGCACGCTGATAGTCGGCGCGAACGCCCACGCGCCGCTGCCCGCCTTGAACAGCCCCGACAAACCGGTACTCGACGTCCCCGCCGTCGCCGTCAACTCGATCTTCGGGAAAAATGCCGCGCGCGCCGCGCCGATATTCGCATTCGCCGCCTTCAGCGTATGCTCGGCTTCGACGATATCGGGCCGGCGCGTCAGCAGATCTGACGGCACGCCCTCGCCGATATCGGCCAGCATCGACTGGCTTTGCATCAGCGTCGTGCGCGGCGGTAGATCGTCGGGCAACGGGCAGCCGATGGCGGCCACCAGATTGTTGCGATCCTGCGCCACGGCACGCGTGTACGCCGCCAGATCCGAACGCGCACTCGCAAGCGTCGTGCGCGCCTGCTGCACGTCCTGGATCGACGAACTGCCGCGATCCATCATTTTCAGCGTCAGCTCGAAGGTCTGCTGATCGGCATCGACGGTGCGTTGCGAGATTTCGAGGCTGGCTTCATCGGCGAGCAGTTGCAGATAGTCCGTCGCCACCGTGGCGACCAGACTCAACTGCGTGCTCGTGCGCGCGGCATCGGTCGAGAGGTACTGTTCGAGCGCCTGGCGCTTCAGACTGCGCAGGCGGCCGAAAAAGTCGATCTCCCATGACGACATGCCCACGCTCACCGAACTCGACGAACTGATCACGCCCGCCGATCGCTCGCGCGTCAGCGAACCCGAGGCCTCGATCGTCGGTCCGAGATTCGCGCGCGCAATGCGGTACTGCGCTTCGTATTCCTCGACGTCGAGCGCGGCCACGCGCAGATCGCGGTTGTTCTCCAGCGCCAGTTCGATCAGGCGCTGCAGGCGCGCGTCGCGGAAAAAGTCGCGCCAGCCCATGTCCGCCGCGAGCGGCGCTTGCGCGTTCGCGGGGTTGTTCTGCGTAGCGCCTTGCGTCGTGCTGCTGCGATACGCGTCGCCGGTCGGCCAGCCGTTATCGACTGGCGCGGCGGGCCGCTGATACGCCGGGTCGAGCGAACACGCGCAGAGCGTGCTCGCGATCAAGGCGCTCATCCATTTGAATTTCATGCTTCCCCCTTTTGCGCCTGATCGTCTTGCGCAGCGTGGCCATGCTCGCCAAACAGGCGACGCACCACGACGAAAAACACCGGCACGAAGAAGATCGCCAGCACGGTCGCGGAAATCATGCCGCCGGTCACGCCGGTGCCGATCGCGTGACGCGCGCCCGCGCCTGCGCCCGAGCTGATCACGAGTGGCAGCACGCCGAAGATGAAGGCCAGCGAGGTCATCAGGATCGGCCGCAAACGCATATGCGCGGCCTTGATTACGGCATCGAGCAACGAGTGCCCTTCGTCCTGCAGATCCTTGGCGAATTCGACGATCAGAATCGCGTTCTTGGTCGACAGGCCGATGGTCGCAAGCAGGCCCACCTTGAAGTAGATATCGTTGTCGAGCCCGCGCAGATGCGCCGCCGCCAGTGCGCCGAGCGCGCCGAGCGGCACCACCAGAATCACCGCAAGCGGCACCGACCAGCTCTCGTAGAGACCGGCCAGGCACAGGAACACGACGACGATCGAGATGGCATAGAGATACGCCGCCTGCGAACCCGCCTCCACTTCCTGGAACGATTGCCCGGTCCACTCCACGCCGAAACCGGCCGGCAACTTCTTCGCGATCTCCTTCACGGCGGTCATCGCCTCGCCGGTACTCGAACTGCCGCCGGCCTGCGCCGACATTTCCATCGCGAGTTGCCGGTTATAGCGCTCGATCTGCGGCGGGCCGAACGACCAGCGGCTGGTCGCGAACGCCGAGAACGGCACCATCTGGCCGTCGTAGCTCGACGTGCTGCTCGACGAATCCGAAGTCGACGAACTGCTCGAAGAAGACGTCGAAGAGGACGACGAACTCGACGAAGAAGATGAAGACGAACTCGCGCGCACGAACCAGTTGTTGATATCGGACGGCATCATGCGGTACTGCGCCTCGCCCTGCACATAGACCTTCTGGATACGCCCCGTGTCGATGTAGTTATTGACATACGAGGAGCCGAACGCCGTTTGCAGGGTGTCGTTGATATCCGATACCGAAAGCCCCAGCGCGGAAGCCTTTTCACGATCGATATCGACCGTGAGTTCCGGCGTGTCCTCCAGCCCCGAAGGCCGCACCATCGCCAGCGCGCCGTTCTTCGCGGCCAGCGCCATGAACTGGTTGCGCGCGGCCAGCAGCTTGTCGTGGCCCTGCCCCGCGCGATCCTCGATTTCGAAGTCCAGACCGCTTTGCGTGCCGAGTTCCTGAATCGCGGGCGGATTCAGCACGAACGTCTGCGCATCGCGATTCGCGCCCAGCTTGCGATTGGCACGCGCGATGATCTCGGCCGCGCTATCGTGCGCGCCGCGCTCGCTCCAGTCCTTCAGCGCGACGAAGGCCAGCGCGTTGTTCTGCCCTTGCCCGTTGAAGCTGAAGCCGTTCACGGTAATCATCTGGGCGACGCCGGGCTCGTCGTGCAGGAAGTAGTTTTCCGCCGCTTCCACAGCCTTGAGCGTGCGCGATGCAGGCGTGCCTACCGGCGTGCTGATCGACACGAGGAAGTAACCCTGATCCTCATCGGGCAGATACGACGAAGGCAGCGTCACGTACAGCAACGCGACGAGGCCGCCCATGCACGCATAGACCAGCATCCAGCGCACCGGCCGCGAAATCGCCCGCCCGACGACGCTGCTGTAACGGTCGTTGCCCGAAGCAAACTTGCGGTTGAACCAGCCGAAGAAGCCGCGTTTCTCGTGTTCGCCTTCCTCGACCGGACGCAGCAGCGTCGCGCACAGGGCGGGCGTGAGCGTCAGCGCGAGCAGCACCGAAAGCACCATCGCCGAAACGATCGTGATCGAGAACTGGCGATAGATCGCGCCGGTCGAGCCGGAGAAGAACGCCATCGGCACGAACACGGCGGTCAGCACCGTGGTCACGCCCACCAGCGCGCTGGTGATCTGTTTCATCGCCTTCTGGGTGGCTTCGCGCGGCGAAAGCCGTTCCTCGCTCATCAGGCGTTCGACGTTTTCCACCACCACGATCGCATCGTCGACCAGCAGGCCGATGGCCAGCACCATCGCGAACATCGACAGCACGTTGATCGAGAAGCCAATCACCGCCATCACGCCGAACGTGCCCAGCAGCGCGACCGGCACGACGATGGTCGGAATCAGCGTCGAGCGCACGTTCTGCAGGAACAGATACATGACGATGAACACCAGCACGATCGCCTCGAAGAGCGTCTTGACGACTTCCTCGATGGAGATACGCACGAACGGCGTCGTGTCGTACGGGTAATTGATCTTTACGTCGTGCGGCAGTTGCGGCTGGATTTCCGCGAGCTTCGCGCGCACTTCGCGCGCCACTTCCATGGCGTTCGCACCGGTCGCGAGCTTGATCGCCACTGCCGAGGACGGCTGGCCGTTGTAGCGCGACGAGGTGTCATAGCTGTCGCCGCCCACTTCCACGCGCGCGACGTCCTTCAGGCGCACTTTCGAGCCGTCGGTATTCACGCGCAGCAGGATGTCGCTGAACTGGTCGGCCGTGGTCAGCAGACTGGACGAGCGGATCGTCGCGTTGATCGCCTGCGAGTCCGTCGCGGGCGCGCCGCCCACCTGACCCACCGAAAGCTGGATGTTCTGATTGGTGATCGCGGTGGTGACGTCCGAAGTCATCAGCCCGAAGCTGCGCAGCTTGACCGGATTGAGCCAGATGCGCATCGCATGCTGCGCGCCGAACAGCGTCACGTCGCCCACGCCGTTCAACTGCGAGATCGGATCTTCGATCTGCGTGGCGATGATATTGCCCAGGTCGATCGAGTTATAGCTGCCGCCAGGCGAGGACAGCGCGACGATCATCATGAAGTTGTTCGACGCCTTCGCAACCTGAATGCCCTGCTCCTGCACGGTCTCGGGCAGCGAGGACGTCGCCTGGCTCACCTTGTTCTGCACCTGGACCTGGGCGATGTCGGGATCGGTGCCCGCATTGAAGGTGAGCGTGATGGTCGCCTGCCCGGCCGAACTGCTGGTCGACGACATATAGAGCAGGTTGTCGATGCCGCTCAGTTTCTGCTCGATCACCTGCGTGACGGTGGCCGCAACGGTGTCGGCCGAGGCGCCAGGATAGGTCGCCGTCACCTGCACGGAAGGTGGCGCGATCGTCGGATATTGCTGGATGGGCAGCGTGGTCAGGGCCGCCGCGCCCACCAGCATGATGACGATGGCGATCACCCATGCGAGGATCGGCCGCTTGATAAAGAAGTCCGCCATGCGCCGCTCCTTATTGGGCTGCCGGGGCGGCGGCTGCCGAGGCTGCCGATGCCGCCGATGCGGAGGAAGCCGCAGGCACAGCAGAAGCCGAAGCCGTATCTGCCGCGACCTTCACCTTCGCGCCCACGCTCACGCCCTGCAGGCCGCTCACCACGACGCGCTCGCCGCTGTGCAGGCCGTCGGTGACGATCCATTGATCGCCGTACGCATCGTCGGCCTTGACGCTGGCCTGGCGCACGGTCGACGATGCATCGACCACATAGACGCTCGCCTGCCCGTCCGAGCCACGCGTGACGGCGATCTGCGGTACGAGGATCGCGTTGTCGTCGGCGCCCTCTTCGAGCTTCGCGCGCACGAACATGCCCGGCAGCAATTCGCGTTCGGGATTCGGGAAGATCGCGCGCAGCGTGACCGAACCCGTAGTCGTATCGACCGAAATGCCGGAGAACTGCAGCGTGCCCATGTGTGCGTAAGCCGTGCCGTCTTCCAGCACGAGGCTGACTTCCGCGCCGTTCTCGCCCGAGCGCTTGAGCTTGCCGGACGCCAGCGCCCGGCGCAGCTTCAGCCACTCCGCGCTCGAGCGCGTGACGTCCAGATACATCTGGTCGAAGGCGTGAATGGTTGCCAGCGCCGTGGTTTGATCGGAGGTGACGAGCGCGCCTTCCGTGACCGACGAGGCGCCGATGCGCCCGGAAATCGGCGCGGTAATGCGCGTGCGGTCGAGATTGACGCGCGCCGACTCCAGCGAGGCCTGGTCGGCGATCACATCGGCTTCGTCTTCGCGCACGGCGGCGATCGCGTCGTCATAGTCCTGCTGGCTCACGGCCTTGATCTTGACGAGATCGACGTAGCGGTCGGCCTTGGTTTTCGCCGATGCCAGCGTCGCCTTTGCCTTGGCCAGCGTGCCGCGCGCTTCGTCGTAGCTCGCCTGATAGGAGGCCGGATCGATCTGATAAAGCTGCTGCCCGGCCTTCACGTCGGAGCCTTCGACGAACAGTCGCTTCTGCACGATGCCGCTGATCTGCGGGCGCACGTCCGACACCTTGAGCGACGAGAGCCGCCCAGAAAGTTCGGTGGTCAGCACGATATGGGTCGGCTGCACGGTCTGCACGCCGACTTCGGCAGCCGGAGCCGCCATGGGCGCCTGCTGCTTGCTGCAGCCGGCCAGCGCCGCAATGCACGCGCCAACGAGGATGGCGCACGTCCTGATGGCAACGCGTGGCCGCGCTGCCCTTTGCCGCAGAGAGTGATTTGCCTTCATAAGAATGCCAAGGGTGCGAGAAGTTATTGTTGACTGCTTGATGTCGGAAAGCGTCCGGCTTGCCGATCGATGGCGATCGCATCATCGACCGAGCGACCGATGATGCGACAAAGACTGCCAGGCTGGCTTACTGATTATTTCCGCGCTCAGGCCGCGGCCTGCATCTGCGCGAGATGCCGCAGCAGTTTGGTCACCATGACGGAGACGACGAGCGAGAGAATCACAAAAAATATCGCGAGCGGCGTCAAGGTTTGCACGGACACGAAACCGGCCAGCCCCATCATCGCCGATGAAACCAGCAGGAGCGCGCAGCCCAGGATGGCGCTGGTCAGCCCGGCAATGTGCGGAAACAGTGAATTGCCTTTGGCCATCAGCGTGGGATACATCGCGCCGGCGCACAGACCCATCACCAGAACGGGCACGGCGAGCGTCCAGACCTTCAGTCCGACCGTGAGCGCGAGCATCAGCATGGCGATCGCCGCGCCGGCCATCACGCGCGTGCCGATGCGCAGGCGCTGCTCCGGCGTCGGCAGGCGCGGGCCATGCAGGCGGTTCGACAGTCCGCCCAGAAAGTACATCATGCCGATGCCCAGTGCGAGGTAGCCGAAAAAGGTCGGCGGTTTGTGGAGCGTGTTTTGCACCATAAAGGGGCCGACGATGTTGAAAACGAGCAGGATGCTGTAGCAAAGTCCCTGGGCGAGAAAGCAGCTTTGAAACACCGGGCTCGACAGCACCTTGCCTGCGTTGTGCATCAGCGAGCGCGGTTCCAGGTGCACGGGCTGGCGCAGGGTTTCGCGGTAGCGCCACAAAAACACCCACATCACCACCGAACAGGCGAGCAGGAAAACGAGGCACGCCTGCCAGCCGAACCACGTCTGCAGATGCGCGCCAATCACCGGCGCGACGATCGGCGCGAGGCCCCACGCGATCGACATATAGGTGAAGGCGTGCATCAGCGCGAGGCCGGTAAAGGAATCGGTGATGATCGCTTTTGCCAGCAGATTGGTGGTGGCGATCCCGAAGCCCTGCAGGCAGCGGGCCGCGAGAAACAGGCCGATATTGGGCGCGGCGAGCGACAGCACGCAGCCGATCGTGTAGATCACGAGGCCGCCGGCCAGCACGCGCTTGCGCCCGTAGGCATCGGCGATCGGGCCGAAAATCAGCTGGCCGAGCGCGTAGGCCGCCATATAGCCGGACACGCTGGACTGGATGGCCTGTGACGAGGTGGAGAAGTAATGCGCCATCGCGGGGAGCGCGGGCACATAAACGTCGATGGCGAACTGGCCGGCCGAGGCGAAGAGGCAGATCAGGATCAGCAGGAAACGCGGAGAATTCGATGCGCGCGCCAGACCCTCGGCGCGGTCGATGCTTTCGTGGCTCATGAGTACGTCGAAGTTACGATTTCGGCGCACATACTAGCATCGCGTTGCGGCCCGTTCCCCAATATCGGCTTGCCCGCAAGGGACAACTCAAGAAAAACAAATATCAGGGCACGGTCCTTGCTCTTAATTTTTGCTGGCGGCGCTCGTTAACCATGGCAAGACCCAACAGGGCATGGCCGCCGCGAGGTCAATAGCGCTCCCCAGTCCGGGGAACGGGACTCAATCGTTGGCTGATATTCGCTTCACGGGGAGCAAACAGGCATGGAACGCAATTACGACTACATGGGCTATGCGATTCGCGTCAGCACGGATTCGATTTCGGAACCTGTGCTCAGACAAATGCGGATGAGCGATAGCGGTTATATCGCCATGGTTTCGATTTTCAAGCCGGACAGCGCGACGCCCTGCTTTCCCGACATGCGCCTGATGGATCTCGGCGACCGCTGGTTCAGGACGGAAGTCGATGCGTTGATGCGCGGTTATAGCGTGGGGCGTCGCATTGTCGAAGAGGCGCTGGGTAAGCGGTCGGCTGCCTGACGGTCGGTGCGCCCGACCGGCATCGGCTGGAACTTGTGCCGCCGGCCAGAGGACTTTTTCGTATCCTCCATAAACCTCCTTAAACAGGATGACTGACTAAGCGCGCCGTTGTAGTACGTTTTTTATCGGGCAGCATCGGTTTACGCGGGCATGATTTCGGCCGATCGAGACACGCAGCGCGCGAACAGTTCGCGGATTTCCGCTTCGATGGAGCCTTCGAAGATAAAGACGATGCGCGAAGTCGTATCGCCTGCTTCGTGCGCGTCGAGATACGTTTCCGGGTACAGATACTGTTGTACGCCGTGAATGATGATGGGCTTCGATGACTCTTTTACGTTGAGAATGCCCTTCGTACGCAGCAATTTTTCGCCATGCCGCCGCGCGAGTTGCTGCAGGAACGCCGCCACGTCGGGCCAGGAAAGCGGCTCGTCCACGCGCAGCGCGAGCGTGGAAACCGAATCGTGCGGCGCCTGCCCTTCGCGCCCGAAACCCTTCGTGGGCTTTTCCCAGCACACATCGGGCAAATGGCGCACGACCGCATAACGTTCGTGATCGAAAATCGCCTGCATGACCGCATCCAGATTCTGCGAATCCAGAATCTGCGCGCCGGGATTCAGCGCTTCCAGTGCCGCTCTCATCACCTCGAACCTGCCGGACAGGTCCGTCTTGGTCACGATGAGCTTGTCGGCGACGCCGATCTGCCGATGGCGCTCCGGCCGGTCGCGCGATGCATCGAGCGGCAGCACGCTGTCGACGGTCGCCAGCACGGTCTGCAGGCGGAACGCGGCGTTCAACGTTTCGTCCGCCAGCAGATGGCGCAGCATCGGCACCGGATCGGCGAGACCGGTGGTTTCGACCACGATGCGATCGAACGCAGGCAACTCGCCGCTGGCCGCCCGGCGGCGCAGCGACTTCAGCGTTTCCGACAGATCGCTTTTCATGTTGCAGCACACGCAGCCGCTTTTGAGCAGATAGGTGTCGTCGTCCGGACGGCCGACCAGCAGATGATCGAGGCCGATTTCGCCAATCTCGTTGATGACGACGGCGGTGCGCTGCATGCGCGGATCGGCGAGCAGGCGGCTGAGCAAGGTCGTTTTGCCGCTGCCCAGAAAGCCCGTCAGCAAGGTGACGGGAACGCGATTGGCGAACATGTTCGTGGGCTCCAGACGATCGGTGGCCCTAATCAGGCTTGGCAGGCCTGGTTGCGTTCGAACACGCGCTGCCCCTGCAGCACGGTGGTCAGCACCTGCGTGCCAGCGATCTGCTCCGGCGACGCCTCGAAAATGTTGCGATCGAGCACGATGAAAGTGGCGTCCTTGCCGGGTTCGAGACTGCCGCACTGCGCGCTGCGGCCCACGGCAATCGCGCCGTTGTGCGTGAGCATGCGCACGCCCACCGACAAGGGCACGCTTTCGTCGCCGTGTTCGAGCATGCCCGCCAGCGCCGGGAAGAGGTTCGGCGTGGGCGGCAGCAGCCAGTCCGATCCCACTGTCATGGTCGCGCCATGCGCGTGCAAGGTGCGAAAGTCATAGGCGCGGCCCAGCGCTTCCTGATACTCGGGGATGTGCCAGATCGCCGGCGACATTTCGGCGATCACGCCGAGTTCGGCAAAGCGTTCGCGGTCGGCGTTCGAAACGTAGTGCGCGTGCGCGATATCGTGCATCTGGCCCGGCTTGCGTTCGACGCTGCTGGCGCGCTCGTAGTTATCGAGCCCGATACGCACCGAACCGTAACCGGTGCAGTGCGACTTCACGATCATGCCGTCCGCCGTCCACTCCCTGATCTTCGCGCTCAGTTCGTCAGAATCGAGCAGCAGGTTGTAGGTGATGGGCACATCGGTGTGCGGATCGAGCGGCACGTGGCTGAAGGTGGGCGCCATCGAGGTGCCGTCCAGCGCGACCTTGATCGCGTTCACGTTGACGCGCTTGCCCGCGTACTGCGCGCGTTCGGCAATCACGCGCTCCTGTTCGTCGCGCTCGCATTGCGCGAGGATCAGCGAGCCCCAGGGGATATGGCAGGTCAGGTTCAGGTTGAGATTGCCGGCATCGTCGAGGCATTTCGCCGCCGCCAGAAACGGCCGGTTCGCCGAGGCCTCCTGCACCGACGTAATCCCATAAGCGTTGCAGATGGCCGCGGCCTTGTGCAGCGCGAGCGCGTTCTCCTGCGCCGTGAATTCCGGCGCCACCATGTAGAGCGGCGCCCACGCCTGCTCGCGCAGCACGCCGGTAGGTTCGCCGCTCACCGCGTCCTTGACGACGGTGCCGCGCGGTGTGCTCGGCGTGTCGCGATCGATGCCCGCCGCCGCCAGCGCCAGGCTGTTGGCCATGACGTTGTGATACGAAAAATCGTGGATGACGATGGGCACGCCCGGCAGCACGTCGTCCAGCCATTGCCGCGTCAGCACATCGGCGGTGAACACCAGCGGGTTATACACGCTGCCGAACAGCCAGCCGCGATCCGCATGCTTATGTCCGTGTTTGCCCCCGTGTTTGTCCCCGCGTTTGTGCCAGTAAGCGCGCAGTTGGGCGGCGAGTTCGTCCAGCGTCTGCGGATCGTCGAGCTGACACGAATGTTCCAGTTGCCGGCGCGCGGCCCAGATCAGGTGCGAATGCGCATCGTGGATGCCGGGCATGACCATGCGCCCGGCGAGATCGATCGTCTGCGCGTTACCCGCCGCCTTGAGCACCTCCGCGCTGCTGCCGATCGCGAGAATCTTGCCGTCCCGCACATGGATGGCTTCGGCCCACGGCTGGTCGTCGTTCACCGTGTACACCCGGGCATTGTGGTAGATCGTGTCTGACATTGACTGGCACCTGCAAGGTTGCGAGACATGGCGCAGACCGCCATGCGGATAAGGCATCGGCGTGCGCGTTCGAGCAATTCCAGAACACGACGTCGATGACGAGATGGGCTCAATTGCAAAACGCCGGAGAAATAGCGGCGAAAACCGCGCGCTATGGGCGCGGCTAAATGGCTAGAACGTCGACTCGGTCGCTCAGAAACCCTGCTGCACGATCCAGTCCGCCGTTGCATCGACGGCCTTGCGCATCGTTGCGACCAGTTCGTCGATCTGCGCATGCGTCATCACCAGCGGCGGCGCCACGATCAGGCGGCCATTGGTCGAGCGCACGATCGCGCCCTGCTCGAACGCCACCGAGCGGCTATGCCAGGTGATATCGGCTTCATTGGCGTAACGCTCGCGCGTGCTCTTGTCCTTGACGAACTGGATCGCCGCGACCGCCCCACCGCCCTGGATTTCGCCGATCAGCGGATGATCCGCGAAGGTTTCTTCGAGCAGCTTTTGCAGGTAAGGACCGGTATCCGTTTTCGTGCGCTCGACCAGTTGCTCGTTCTGCAGCACGTCCAGATTGGCCAGCGCCACGGCTGCGGCAACCGGGTGCCCCGAATACGTCAGGCCGTGCGCGAAGACGCCGCCCTTCTCGACCAGCGCTTCGCCGATGCGGCGGCTCATGATCAGGCCGCCCATCGGCACATAGCCGGACGTCAAGCCCTTGGCGACGCAGATCAGATCGGGCGTGAAGCCGAAATAGCGATGCGCGAACCATTCGCCGGTGCGGCCAAAACCGCCGATCACTTCGTCGGCGCACAGCAGCACGTCGTACTGACGGCAGATGCGCTCAATTTCCTGCCAGTAGCCCTTGGGCGGGAAAATCATGCCGCCCGCGCCCTGGAACGGCTCCGCAACGAAAGCGCCGACGTTATCCGCGCCCAGTTCCAGAATCTTGCGCTCGAGCGATTGCGCAGCTTTCAGACCGAACGCTTCGGGCGTGAGATCGCCGCCGTTGGCGAACCAGTACGGTTCGTCCACGTGGGTGATGTTCGGAATCGGCAGATCGCCCATTTCATGCATGAAACTCATGCCGCCCAGCGACGCGCTGCCCACCGTCGAGCCGTGATAACCATTGACGCGGCCAATCAGGACTTTCTTGTTCGGCTTGCCGACGACGTCCCAGAAACGGCGCACGGTGCGGATCAGCACTTCGTTGGACTCGGAACCCGAGTTCGTATAGACGACGTGGCTGAACGGATCGCCCAGCAGACCGAACAGCCGCTCCGACAACTCGATGACCGAAGGATGTGTCGTATGGAAGAACATGTTGTAGTACGACAGTTCCTTCATCTGGCGCGCGGCGGCTTCGATCAGTTCGGGACGGCCATAGCCCACGTTCGTGCACCACAGACCCGACATGCCATCGAGATAGCGGTTGCCATCGGAATCCCAAAGATGACTGCCCTCGCCGCGCACCATCACGCGCGGGCCTTCGGCATTGAGCGCCTTCTGGTCGACGAACGCGTGGATGTGGTGCGCCGCGTCGGCGCGCTGGAAATCACGGGTCGTACGAAGCCCGGCCTGGGGAGCGTTCATAAAGCATCCTGAAGTGTTTTGATGGAAATCGCGCGAAGCCCGCAGCCGCACCGAACCATGGCCCGCCTGCAAGACTGTCTCCTTGAATGTCGATAAGTTTTTACTTCTAAAATATTTTTGTCAATGAAATATTTGTTCGACGCAAGCCCCTCCCTTATCCTTACGCTTCAGGAAACTTTGCAGAGGGACCGATGAGCGGTCTGCGAGAAAGACAGAAGCAGGAACGCCGGGCGTTGATTGCCGGCGCGGCGCTTGCGGAATTCAAGTCGAACGGTTTTGCCGCGACGACGGTCGAGAACATCGCCAATGCAGCGGGCGTTTCCCCGCCGACCGTGGTGAACTACTTCGGCAGCAAACAGGGCGTGCTGCTCGCGCTGCTCCAGGAGCCGGACCATCGTTCGATCGAGGAATCCAGCCTGCGTGTGCGCGACTTCACCAACCCGGTCGATGCCTTGTGCGATCTCGAAATGACGGTCACGGGCAATCAGGTCAAGTCGATGCCCGCCTCGCTCTGGCGCGAGATCATCCCGATCTGGCTCAACGGCGACGCGCCCGAGGTGTTCCGTGCGTGGAACGATGCGGTCGTGGCGGGCGCGCAGGTGCTGCTTAAGCACTTCTGCGCGAATGGCGTCCTACGTAAGGATCTCGATGTCGAACTGGTCGCGCGCATGATCAACGACTGGGCGAACATCGCGTTTGTCCGCCTCGCTGCGCAGGACGAGCCGGATATGGCCGCGCATGGCGAGTACATGCGCAAGGTGTTCACGGTTCTGTGCGAAGGGATTGCGCGCTAAGCGGATCAAGCGTGCCTTCGCTTGGGGCCCAGCGCGCCGGAACACCGGCGAAGGCCGGAATTTGAGGATGTTGCCGTAAGAGTCTTCCCGTGCGATCAGCACGCATGCCGATGGCGCTCGTGGACAGAAAAACCGCTTGCCGCATTACGCATGTTTCTGGGACGCGACGCGGCATCACACGGCACTAAGCGGCGCTTTCCATCCGCGCATCGAACTCGGCGCGCGCGGCCTCGACGGCGTCCATATTGCGCAGCGTCCAGCCATACAGCGCCTTGAACGGCGCCTGCAACGAACGCCCGAGCGGCGTGATCTCATACTCGACCGCAACCGGCGACACCGGAATCACGCGGCGCGAGACCAGCCCATTGCGCTCCAGCCGACGCAGACATTGCGTGAGCGCCTTTTGCGTCACGCCTTCCAGATGGCGCTTGATGGCATTGAAGCGCATCGGACCGCCATCGAGCACGGTCAGGATCATCATCGACCACTTGTCGGCTATCTGGTCGAACAGCAACCGGCTTGGACAATTCACAGAAAAATGCTCTCGGCAGTCGGGCATGGTTTCCTCAAAGATACCTGGGCGAAACAAAGTGCGTTATTGACGTCTGGTATCCAGAATATACCATTCGGGTTCTGGCTGAATTTCACGGAATTCCGCTGGATTTCAGCCAATTCCACTCGATACAACCCGATTCAACCCGATTCAATCGACACGGAGTCCACTTTTCCATGCCGTCGTTTTCGACCGATATCCTGTTTCAACCGTTCAAGGTTGGCTCGCTGACCTTGCCGAACCGCATCGTCATGGCACCGATGACGCGCTCGTTCGCGCCTGAAGGCATTCCCGGCGCGCACAACGCCGCCTACTATCGCCGACGCGCGGAAGGCGGCGTGGGCCTGATCCTTTCCGAGGGCACGGTTGTGAATCGCCCGGCCTCGCGCAACGATCCCGGCATTCCGTTCTTCCACGGCGACGAAGCGCTGTCGGGCTGGAAGCACGTGATCGACGAAGTGCATGCAGCGGGCGGCAAGATGGGGCCGCAGCTCTGGCACACGGGCGCGGTCAAGAGCTTCATGAGCGACTGGACGCCCGATGCGCCGCTCGAAAGCCCGTCGGGTTTCGATGCGCCTGGCGTGGAACGCGGCGTCGCAATGGCCGATGCCGATATCGCCGATACCATCGCCGCTTTCGCCCAGGCGGCCGCCGACGCCAAACGGCTCGGTTTCGACACGATCGAACTGCACGGCGCGCATGGCTATCTGATCGACCAGTTTTTCTGGGCCGGCAGCAATCAGCGTGACGATCGTTATGGCGGCCCGAGCATCGGTGAGCGCGCGCGCTTTGCGGCGGAAATCGTGGCTGCCGTGCGGGCGGCGGTTGGGCCGGATTTCCCGATCGTCATTCGCGTGAGCCAGTGGAAACAGCAGGATTACAAGGCGCGCCTCGCGCATACGCCGCAGGAAATGGCGCAGTGGCTCGAGCCGCTCGTCGGGGCCGGCGCAAACGTGCTGCATTGCTCGCAGCGCCGCTTCTGGGAGCCGGAGTTTCCTGAAATCGACGGTGAATCCGGGCTGAATTTTGCAGGCTGGGCGAAGAAGCTGACCGGCGCGGCGACGATCAGCGTGGGCTCGGTCGGGCTTTCCGGCGATTTTATGGCGGCGTTTGGTGGGGAAACGTCGAAGAGCGTTGGCCTCGATCGTTTGCTCGAACGCATGGAGCGCGATGAGTTCGATCTGATCGCTGTGGGCCGCGCGCTGATCACCGATTCGCACTGGGTCACGAAAGTGCGGGATGGGGATGTTGATGGGTTGAAGGGGTTTGAGCCTGGGGCGCTGAGGGAGCTGGTTTAAAGCGTAGGCAGTAGAGATCGGGATCGGTAAATGAGCGGGTGATGCAGTCGACGCTGGACTGCCGTAATCCGATCTATCGAATCCCAATCTGACTGTGGCCGCAATGGGCGCACGATCAGCCGCACGGCACTATTTTCCGAGAATGCGATCTTCTGTTTCGCCAACGATCACAATCTCGGTGCGCCTGTTGCGGGCCTGCCCTTCGGGCGAGCCATTACTTGCAACGGGACGATCGTCACGGTTTCGCAGCTCAAAGGCTCGCCACCGGGCTACGTAGGCTACGGCCGCGGCGGCGTGCTGACCGAAGCGGTACGTCAGCGACCGTATAGTGTCGTGCTGCTCGACGAAGTGGAAAAGGCCCACCGCGATGTGCTGGACATCTTTTATCAGGTGTTCGACCGTGGCGCGATGCGTGACGGAGAAGGCAGAGAGATCGATTTTCGCAACTGCGTGATTCTCATGACGTCGAATCTCGGCAGTGCGGTGATAGACGAAGTCACGAACGATAGGCCGGACATCGCCCAGTCTGCGCTTCAGGAAGCCATTCACCCGCAACTCGTGGCGCACTTTCAACCCGCGCTTCCAGACGCTGGTGTATCGTCCGATCGATGTGACAGCGCTGGCCGCAATCGTGCGTCGATTTCGTCGATCACGGCAGCTCGTCTACATCTGCATGAAGCCCACATAACGTTGCTAGCGCAACCAGTCAGCATGACCCCACCGCGCTGATCACCCCATCCATCCCCCCCACCGCTGCCATCAACTGCTCCCGCAGCCACACCAGCCCCGCATCCGCCGATCGATGCTTATGCCACTGCACCGTCTGATGCATTTCCGGCATATGCAGCGGCACATCGCGAATCACAATTGGCTCATGCCTTTGCGCGAGCTTCGCCAGCCTGCGATGCACCGTAGCGATCCGCTGCGTCCCCACCACCAGTTGCGCCGCGGCCGCAAAACTATACGTCGTCACCTCGACACGCCGCGCAACGCCTAGCCGCTGCACGAACCAGTCCTCCAGCGCCGGCTGCCCCTGGCCGGGGAGCACCACGATATGCCCAGCATCCAGATAAGCCTCGCGCGTGAGCGGCACGTCGGCAAGCGGCGAACCCTCCCACAGCACACAACAAAACGCCTCGTCGAGCAGCGTCTCCGCTGGATGATCCGCCGAGCAATACTCGCGCGGAATGATCAGCAGATCGGCGTCCGCGCGTTCGAGCGCACGCTCGGGATGCTGAACCTGCGGCCGTAGATCGATGCGGATATGCGGCGCCGCTTCATACACACGCGCCAGCACATGCGGCATCAGCGTGGTCAAGGTGTAGTCCGACACCAGTAGCCGGAATGCGCGCGTCGACTCGGCGGGCACGAACGCGGGCTGCGTCGAGATCGTCGCCTCCACGCGCACCAGCACGTCACGCACCGCATCGGCGAGTCCTTCCGCGCGCGGCGTCGGCTCCATCTTGCGACCGACCTGCACGAGCAGTTCGTCGTCGAAATACTCGCGCAGACGCGCGAGCGCATTGCTCATCGCCGACTGGCTCAGATGCACGCGTTCCGCCGCGCGGCTGATGCTGCGCTCGCTGAGCAGCGCGTCCAGCGCCACCAGCAGGTTGAGATCCAGCTTGTTGAAACGCATGCGTTCCGTCTCCGAATAGTCTTCCCGATTCGACCAGGGTTCACCCTTGGTATTCAGCAAATCGATTCGCCGAATGGATCGAATCCATTTTTCATATAGATCGACGCATCTTAACCTAGCCGCACCCACAACAAAAACCAACACGAAGCGGTTCACAGAATCGCTCAGGAGACACCATGCAAGGCACTATCCAACGCATCGGCGGCGCGTGCGCGCTGGCAACGCTCGCGGCGATCATGTCGATGCCGCAGCACGCGCAGGCATTCGAAGGCGGCATTTCGCCTTATCCCGCGAGCGCGACCGGCGACAACATCGCGTCGATGCCGCCGTTCCCGGGCCTGTTTGCGCTGCAGCAGTTCAATTACAGCTTTTCGAATGGCCTCTACGGCAACGACGGCCAGAAACTGGCGGTGCCGTTTCACTCGTCGGTTGTGACATCGGTGACGCGTCTGCTTGCGTCCTATCCGTTCGAGATCTACGGCGCGCGCTTTTATTCGCAGGTCGTGATTCCGGTGGTCTCGCTGCATACGACCGTGGCCGGCCAGCATTCGTCGCAAAACGGCTTGTCGAATATCACGGTCTCGCCGGTGATCGTCGACTGGCGGCCGACGCGCGAACTCTCGTTCGCCGCGGGTCTCGACATCGCGCTCGAAACCGGCTCGTACAGCGCGACCAAAGCCAGCGTGGCCGTGGGTTACACGTCCTTGCAGCCGGTATTCGCCGTACGTTACGACCAGCCCGGCGGACTCGATATCGGCATCTCGAACCGCTTCCTGCTCAACCAGCGCAATTCGACGACGAATTACACGTCCGGCGATGCCTGGCTCGGCGAATTCGAAGCCGGCTGGCATCTCGGCCGCTGGAAGCTCGGCGTGGTGGGCTCCTACCTCAATCAATACAGCGACGACACCCAGAACGGCGCAACTGTGAGCGCCGGCTACCGCACGCGCAGCTTCGGTTTCGGTCCGTCGATCGTGTACGACGCCGGTCCCGTGAAGATCAATCTGAATTACCAGCAAGGCCTCTACGCGGCCAATACCTCGAAGAGCAACAACGTCTGGCTCAACATCGCGGTCCCGTTGATGTGATACCCGTCGCAAGACGTGCCGCAGAGTTTCAACCGTCAGCAAGGAAACGTTGAAGATATGTTCCGTTATTTCCCCACCAATTACGTCTGGAATCTGTCGATCGATCTCGCGATCGAAATGGGTGCGCGCATCGGCGAAATCGAGGCGATGTGCGCCCCGCTTCATGAAGCCGCAAAGCAACCCGATGCCGAGGGTACGCGCGCGTTCCGCGAAGCCTGGGTCAAGATGGCCGACACACTCTGCGAACTTGCTCAGGATGACGAATCACATGGGCGATTGCTGTCCGCCGGTGCGAAATACAAACGAGCGAGCGCCTATCTGATCACGAGCGAACGCATGCTCGCGCACGATTCGCCGGGACGCATGGACCTGTATCGCCGCGAACTCGATCTGTTTGCAAAAGGCATTGCACTGGCCGGCGACAACTGCGAACGCGTGGAGATTCCATACGGCGATGGCCATCTCTCAGCGCTCTATGTCCGCGCAAAAAATGCCCCGGCACGTGCGCCGCTGCTAGTCCAGGTGAATGGCCTCGATTCGACCAAGGAGATGAAATATTTCGTCGGCCTGCCCGCGTGGCTCGCGGAACGCGGCGTATCGTCGCTGATCGTCGATCAACCGGGCACGGGCGAAGCGCTGCGTCTGCACGATCTGACCGCCGTCTATGACAGCGAGCGCTGGGCGAGTCGCATCGTCGACTGGCTGGAAACGCGCGACGACGTGGACCCGAAGCGTATCGGCATGGAAGGCGTGTCGCTCGGCGGCTACTACTGCCCGCGCGCGGTGGCCTTCGAACCGCGCTTTGCTTGCGGCGTAGTCTGGGGCGCAAATCACGACTGGCGCGACGTGCAGAAAAAACGCCTGCAACGCGAAGGCGATTTCCCGGTTCCGCATTACTGGAAGCACGTGTGCTGGGTCTGGGGCGCAAAAGATATCGACGATTTCATGCGCATTGCCGAAGACGTGCATCTGGACGGTGTGCTCGATCGCATTCGCGTGCCCTTCCTGGTCACGCACGGTGAAAAGGATACGCAGATTCCGCTCGCCTGGGCCCATCGCACCTATGAGCAGTTGATCAATAGTCCGCAACGCGAACTGAAGATTTTCACCGATCGCGAAGGCGGCGCGCAGCACGCGAGTTTCGATAACTCGATCAACGCCGGCCATTACATCGCCGATTGGGTGGCGGAAACGCTTGGCGGCAATACCCGCCTTTAAATTCCGCCATTCATAAAATTAAATACAAAGGATTACGAAATGAATATTATTGGCCCGGATCGACTGGTCTTTGGCGTGGACGATGTCGCTGCATGCAGCCAGTATCTCGTCGATTACGGCCTGCTGCCGGTCGTGACGGACGCGAAGGACACCGATGGCGCCAGCGCAGGCGGTCGATTCGAAGCGCTCGATGGGACATCCATCGAGATCCGCCGCGCTGACGACGCACGCCTGCCGCCTCCGCTCGGGACCGCGAGCATGCTGCGCAAAACGATTTACGGCGTGGCCGATGCAGCGGCGCTCGAACAGATCGCCGCGGAACTGCGCAAGGATCGCGAAGTCCGCACGCTCGCCGACGGTTCGATCGAAAGTACCGACGACATGGGGTTCACGCTCGGTTTTCAGATCAGCGTGCGCCGCCCGCTCGATCTCGCCGCCGAAACCATCAACGCGCCCGGCGCGCCTGCACAGCGCGCGCCCAACGTGGTCGCCGCGAACGACGCGGCCGTGCTCACGCCGCGCACGCTCTCGCATGTCGTGTACTTCGTACCTGATGCCGCACGCGCCGAAGCGTTCTACGTCGAACGTCTGGGCTTTCGCTGCACCGACCGCTTCGCAGGCGTTGGCCCCTTCCTGCGCCCTGCCGGCACGCTCGATCATCACACGCTGTTCCTGATCGAAACGCCGCCGTTCATGAAGGGCTGCGAGCACTTCACGTTCCATATGGGCGGGCCGAGCGAAGTCGTGCAGGCAGGCACGCGCTTCGTCGAAAAGGGCTATCAGTCGTTCTGGGGTCCGGGTCGTCATCGCTTTGGTTCGAACTGGTTCTGGTACTTCAACAGCCCGCTCGGTTGCCACGTGGAATACGACGCCGATATGGACCTGCACGACGACGCCTGGCAGGCCCGCTCGGCACCGATGGGCGCGGATGCTTCGCAGCTTTTCCTGCTGCAGCATCGCGAAAAGTGGGCGCCGGGCGGCCCGCCGGCGTGATCTATCTGACCGATCTCGACGCGCTGCCCGAACCGTGCTCGCGCGGATTCGACCCGCATAACACGGGCCGCGCGACGATTTTTGTCGTGCGTCACGCGAGCGGCGTGCGCGCCTGGCGCGATGCCTGCCCGCATTACGGCGATACGCCGATGGCCTGGCGCAAGGACGCCTGGCTCGATGCGGGCGGCACGCGCATCGTGTGCCATGCGCACGGCGCATGGTTCGACATCGAGAGCGGCGTGTGCGTGAAAGGCCCCTGCATGGGCCAGCGACTGACGCCGGTCGCACTGCATATCGACGCGCAAGGTCGCGTTTTTATGCACGATGCCGAATCAATATCGAACATTAAACAGCAAGACCAGGAGACATCATCATGAACCAGCCAATGCGTCGCGTACTCGTCGTGGGCGGCGGATTTTCCGGCATGACGACCGCAATCGAATGCGCAAAACGCGGCTTCGAAGTCGATCTCGTCGAAATCGACGCGGGCTGGCGCTCGTACGGCGCGGGCATCAGCATCGGCGGCCCGACGCTGCGCGCGCTGCGCACCGTGGGCGTACTCGATACCTTTCTCACGCGCGGCTTTGCGGGTGACGGCGTCAATCTGTTCGCGCCCGACGGCACGCCGCTCGGCACCCTGCCGACACCGCGCGTGGCCGGCGACGATGTGCCCGGCGGCGGTGCGATCATGCGCCCCGTGCTTGCGGATATCCTCGCGCAGGCCACGCGCGCGGCGGGCGTCAACGTCAAGCTCGGCTATACGTTCGAGCGTCTGGACGCACACGCCGATCACGTCGACGTCACGCTCACCGATGGCAGCGAAGCGCGCTATGACCTCGTTGTAGGCGCCGATGGTCTCTACTCCAAGGTCCGTGCCGCCACCTTCGCCGACGCGCCCACGCCGCGCTATACGGGCCAGGGGGTCTGGCGCGCGGTGTTGCCGCGTCCGCAGGAAATCGTGTGCGCCTCGATGTGGCTCGGCCATAAGGTCAAGGCCGGCCTGAATCCCGTTTCCGATGATGAGATGTATCTGTTCGTCACCGAAGACCGCCCCACACGCGCATACGTGGAAGCCGCCAATGCGCCGGAGATGCTGCGCGACCTGCTCGCGGGATTCAGCGCACCGGTGCTGCAAACGGTGCGTGCGCAGATCGGCGCGCAGTCGAGCGTGATCTATCGCCCGCTCGAAAGTCTCTTGATGCAACGCCCGTGGTCGAACGGACGCATCGTGCTGGTCGGCGACGCCGTGCACGCGACTACGCCGCATATGGCCTCGGGCGCGGGTATCGGCATCGAGGATGGCATCGTGCTGGCAGAAGAGATCGCGCGTCACGACACCCTCGCCGAAGCCCTTGCGGCGTTCGAGTCGCGCCGCTTCGAGCGCTGCCGCGTGGTGGTCGAGAATTCGGGGCGTCTGGGCGAGATTGAAATCGCCAACGGCGACCGCGCCGAACATGCGCGCATCATGCACGAGACGCATCACTATCTCGCGCGCGCGATCTGAGCGGAGACCAGCCATGGATCATGACGCCATGCTGACGCCCGAAGTCGCTGCATCCGCTTCGGCGCGAACGCGCACCGGCTACGGCCGTTCAGCCCTGGCCGCGCTGATGGTGGCGCATTGCGCGGGCATGGTCGATCTCGTCGCGCTGCCGGTCTGGGTCGCGACGCTGATCGGCGGCATGCAACTCGACGCGCAGCACGCGGGTGCCTTGCCCACGCTATTTCTTGCGGGCGTGGTGGCGAGCAGCGCGATGTGCTCGCCGTTGCTGCTGCGGCTTTCGGCGCGTTTTTCCGCGCGCGCATGGGTGGCGGCCGGCTTTGCACTGGCGGCGCTCGCCTTCTACAACGCGGGCGCGGCATCCAGTTACGCCGCGATGGCGGGACTGCATCTGCTGGCCGGTCTTGCGGTGGGCTGCAGCCTGAGCATCGCACACGGCACGATCGGGCGCAGCGCGAATCCGCACCGGCTGTTCGCTTTCGCGGGCTTCGCGCTCGGCGTGTTCTCGATTGCGTTTCTCGGTGGCACGCCGCACGCAGTCGCGGCCTACGGCGCGCGCGCATTCTTCACGATCGTGGCGGCCGTGATGGCGGTGGCGGCGTTGATCAGTGCAGTGGCGTTTCCCACCTTGCGCGCCGCGCAGGCAAGCGCGCACCATGCCGCGAAAACGCGTCTCGCTGCGCCGGTGTACTTCGCGATTGCAGGCGTGATCTGCATGGCGCTCACGCAGGCGATGATCGCCAGCTTCGTGGCGCGCATCGGCGTCGAACGCGGCTTTGGGCTTGAGGCGGTCACAGCCGTGCTGATCGCGCTGGGCCTCGTCAATCTGTTGCCCGCGCCGCTCGCTGTGCTCACGCAGCGCCGCCTGAATGCGCGCAGCGTCGTGCTTGTCGGACCGCTTGCGCAATCCGCACTGGCGCTCACGATCACGTTCGGCAGCGGCTTTGCGCCCTACGCTGCGGCCACCGCGATGTTCCCCGCCGTGATGATCTTCTGCCACACCTATGCATTCGGCCTGCTCGCGCGTCTCGACTCGAGCGGGCGCGCCGCAGCCGCCACGCCCGCGATGGTGATGGCCGGTGCGGCCGCTGGCCCGCTGCTTGGCGGCGCACTGGTCAAGCACCTCGGCTATGGCAGCCTGGGCTGCGCGGCGCTCGCGGTCAGCGCGCTCGCCTGCCTCTGCTTCGCGCGCGTACCGCGCGCAATCGACTTAACTGCGAACAATACTTCGCATACCAAAGGACATGCCTGATGAAACCCGTGCGCCGCTTTATCGATCTGTCGATCTATCTTGAGAACGACGTTCTTTCCGATCCGCCGCCGCTCGCGCCCAAAATCACCTATCAAAATCACGCCGATACGCTGCCCGAATTCATGGCCATGCTGCCTGGCACACGTGCGGAAGATTATCCCGATGGCGAAGCGGCAGCCGCCGAGTGGGTCACGCTCACGACGCACAGCGGCACCCACCTGGACGCGCCCTGGCATTTTCATTCGACGATGGATGCCCGTTTCGGCGAGCCGCGTCCCTCGATCACCATCGACGAAGTGCCGCTCGAATGGTGCTTTCAATCCGGTGTGAAGCTCGATTTCCGCCACTTTCCCGATGGCTACGTCGCGACTGCCGCCGATGTCGAAGCCGAACTCGCGCGCATCGGTCACACGCTGGAGCCGCTCGATATCGTCGTGGTCAATACGCGCGCGGGCTCGCGCTATGGCCATAACGATTACCTCGGCGCGGGTTGCGGCATGGGCCGCGAAGCGACGCTCTATCTGCTCGAACGCGGTGTGCGCCTCACGGGCACCGACGCATGGAGCTGGGACGCGCCGTTCTCGTACACGGCACAGCGCGTAGCCGAAAACGGCGACGCCTCGCTGATCTGGGAAGGTCACAAGGCGGGCCGCGAAATCGGCTATTGCCATCTGGAGAAACTGCACAACCTCGAAGCGTTGCCGCCACACGGCTTCACGATCAGTTGTTTTCCGCACAAGATCCGCAAGGCGTCGGCGGGCTGGACGCGCGCCGTTGCCATCGTCGAAGAGGATGCAGCATGAAGTTCGCCACCCGACGCAACGCACACCGCGACGGCGAATTGCTGATCGTTTCGCGCGACCTCACACGAGCCGTTTCGGCGCAGGATATCGCGCCGACGCTACTCGACGCGCTCGAACGCTGGGATGCAGTCGAGCCGCAACTCGCCGCCCGCTATGACGCATTGAACGCAAACCGCGCGCAAGATGCGTTTGCGTTCGATCCGCACGCTTGTGCCGCGCCTTTGCCGCGCTGCCCGCAATGGTGCGATGCATCGGCCTTTCTCAATCATGGGCGCCTGATGGAGCGCGCATTCAATACCGAACCCATTCCCGATTTCGATACGATTCCGGTGATGTACCAGGGCGCGAGCGACGACTTTCTCGGGCCGCATGAAGCGGTGCCTTTGCCCGACGAGGCGCACGGTATCGATTTCGAAGGCGAATTCGGCGTGGTGACCGGCGCGGTGCCCATGGCAATCGATTCAAGCGCCGCGCTGACCCATATCCGTCTGATCGTGCAATTGAACGACTGGAGTTTGCGTGCACTCGGTCCGCGTGAAATGAAGACGGGCTTTGGTTTTTTGCAGGCAAAGCCGTCAACCAGTTTTGCGCCTGTTGCCATTACGCCCGATGAATTGGGCGCGAACTGGCAAAGCGGGCGCGTCACGCTGGACCTGCACGTCGAATGGAATGGGCAATGGTTCGGCAATCCGTCGGGAGCCGAAATGAATTTCGATTTCGGTGCGCTGGTTGCTCACGCGGCCCGCACGCGCCGGCTGTCGGCAGGGACGATTATCGGTTCGGGAACGGTTTCCAATGCCGATCGCACGGCCGGTTCGGCATGTATTGCCGAGCGTCGTGTTATTGAAATTCTCGACCGCGGCGCACCTGTCACATCTTTCATGCAATTCGGCGACCGGGTACGCATGGCGGCACGAACCGAACATGGCGTTACGCCATTCGGCACGATCGATCAGGCGGTTTGTCGCGCCTGATTTCCAGCTACGCAGGCGGGCCTTTTCATGCGCGAAAAATAAGCGGTAGAAGATGCTGTCCGCGCGTCAAAAATAACGTCTACGTGCTGTTTGGACGCGCAAATCGCTGTGCGTTGCGCCATGTGTATGGCTACTATCGAGCGACAGTCCTTGAAGGATTCAACGCTGAATCCACTCATCTCTCACGTCACTCAACAGGGCCATTACGCCATGTCCAGCTCACCGCTCATCGAAGCCGATCGTAAGCATCTGATTCACCCCGTCATCAATTACCGCGCTCACGAGGCGCGCGGCGCCACCGTGCTCGAATCGGGGCACGGTGCGTGGCTTCGCGATATCGACGGTCATGAATTGCTCGATGCGTTTTCCGGGCTCTGGTGCGTGAATGTCGGCTATGGCCAGCAGAGCATCGTGGAAGCCGCCACGCGCCAGATGACGCGCCTGCCGTACGCAACAACCTATTTTCACTTTTCCTCCGAACCGGCCATCGAACTGGCGCAGAAACTGGTCGATGTGGCGCCGGCCTCGCTGCAGCACGTCTATTTCACGCTAGGCGGATCGGACGCAATCGATTCGGCCATCCGCTTTATCACGCACTATTTCAATGCCACCGGCCGCCCGGCCAAGAAGCAGATGATTGCGCTCGAACGCGGGTATCACGGTTCGTCGTCGGTGGGAGCGGGACTGACCGCATTGCCCGCATTCCACCGCAATTTCGATCTGCCGCTGCCGAACCAGCATCACCTGCCCTCGCCTTATGCCTATCGTCGCGAAGAGGGTGCCGATGATGCCGCTCTCATCGCCGCATCAGTTGCCGCACTCGAAGCGAAGGTGGCGCAACTCGGTGCGGAAAACGTCGCCGCGTTCTTTTGCGAGCCGATTCAAGGCTCCGGCGGTGTGATCGTGCCGCCGCGCGGCTGGCTCAAGGCGATGCGTGATGCGTGCCGCCGCCTCGATATCCTGTTTGTCGCCGATGAAGTCATTACCGGTTTTGGCCGAACGGGCCCGCTGTTCGCCTGCGAAGCGGAGCACGTCGAACCGGATCTGATGACGGTCGCCAAAGGACTCACTGCGGGTTATGCGCCAATGGGCGCCGTGCTGATGTCCGATGCCATTTATCAAGGCATCGCGGGCGACAAAAGCGATACGGCGATTGTCGGTCACGGCCAAACCTATTCGGCACATCCGGTGAGTGCAGCGATTGGCCTTGAAGTGCTGCGTCTATATCACGAAGGCGGTTTGCTCGCGAATGCGCAGGCGTTTGCACCGCGCTTTTCCGCTGGACTCGACGCCTTGCTCGATCATCCGCTGGTGGGCGATTCGCGTCATCGCGGATTGCTCGGTGCGCTCGAACTCGTGGCGAATAAACACACCCGCGCACGTTTCGATGCGACGCTCAAGCTTTCGGATCGTATTGCCGCTGCGGCATATAAAAACCGCCTGGTATTCCGCGCATTCGGCGACAACATCTTGGGTTTCGCGCCCGCGCTCTGCTATGGCGAGGACGAATTCGAGCAACTCTTTACGCGCCTGAAGCGCACACTCGACGACGTTCTCGAAGATAGCGAAGTGCGCGCCGCGCTTTCGAAATAAAATGCCGAACGCCGCGAAATTCTCTAAGAGTTTCGCGGCGTTTTTGAATCGAGCAAATTGAGTTTGAGGTGGCGATGTGCCCGGCCGATTTACGCGTTAGGTGCGCGTGCATTGAGCCATTCGACTGGCGTTTGCCCCAGCACGCGCTTGAAATGGCGGCACAAATGACTTTGATCGAAGAAGCCCACTTCAGCGGCCACGAGCGAAGGCGAAACGCCGCGTCGCAACAGACGCTGCGCATGACGCACGCGCACGATGCGCACATATTGCTGCGGCGAAATGCCCACTTCCTGACTGAAGCGTGCCGCAAAACGCGAGACGCTAAGGCCCGCAACATCGGCGAGATCGGTCAGGCTGATCGTCTCCGCGAAGCTGGCGTCGATAAAATCGAGCGCGCGCTGGACAGCGCGCGTCGTGCCGGCATCCTGCGTGGCGGTAGTCGGATCGTCGGCGCGGCGCGCCGTTGGCAAACCGTGCAAGCCCGAAGCAGTCAGCATCGCATGCATGGCAATCAGGTCGCCGGTACGGACTGCGGCACCGCTTGCGCATCGCCTGCAGGCGATTGGAACGCCGCAAAGCGCCGGATATCGAACAGGTCGATGGGCGTGGATGTCGCGCCCGTATCGATCAATTCGGCCATCGTATCGCCCACGCCCGGCCCAAGCTGGAATCCATGCCCGCAGAAACCGAATGCGTAGAACAGTCCGCTCGTCGTACCGCTCGCGCCCATGATCGGCCGATCGTCGGGCATATAGCCTTCCACGCCACTCCAGACGCGAATGATATTGAGCCGCTTGAGCGCGGGCGCGACGCGCTGCGCCTGACGAAACTGCAGCAACGTGCTTTGTGGCAGCACTTTCGCGCGACGTGCATCAAGAAACGCGGGACCCCGCGCGCAACCGCCAATCACGATATTGCCGCGCGCCACCTGGCGGAAATACACCACTTCCGCAATTTGCGGCGACGACACACCCACGGCTGGCGCAATGCTATAAGGCACCGGCTCGGTCACGGCCATTTGCGGACCGTGCACGGCAATCGGCACCGGCTCGCCAAATTGCTCGCTCAAGGTACTGCCCCACGCGCCCGCCGTAATCAATAGAACCGGCGCGTGAAACGTGCGGCCATCGGCGCTGGTTGCGCGAAACTCATTGCCTTCTTTTTCGACCGCAACGATATCCGTATTCTCGAAGATCTGCGCGCCCATCTTTGCGGCCGCGCGCCCGAAAGCCGGCGCCGCGAGTCGCGGGTTTGCATGTCCGTCGATCGGCGCATAGGAACCGGCCAGCACTTCAGGGCCGATAAACGGAAAGCGCTTGCGCAAGGCATCGCCGTGCAGCATCTCCAGATCGAGACCGTAATGCTTCGCGTCCTGAGCGTAGGTCTCGAACATATCGGCCTGTTCGGAGCGGTAACAGACACGCAAATGTCCCGACATCAAAAACTCGGCATCGTGCCCGATCAATTCGGGCATTCGCAGCCAGATTTCGCGCGAGCGATTCGCCAGTGGCAATTGCGCGAGCAAACGCCCCTGGCGGCGCACATTGCCGAAATTGGTGCCGCTCGCCTGCTGACCAATCAACTGGCGTTCAAGCAGAATCACCGACTTGCCACGGCGACGCAGAAAAAACGCAGCGGCGGAACCCATGAAACCGCCACCCACGATCAATACATCGGCTTGAGCGCGTTTCACTCGCTATCCTCCACAGTCGCAATTGCCAGTGGCTTCACGGGCGCCTGGCCGCGCAAACGGCCAACCTGCTCGAGCGGCACGCACGCAGCCGCGGCGATGATTTCCGCCCCGGCATGGCCGCAATATCGCCCTTGACACCGGCCCATGCCGACACGGCTCAACGCTTTCGCGCGATTGGCTTCCTGCGCGCCTTCGTCGCGAATCACGCGGCGCAATTCGCCAGCAGTAATGCCTTCGCAACGGCACACAATCGTTTCGTCGGGCAGCTTTGCGGCCTGCTGCGCGGGCCAGACAAAAGCCTGCGCAAGCCCTTCGCGAAAGCGGTCCATGCGACGCTGTTCGCGCTTGAGCGCTTCGATCACGGCGGGATCGGGCGAATGCCCCAGATCGGTCAGCGCCGCATAAGCCGCGAGACGCCCCGCGTTTTCCGCACCGTCCGCGCCCAGCACGCGCACGCCGTCACCCGCGAGATAAACACCGGGTTCGCTGCTGCGGCCAAGCTCGTCGATTTTCGGCAGCCATTGACGCGTTTGCGCGTCGAATCGAAATGCGCAGCGCGCGAGATCGGCAAGCTGCGTTTCTGGGCGCAGGTGATAACCCATGCCGATGGCGTCGCATTCGATCTGCTCGATCGCGCCGCTCGCATTGCGAAAACGCACGGCTTGCACGCCTTCATCCGGCGTGCCGATAATTTCGACCGGCTCGATGCCGTTATACAGCTTCACGCCCGCCTGTTTGAGCGATGCAACGAGTGCACTGCCTTTTCGCAAAACGTCGAAACGCGCAAGCAGCTTCGGCAGTGCGCGAAAGCGCGCGCTGGTCACCGACGTATCGAGCACGGCCGCAACCTGTGCGCCGGCCTGCACATACTGGCTCGCGACGAGATATAGCAGCGGCCCGGTACCCATGAACACCACGCGACGCCCAATCGAACAGGCCTGCGATTTCAGCGCGATCTGCGCCGCGCCCAGGCTATACGTCCCGGCGAATTGCCAGCCTTTCACGGGTATCAAACGATCGGTAGCGCCGGGACACAAAATGAGCGCGTCGTAATCGAGTGCGCTCGCATGACCGTCGCGCACGATATGCAGCTTGCGATCCCAGATATTCCACGCCAGCGTATGCGGGCGATAATCGATTTGCGTGCGCACACGTGCGAAAGTCTCGTGCAGATCCTGAGCGCGCGCCGCCTCCGTGCCATAGAGTTTTGCATAAGGACGCGTAAAACCCTCTGGCTGACGGCGATAAATCTGCCCGCCATCGCGGCGGCTTTCGTCGATGAGCGTTGGGCGAATACCGGCGGCCAGCAGCGTCTGCGCGCAGCGCACGCCTGCCGGCCCCGCGCCGACGATCACAATGCGAGGTTCGCCCATTGCGCCTCCGGTTGAGTGGTCACAAGGCGCATACCGGATTCAACCACGGTCGTGCAGGCACGCAGACGCTCGCCTGCATCGGTCCAGACCCAGCAGTCCTGGCACGCGCCCATCAGGCAATAACCGGCGCGCTTTTCCTCGCCGAATTCCGATTGGCGCACATGGCGCACGCTGCACAGCATGGCGGTCAGCAGCGTATCGCCTTCCAGCGCTTGCACGGCTTGACCGTCAATCACGATATCGACTTTGGCGCGCCCGGTTTCGCCAAGCCGCACGAATCGCCCGTTCATGCGGCCGCTCCCGCTGCGCCTTCGGGTGCGCTCTGCGCCGTTTCGCTGCTGTGATTGCCCAGTACATGGCGCAGGAATTCGCGCGTGCGCGCCTCACGCGGCGTACACAGCACCTGCTTTGCGCTGCCCTGTTCGATGATGTGGCCGCCGTGCAAAAAGCACACACGATCCGCAACTTCGCGCGCAAAACCCATTTCGTGCGTGACCACCAGCATCGTCATGCCTTCCTTCGCGAGCGTGCGCATCACATTGAGCACTTCGCCGACGAGTTCGGGATCGAGCGCCGAAGTCGGCTCATCGAAAAGAATCGCCTTGGGTTTCATCGCAAGCGAACGCGCAATGGCCACGCGCTGTTGCTGACCGCCCGAAAGCTGATGCGGATAGTAATGAAGCTTGTGGCCGAGCCCCACCTTGTTGAGCAGTTCTTCGGCTTCGCGCTTCGCGATATGCAGCGGCTCCTTCTTTACATGCAGCGGCCCTTCCATCACGTTCTCAAGCGCCGTGCGATGCGGAAACAGATTGAAGCGCTGGAATACCATCCCCACCTGCGTGCGCAGATGGTTGATATTGCGCGAGCGCTGTTCGACACGCTGGTCGAGCAATCTAATCTCGCCCGCATCGTACGATTCCAGCGCATTGATACAACGCAGCAGCGTCGATTTGCCGGACCCGGACGCGCCGATCAGACACACCACCTCGCCCTGTTCGATCTTGAGCGAGATGCCGTTGAGCACGGGCGTCGTGCCGAAGCTCTTGTGGACATCGGTAATTTCGATCATCGCAACCTCACTTCTTCGCCTTGTGCTTGCCAAAACGGCGCTCGAGATGACGCGTCATGCTCATGAGCGGCAAGCTCATCAACAGATAGCCAATTGCCACGAGCGTATAAACGGTGATGTTCTGGAACGTCGAGGCTGCAATCAGCTGCCCTTGCCGCGTCATTTCCGCCACCGTGATGGTCGAAGCGAGCGACGAATCCTTGAGCATCATCACCAGCGTATTGCTGTACGGCGGCAGCGCCACTTTCACCGCCTGCGGAAGAATCACGCGCACCATCGTTTTCACGCGGCCCATGCCGATCGATTGCGCCGCTTCATACTGACCCGGATCGACCGCCTCGATGCCCGAGCGGATGATTTCCGCCACATAGGTCGAATAACCGAAACTCAAGCCGATAATGCTCGCCTGCAGCGCCGACACTTCGATATGAAAGTCCGGCAAGACGAAATAAATATAGAACAGCAGGACGATCATCGGCAGGCCGCGCACCACATTGATCATCGCGCTGACCGCCGTCACCACCGCGGGATAGCGCGACATCTTGAGCAGCGCCCAGACAAGACCCAGGGCGGTGCTCAGCAGCAGGCAGCCGAGCGTGATGACGATACTCATCACGGCGCCTTGCAGCAGGATCGGTACAAAATCGACTATGTCGTGCCAACGCATGGTGTGCCTTATGCTTTCGTTCGCCAACGCGGGAGCGTTCGCGGGGACATACGCCGCGCCACGAAGGCGGGCCGGGCCGGAACGCAGCGGCGGGAAAGTGCAGCCCGCGCGGCGTTCCAGTCATTCACTCGCGGATCAACCCGCCAGGTGCCACTTCTTCAGGATCTTGTCGAGCGTGCCGTCGGCCTTCATCTTCGTGAGCGCATCGTTCACTTTGCCGAGCAGCGCCGTGTTGCCCTTCTTCACGCCCACGGCGATATCGAACTTCTCCATCGGCACATAATCGTCGTCCACACGCGTGCCGGCCATCGCGCCCGCGGCTTCCTGCGCCTTGAGAATCGGATAATCGTTGAAGCCCGCCACAATGCGGCCGATCGCAACGTCACGCGTCATATCGGCCGGGCTGTCGTACATCTTCACTTCCTTGAAAATGCCGAGCTTGACGAGCTGGTCGCCGTAATCGGTGCCCGTGGGCGCACCCACCGACATACCCTTCATGTCCTGCACCGACTTGTAGTTGGTCTTGTTCGATTCCTTGACGATGATGCCTTCGCCGAATGCCGTGACCGGCTGCGAGAAGTCCACCACTTCGGCGCGCTTGGGCGTGGGCGTCATGCCCGCCACGATGATGTCGATCTTGCCCGAGGTCACGGCCGGAATCAGCGCCGAAAACGGCACGGCCTGATACGACACATCGAAGCCTTCGCGCTTGCCGATCTCGCGCACGACATCCGGCATGATGCCTTCGATCTTCTGCGTCTTGACGTCGAGGAAGGTGGTCGGTGCGCTCGACGGCGGCGAGCCGGCGGTCACCGTCGGGGTATCGGCGTGGGCGGCGGCACTCAGCAGCGAGAACGTTGCAGCAGCAATAGCAGCGGCGGAAGCGAATGCAAATTTGTTACGCGACATGGTCTGGTTTCCTTGGGGACTATCTGGACTATCTCTGCGGTCGCGCCGTAATGAATACGGCGCATGGCATCGGCTCAATGAAGCACATCCTGCAACCGGTAATACGCGCCGACGAGCGGCAGAAACCACGCGCGCCCGAAATGTCCGGGAATCGCAGGCCATTCAAGCGTTCGCCACGGGTTGCGCGAGGCGGCGCCGAACATTACATCGGCCATCACGCGGCCCATGTGCACCGACATCTGCACACCATGGCCGCTGTAGCCCATCGAATAAAACAAACCTTCATGCTCGCCCGCGCGCGGCAACCGGTCGGCCGTCATATCGACAAGACCGCCCCAGCAATAATCGAGGCGCACGTCGGCGAGTTGCGGGAAATACTGGAGCATGCCGTCACGCAGAATGCGGCCGCTCTTTGCATCGGAGCGCGGATTCGACATCGCAAAGCGCGCGCGGCCGCCAAACAGCAAACGATCGTCATGAGTCGGCCGGAAGTAATTGCCGATCTGGCGCGTCGTCACGTACGAACGGCGCGTGGGCAACAGCGCATCGAGCCGGTCTTTGCCCAGCGGCTCCGTTACGACGATAAAACTGCCCACCGGCGCGATGCGGCGGCGAAACCATTGCAGCGGACCGGTCTGCGAGGCGCCCGTCGCGAGCAGCACGCGATCGGCACGCACGCTGCCGCTTTCGCACTGCACTTCATAGGCGTGACCGCCCAGCGGTTTGAGGCCTACAACCGCGGTTTCTTCGTAAATCTGTGCGCCGTGACGGGCGGCGGCTTCAGCCAGACCCACGCCGAATTTGCCCATATGCATCTGCATGCCGTCGCGCTGCACAAGGCCACCGTAAAAGCCGTCCGATGCAATCTCGTCGCGAATGCGATCAGGAGAAATCAGTTCGATATCCTGATCGACATCGCGCTTGAGCGCTTCGAACGTCCTCGCCAGCGATTCATAGTGATGCGGCTTGGCGGCGAGCTTGATCTTGCCGCTCTTGCGCAGATCGCAGTCAATCTGTTCTTCCGCGACGATCTGCGCGACCGACTTCACGGCTTCGGCATAAGCGCGATAGAACATCGACGCGCTCTCCTTGCCGAGCTTCGCGCTGAGCGCCGCGTAATCCTGCGCGACGCCGGTATTGCAGTGCCCGCCGTTGCGGCCCGACGCCTGGCCCGCGATGCGCCCCGCTTCCAGCACTGTCACCGACAAACCGCGCTTTGCCAGCGCCAGCGCCGCCGAAAGCCCGGTGAAGCCGCCGCCCACCACCGCCACGTCCACGCGGCCGGCTAGCGGCTGCTGGACGGGCTTCGTCAAGCGCGGCGCGGTATCGAGCCAGTACGATTCGAGCTTCATCGTGATGGGTTCCTGATGACGGACAGTGGCGACGCTTACAGGCCGAGTTGTTCCGCGAGATGCGGCAGGCTCTTCACTTCGTTGACCTGGTAATACGGCGTGAGCGGTTCGTGATTGCGGTTCACAAAAGCCTTGTGCTTGATACCCATGTCGTAGGCGGTCATGAGGTCGTAGCGGAAACTCGACGACACGTGCAGCACGTCTTCAGGATTGCAGTCGAGCTGGTCGAACATGTATTCGAACGCCTTGCGCAGCGGCTTGTATGCCTGAGCCTGCTGGGCGGTATAAACCTTGTGGAACGGCGCGCCAAGCTTCGCCACATTGCTGTCGATCTGCTCATCGGCGGCATTGGAAAGAATCACCAGCTTGTACTTCGTGGCCAGACGCGCAAGACCTTCCGGCACGTCGGCGTGCGGGCCCCACGTGGGCACGGCGTCGTAGATCTTCAACGCGGTGGCTTCTTCGAACGGCACGCCGGTGCGTTCGCAGGTACGGCGAATCGAATTGACGACCACATCGCGATATGGCTTCCATGCGCCGAGCACTTCATCCAGACGATAACCACGGAAGAATTCGACGAATTCATTCATCTTCGCCGGGTCGAGCTTGTCGCCGTAAAGCTGGCGTGCGGTCTCGCCCATCTGGAAGTTGGTCAGCGTGCCGTAGCAGTCGAAGGTGATGTACTTCGGCTCGAAATCGATCATGGTCTGCATCCTGTCGTCGTGGCGAACCTGCTTTCAGGTTCTATTCAAGTGAGAACGGCGAGCTGCGTATGAATGCCAACTGATAAGTCATGCTGACGAAATCAGCGCGGCCCGGGGTTTCGGTGAAGCGCTGCGCTCAACCCGTGTTCATTGAAATGAACCCAGTACGGATTGCGCGCCATTGAGGCGAAATTGAAACTCAGACGGTGTCGAAATCGATCAGCACGCTCTTATGGCGCAGGCTGGCTTCCAGCGCCTGGCGGCCAAGATCCTTGCCGATGCCCGACTGCTTGAAACCACCGGTCGGGATAATCATGTCGCCGCTGCGGCCATAGCGATTGATCCAGACCGTGCCCGCTGCAATGCGGCGCATCGCCCGCATGGCCTGACCGATATCGCTGGTATGCACGCCCGCCGCGAGCCCGTAGGTCGGATGCGCCGCGAGCGCAATGCCCTCGTCTTCGTCTTCGAAGGTCTGCACCGTGAGCACCGGGCCAAATAGTTCCTCGCGCACCGCAGGCGTGTCCTGGCTGACGTTGCCAAGCAGCGTCGGGCGATGGAACCAGCCATCGTCGGTGCCTTCGAAAAAACCGCCGCCGCACAGCACTTCTGCACCTTGCGCACGGCTTTCGTCGATCAGCGTTTCAATACGCTTTGCCTGAGCGCCGCTGATGATCGGTGAATAGCGCGTCGCGCTCGACCACATTGCGCCGGGCTCAATGCCCGCGAGTTCATTCTGGATCGCGTCGATCAACGGCTCGGCGATCTGGCGGTGAACGATCAGCCGCGTGCCGGCCACGCAGGCCTGACCGCCATTGGCGATAAAGCCACGCGCCACGCAGCGCGCCGTATGCGCGAGGTCCGGCACCTGGGCGAACACGAGTTGCGGGCTCTTGCCGCCCAGTTCGAGCGTGACCGGCTTGGTGCCATGAAACGCCGCTTCACTCATGATCGCCGCACCGGTGCGCGTCGATCCAGTGAAACTGACCTTCGAAATATCGGGGTGACGAGTGATGGCCGAACCTGTCGTCGCGCCGCATCCGTTCACGACATTGAAAATGCCCGGCGGCATGCCTGCTTCGATCGCGAGTTCCGCGAGACGCAGCGTGGAAAACGGCGTCATTTCCGAGGCTTTCAGCACAACGGCGTTGCCGGCCGCGAGTGCGGGACCGCATTTCCACGAGCACATCGAAAGCGGGAAATTCCACGGTGTAATCGCGCCGATCACACCGTAGGGCTCCGAGGCGACAAAGCCGAGGCTGCCTTGACGCGTCGCTGCAATATCGCCGCCGAGTTTGTCGGCGAGTTCAGCGAAGAAGCGAATGGCTTCGGCCGTGAACGGAACGTCGGAGGCATACGCTTCCGCGACCGGACGCGTCGAACTAACCGCTTCGAGTTGCGCCAGCGCCACGACGTTTTCATCGATCAGTTGCGCCCAGCGCGTCAGCACACGAGCACGCTCGCGCGGCGAACGCGTGCCCCAGCCACTGGTCTTCCATGCCTGCAGCGCATTCGACACGGCGTAATCGACCGTCTGCGCCGTGCCGTCGGGCACGTAACCAAGCAGACGCCCATCCGAGGGACGATGCACGGCGATCGGCGTTTCATCGGTCTGGTAATACGCGCCGCCAATGAAATGGCCTTGGGGCAGCGCGATGGCGGACGGATCGAAATCCAGCGACGGAGTAGTCATGCTCAGCCTGTTCGAAAACCCGGTTATATCGGCGCAGGAGCGCTCGCGATGTTCAGCGAGTGCGGCTTCGCCGCTTCAGCAAGTGGCGCTGTTCTGCCCAAGCGGCAGAATGAACAACCACGCGATGAAGTTCATTATAGTGAACAAGCGATGCTTGGCTAGTGATCAAAAATAATTCTGCGAATTGCATTTTCATGCGTGATGCTTACGCGAGAATCGGGCCAGGGCTTACCCGTAACTCATTGGCGAGCGACTGGAATAGGCAGACGAATGCAGTCGCGCAATGCATTCAGGCATTGCGGCTACAAGAATGAACGAACGGAGAAACAGCGCGAGGCGGCGCGGGAGAAACAGCAGGGACGCGGCGCTGGCAAAGCACAAAGCCAGCGCCGGCAAGCGACTTAGAGATGGATAACCGGCGGGCGCGTATTCATGATCCACAACAGCCGCGCGGTCTTGCTGCTTTCATTCTTCACGCTATGGGGGACCGTGCTCTTGAACTGGAAGCTATCGCCAGCACGCAGTTCCGCGCGTTGATCGCCGACGTTCAGAATGACCGTGCCCTCCATCACGAGGCCGCATTTCTCGCCAACGCCCACCAGCACTTCTTCCGACCCCGACCCAGCCGGCAGCATGATGACCATCATCTGCAGATCGTGCTCGCCATGCGGCGAAAGCAACTCTTTCTGCATGCCGTTCTTGCCGACTTCGAAAAGCGGCCGTTCCGCCGAGCGCCGCACGAAATCGCCCGTGAGCGGATCGGACGGCGCGTCGTCCTCTTCCAGCAGCGCGCTCAGCGGCACATCGAGCGCCTGACGCAGGCGCTCCAGAATGCGCACGGACGGATTGGCCTTATTGCGCTCGACCTGGCTTACGGTGCCGACCGACACGCCGGCGCGCAACGCGAGTTCATTCACGGACAGGCCGCGCGCGTTGCGCAGCGCCTTCAGGCGCGCGCCGACATCGGCATGGCTCGGCAGCGCGGCGACTTTCTTGCTGGACTGGGTTCGCATGAGATTCCTGTTGAATTCGGTGCCGGACGCGCGAAAGCGGTTCGTGCCCCATCGCTCGCGCACGATTCCGGTGCACGGCGCGGTGCACGGCAATGCAATGGCGCGTCCTGCGCGCAACATTGAAAGCGCGCACAATGTCACTCATTATATTGAAACTTCTCGCAATGCGATGAACAATAAAAAAGCCGCGCGACGTGAATCGTTGCGCTCGCGCAAGACAGGAAGATTGTCCTATGAAGCGCCCCAGGCCCCATGCGACAGTCGAATCTGAACAAGCCGTCCAGGCCGCCCTACAGGAGTCCGCTGTGTCCGAAACCGCCGTCAAGCCCGCCCCTCAATACCGCCGCTTCACTGTCGACGACATCGACGCTGCCCACGGCCTGTCCGTGGCAGTGCGCTGGCCGCATCGCCGGGAAGACTGGCGCTTCGCCGTAGATGCGGGTACCGGTTTCGTTGCCGAGGAAAATGGCGTCGTGATCGGCACGGCGCTGTGCTGGAAGTTCGGCGTGGACCGCGCAACGCTGGGCATGGTGATCGTTTCGCCCGACGAGCAGGGGCGCGGCATCGGCCGCAAGCTGATGGAACTCGTAGTGGAGGAACTGGGTGAGCGCGTGACCTTCCTGCATGCCACGCCCGCTGGCCAGCCGCTTTACGAAAAGCTCGGCTTTACGGCCTGCGGCACGCTCACGCAACATCAAGGCACCGTCGAACAGGCACCCGAACCCGTGCTGCCAGAAGGCGAAACGCTGCGCACCGCGACGGCCGCCGATCTGCCCGCGCTAATCGATCTCGCTTCGCGCGGCTGTGGTCTCGATCGCAGCGCGACCTTGCCTGCCCTGCTCGATGTGGCGCAAGGCGGCGTCGTGCTCGAGCGCAACGGCGAAATCACCGGCTTTGCACTCGCGCGCCGCTTCGGACGCGGTTACGCCATTGGCCCCGTGGTTGCGGCACCTTCAGCGGACCATACGCGCGCCAAAGCACTCGTCTCGCACTGGCTCGCACAACATGTGGGCAATTTCGTGCGTATCGACGTGCCGGGCGGAGCCGGTATTGAAGCCTGGCTGCCCACCGTTGGCCTCGTGCCGGTCGACGCTGTCGTCAAGATGGTGCGCAACGCCAGCGCCGCCCAGCACAGTGGCGAGCCCGACGCCGCCTGGCGCGCCTACGGCATCATCAATCAGGCCATGGCCTGATGCGCAGCATTGCCGCGCATTTATCGACTGAAAATCCTTCCCAGAGAACTCTCGCATGAGCATGGACGCCTATCCGATCGAAGTCGCGTTCCCCGATATTTCCGCGCATGCCGAAGGCAGCACGGGCATCGCCTATGTGCATACGTTCGATTCGGGCGTGGCCGGCCCGCATGTGATGGTGAACGCGCTCACACACGGTAATGAGGTCTGTGGCGCGATCGTCGTCGATGCCTTGTTGCGCGCGCAACTACGTCCGCGCCGAGGCCGTCTCACGCTGGCCTTCGCGAACGTCGACGCCTACGCGCGATTCGATCCCGACTCCCCCGACAAGGCCCGCTTTGTCGATCAGGATTTCAACCGCGTCTGGACCGCCGCAACGCTCGACGATACCTCGCGGCGTTCAGTCGAACTCGATCGCGCGCGCGTGATGCGCCCCGTGATCGACAGCGTCGATCTGCTGCTCGACCTCCATTCGATGCATGAAAAGAGCGCGCCGCTGATCGTTGCCGGACCGCTCGACAAAGGCATTGCGCTTTCTGCGCAGCTTGGCGTGCCCGCGACCGTGATCTGCGACGAAGGCCATCCTGAAGGCCGGCGCATGCGCGACTACGAAGGTTTCGGCGACAAACACAGCCCAAAGAACGCACTGCTGATCGAGTGCGGGCAGCATTGGGAGAAGCGTGCCGTCGATGTCGCGCGCGACAGTACTGCGCGATTTCTGCTGAACGCAGGCGTCATCGACGTGCATGATCTGCCCGCCGGATGGCTCGCCCCTCTGCCCGCGCAGATGACGGTTGTACGCGTAACCGAACCGGTGGTCGCGACCAGCATGGATTTCCGCTTCGCCGGGCCTTATACGGGCCTTGAAACTTTCGACAAGGCCGGCACGATCATCGGCTGGTCGAATGGCGAGCCTGTCACCACGCCTTACGACGACTGCATGCTCGTCATGCCTTCACTGCGTCAATTGCGGCCCGGCGTGACCGTGGTGCGACTCGGCCGCATCGAACAACGTCTCGATCACACTTCACGTCAACAGGAATTCATTCAGTGAAAGTTCAGCAGATCCAGCAATCCGTGCATATCACGGGACTCGAAGATTGGGGTACGGCAGGCTTGCCCGATACGGAGCCCGCACGCGTCACCGGTCGTCAGGTGGTCATTCCCGGTGCCGAAGCCGTGGATACCGGTGTATTCGAATGTTCGCCGGGCACGTATCGCCGCTCGGTGAAAGAGGCCGAAGTCATGCATTTTCTCGCGGGATCGGGCAGCTTCACGCCCGACGGCGAAGAGACGCTGCATTTCAAGGGCGGCGACACGATGTTCTTCGAAGCCAATACCGAAGGCCTTTGGCAGATCGACGAAACGTTGCGCAAGATCTATGTGATTTTCTGAAGCCGATTCATTCGCGTGCGGTCCACCGATCGTGGACTGCATACTCACTCGCACCACCCTCAAGTCCCTGCATGGGCGGCGGACGCCTGGAATGGTGGTGACATAAGTAGGCATCCCTCGCCTACGCGCTTCACATCCCGATCCAGCCCTGAGCGGCAATCGATCGCGGCCGCGCCGTGCACGCCGGAACTGTACTCTTCGAATCGCCAGCAAAGTGTGCGTCCTCGGGCCACGCGAGCACCAGTACGCTTCGTACTCACACTCCGCTCGTACCGACGATTGATTCGACCGCCCTTTCATGATTATTCGCCCCACGCCGAACTGGTTTCGTATGCTCTTTGTCTGGCACGGCTCCGTGCTAAAGGCGATCATTCCCCAACTGGCGTTTATGACACTCGTAAGCGTGCTCGCGATGTACTCGCACGGCCGCATTTTCGGCGAGAAAATCCCGCTGAATACGACGCCTTTTACGTTGTGCGGCGTAGCGCTAACGATCTTTCTGGCGTTTCGCAATAACGCCAGTTACGAACGCTATTGGGAAGCGCGCCGCCTGTGGGGCAATGTGTTGATTGCGGCTCGCGCACTCATTTCACAGTTTCGCAATTACGTCCCCGCAAGTTCCGCGCCGTACGAAAACCGCCGGATTCCGCGCCTGCTCATTGCGTTCGCCTATGCATTGAAACACCAGTTGCGTCACTCCGATCCGCGTGCTGATCTCGACCGCCTGCTCGGCTTCGAACAGGCTGCAAATCTCACGGCACGCGTATTTCAGCCCATTGTGTTACTCGACGAAGCCCGCCGCCATCTGGCCGCACTCAATCGCTCGGGCGCGCTTTCCGATACGAAACTCTGGATGCTGGATCGCCAGCTGAATGATCTGGGCGCAGCGGTTGGCGGCTGCGAACGCATTCTGTCCACGCCGATTCCGTTTGCCTACGGCGTGCTGCTGCATCGCACCGTCTATGCCTATTGCGCGCTGCTGCCTTTCGGGTTAATCGATTCGATTGGTTTTGCCACGCCACTCATCTGCGTATTCGTCTCTTATACGCTGCTAGCGCTCGAAGCCATCGCCGGCCAGATTTCCGATCCCTTTGGCCTCGCACCGAATAATCTCGCGCTCGATTCCATGACCTGCACGATCGAGCGCGCCGTGCTCGAACTGTGCGACGAAGCCATGCCGCCGCCCGTCCAACCCGGCCCGCACTTTCAACTGACCTGAAACAGAACGGAGTGACCATGATGTTCAGCCCCGTGAGCGCCGATAGAACCGGCAGCGTCGTTCGAAACGTACTGCGTCATCGGCGTGACGAAACCACTGCGGCCGTCGATCATGTCGTAGAAGAGTGCCCGGTTGCACTGGTATTCAACGGCATCTCGCATGCTGTCATGATGGCGACGCCCATTGATCTGGACGATTTCGCATTGGGTTTTGCCTTGAGCGAAGGCATCGTCGAACGTGCGAGCGATGTGTTCGAAATCGACAGCTTGCTACACGCCGAAAGCGCGGAAGTGCATTTGCGGGTTTCCCAGGAAGCGTTTATGGCGCTCAAGGGCAAGCGTCGCGCGCTTGCGGGTCGCTCGGGCTGCGGCGTCTGTGGAATCGAAAGCATCGAATTGCTCGATCTGCATCCCGCACCCGTTGCATCGTCCTGCAACACGCCCACGATCGCGAGCATCGCGGTCGAACGAGCCTCACGTGAACTGCGCGACCATCAGCACCTGATGCATGAAACCGGCGGCATTCACGCCGCGGCGTGGTGCAATGTCGATGGGAAAATCAGGCAGGTATTCGAGGATGTCGGGCGGCACAACGCGCTGGATAAACTCATCGGCTGGCTTGCGCGCACGCGCATTGACACCGTGCAGGGCTTTGTCTTTCTCTCCAGCCGCGCAAGCTACGAGCTGGTTCGCAAGGCAGCGCGCGTGCGCGTGCATACGCTCGCGACCATTTCCGCGCCCACCTCGCTTGCGATCAATGTGGCCCAGGAAGCCGGCATCCGTCTGCTGAGTTTTTGCCGTGGCGATGGCTTTGTCGAATACATCGCGCCCAACGCGTCTATCGCGCGCACGACGCCGCAAGCTTGCCAACCGTGATGATCGCCTGCTCGATTTCAGGCGACCACGGCATGCTGTAATTCAGACGGATAAAATTTCGATAACTATCCGTCACCGAAAACATATACCCCGGCCCAATCGTAATGCCGCGTGCTAGCGCAAGCTGATAGAGTTTCATCGAATCGACCTTGGCCGGCAACTCGATCCACAGCACGTAACCGCCCGCAGGACTCGACATGCGCGTGCCTGCGGGGAAGAAGCGCGTGACCATCGCCTTCATCAGATTGGCCTGCTGCGCGTAGCTTTTGCGAAGGCGTCGCAAGTGATGCTCATAGCCATCGCGTTCGAGAAATTCGGCGATCGCCAGTTGCGGAATTACCGAGGTGGTCAGCGTATTCAGAAATTTGAGCTTTTCGACCTGATCGCGAAAGCGGCCCGGCAATGCCCAGCCAATGCGGTAAGCGGCTGTGAGGCTTTTGGAAAACGATCCGCAATGCAGTACGAGTCCCTTTTTGTCATACGATTTGAGCGTAGTGGGATGGGACTCGCCAAAATACAGTTCGTTATACACACCATTTTCGATGATCGGAATATTGGCTTTCGCGAGCAGATCGACCAGTTCGCGCTTGCGTTCATCCGGCATCTGGAAACCCAGCGGATTCTGGAAGTTCGGCATCGCCATGCAGGCCGCAACCGGCTGCGCCTTGATGATGCTCGCGAGCGCGTCGATATCCATGCCGTATTCCGGGTGCGTCGCCACCTCGATCGCCTTCATGCCCGAACGCTCGATGGCGTGCAACATCGCGTAGAACGTCGGCGACTCCACGGCAATCACATCGCCGGGTTTGGCGACCGCCTGCAGACACAGATTGATCGCCTCGGTTGCGCCTACCGTCACGATGATCTCGTTCGGGTCCACGGCCATGCCGTTTTCCAGGTAACGTCGGGCAATTTGTCGCAGCAATTCCGGGCTACCCGGCGGCAAAGCGTTGGTTACACCCCACAATGATTTCTTGCGCCCAACCGCAGCCCCATAACGATTAAGTTTTTCGTAAGGAAATAACTGCGGATCGGGATAGGGCGAACCCAATGGCACGGCATCGTCAGCGCCAATCGAGCGCAGCGTGGACAGCACGAGCCGGCTCACATCCACTTCCGCCGATGCCGCCACCGGGCGGCTCGGGCGCAATTCGTCCGAATGCACTGCGCTTTCGCTCACGCGCGCGCTCACGAAATAGCCCGACTGCGGGCGGCTTTCCAGCACGCCACGGCTTTCCAGCAGCAGATAGGCGCGAATCACGGTGGTAATGCTGATGCGGTGCTGCTGGCTGGCCTGGCGTACCGAAGGCACACGGTCGCCTGGCCGGAATACGCCCTTATGGATCAACGTTTCAATGTCGTCCGCGAGCTTTTCATAGAGTTTCACTGCTTTCTCCCCGTTCTCACAGCACTGCCAGCGCAGTGTACTGCGGCGCGCGAAACTGTACTCTAAGTGATCGCCGGATTCTGTGTGTCATGCGCGCAGCCCTTAACTTTTACGCTTGCGCATAACCAAGCACTGAGCGCGGCACGCCCTGTGGAACCCTCCCGGGGCCGCGCGAACGACAACGGAGCCAGGCGTAATGGACAAGCTGAAACCAAAGGGCAAAATCGAGGCCTATCATCATCCCGCCGCGGGCTGGGGCGCGCTCAAATACGTCGCCATCAATCTGATCAAGGAACGGGTGTCGGGCGGCAATTACCGCACGCTGTTCAAACAGAACCAGCCCGACGGCTTCGACTGCCCCGGTTGCGCGTGGCCCGACCGCGAGCACGCCTCCACGTTCGAGTTCTGCGAAAACGGCGTGAAAGCCGTGGCCGCCGAAGCGACCACCAAGCGCGTCACGCCCGCATTTTTCGAGGCGAATACCGTCGAGTCGCTGATGAAGCAGACCGACTACGAACTCGAACAGCATGGCCGCCTCACCGACCCGATGGTGTACGACGCCATGACCGACCGCTATCTGCCGATTGCATGGGACGACGCCTTCGCATTGATTGCGAAGCACCTCAAGGAACTCGATTCGCCCGACGAAGCCGCGTTCTATACCTCGGGCCGCGCGAGCAATGAAGCCGCCTTTCTGTACCAGTTGTTCGTGCGCATGTACGGCACCAATAACTTCCCCGACTGCTCCAACATGTGCCACGAAGCGACGAGCCGCGGGCTGCCCACGACAGTCGGCATCGGCAAGGGCACGGTGACGCTCGAAGATTTCGAACTGGCCGACACCATCATCATCTTCGGCCAGAATCCGGCCACCAACCATCCGCGTATGCTTGGCGAACTGCGCGAAGCTGCCCGGCGCGGCGCGACGATTGTTTCGGTGAATCCGCTGCGCGAACGCGGTCTCGAACGCTTCACCAGCCCACAGCATCCGCTGGAAATGATTACCTTCGGCAGCACGAAGATTGCCTCGACTTTCATTCAGCCGAAACTCGGCGGCGACTTTGCGCTGATCAAAGGCGTGGCGAAACGCCTGATCGAACTCGACGACGAAGCCATCGAAAATGGCACCGAACGCCTGCTCGATCTCGACTTCATCCAGCAGCACACGCAGGGCTTTACCGCTTTCGCCGAAGACCTGCGTAACGAAAGCTGGCCGCTGCTGGAAACGGAATCCGGCGTGGCGCGCGAAGATATCGAAGGGCTCGCGCGCATCTATGCGAACGGCAAGCGCGTGATCGCAACATGGGGCATGGGCATTACGCAACACAAGCATTCGGTGCAGACCGTACATATGCTTTCCAATCTGCTGCTGATGCGTGGCAATATCGGCCGCGAAGGCGCGGGCCTGTGCCCCGTGCGCGGCCATTCGAACGTACAGGGCAATCGCACGGTCGGCATCGAAGAAAAGCCCTCGCAAGCCTTTCTGGATCGCCTCGGCAAGGTATTCGATTTCGAACCGCCGCGCGAACACGGTCTGGACGTGGTCGAAACCGTCGAGCACATGATCGAAGGCCACGTGAAAGTGTTTATGGGTCTGGGCGGCAATTTCGCCATGGCCACGCCCGACACGCTGCGCACCTTCGATGGCCTGCGTTCGTGCAAGCTCACCGTGCACATCACCACCAAACTCAATCGCAGCCATCTTGTCCACGGCGAAAATGCACTGATCCTGCCGACGCTCGGGCGCACCGAAATCGACGTACAGAACGGCGTCGCGCAAGGCGTGACCGTTGAAGATTCGATGAGTATGGTGCACATCTCGTACGGCATGAACAAGCCGGCCTCGCCGAATCTGATGTCGGAAACCGCCATCGTCGCGAACATTGCGCACGCCACGCTCGGCGACGATAAAGTGGACTGGCTCGCGCATTCAGGCGATTACGCGAAGGTTCGCGATGCCATCGAACAGACGATCGAAGGTTTCGATCAATACAACGAGCGCATCAAGCATCCCGGCGGCTTCCATCTGCGTGTGGCTTCGCGCGAACGCGACTGGAAAACCGATACCGGCAAGGCGAATTTCATGGTACATGCGGTGCAGCAGGACACGCCTATTGCGCGCGCAAAAGCGCAGCACGGCGACCGCCTCATGACGCTCATGACGACGCGCTCGCACGACCAGTACAACACCACGATCTACGCGCTCGACGATCGTTATCGCGGCGTATTCGGTCAGCGCCGCGTGGTTTTTATCAATCCCGCCGATATCGCCATGCTCGGCTTCAAGAACGGCGACTGGGTCGATATGAGCACCGTATGGGAAGACGGCATCAAGCGCCGCGCCGATCACTTCCGCCTCGTGGAATACGACATTCCGCGTGGCTGCATTGGTGCCTATTATCCCGAGACCAATCCGCTCGTGCCGCTTTCCAGCGTCGGCGACGTCTGCAATACGCCGACTTCAAAGTCGATTCCGGTGCTGTTGCACGCTTCTTCCGAGCCGCTCGAACTGCCCGTTTTCTAAGGCTGCATCGCTCGACGCCTCATTGCCGCGCGTAGCGCACCTACGCACCCGCGCGGCCGATATTCTCCTTTGCCTGGTCATCACCATGTCTTTCGAAGCGCTCAATCTGGCGCGCGGTCAATTTGCCATGACCGCGATCTTCCATATACTCTGGCCGATTTTAACGATCAGCCTTTCCGCATTTCTGCTGGTCGTCGAAACGCTCTGGGTCAAAACCAGCAACGTAATCTGGTATCGCCACGCGCGTTTCTGGAGCAAGCTGCTGATTCTCAATTTCGCCGTAGGCGTGGTAAGCGGCATTCCGATGGAATTCCAGTTCGGCACCAACTGGGGACCGTTTTCGCAATACACCGGCCAGTTCTTCGGCAATATTCTGGGCTTTGAAGGCGCAATGGCCTTCATGCTGGAAGCGGGTTTTGTCGGCATCATGATGCTCGGCTGGGGCCGCGTGCCCAAGGGCGTGCATCTGTTCGCCACCTCGATGGTGGCGCTCGGTTCGTCGATTTCCGCGTTCTGGATCATGGTCGCGAATTCGTGGCTGCAAACGCCGCGCGGCGTGGCCGTTGTGGGCGACAAACTCGTCGTGACCGATTATGTGAAAGCGATCTTCAATCCCGATATGGCATGGGGCGTCTCGCATATGTGGTTCGCGGCGCTGGAAACCGGTCTGGTCGTGATCGCAGGTATTTCGGCGTACTACCTTTTCAGGCGCCGTAACCCAGAGTTTTTCGTACGTTCGTTCAAGCTCGCACTGCTGCTGCTCGCCTTTGTCGCGCCTGTGCAGATCTGGCTCGGCGATTCGAGCGGTGTGGATGTTTTCGAAACGCAACCTGCCAAGGGCGCAGCCATCGAAGGCCATTGGCAAACCAATGCGCCGGGCACCGGCGCGAGCTGGTCGCTGCTTGCATGGCCGGACGCCGCGAAGCAGCGCAACGACTGGTCGCTCGAAGTGCCGGGCATGCTGAGCATTCTGGGCACGCACAGCCTGCACGGCAAAGTCACGGGCATGAAAGACATTCCCCTGGCCGACCAGCCGCCCATGTTGCCGCTGCTCTACTATGCCTTCCGCGCGATGGCGGGCATCGGCTTCCTGTTCATGGCGCTCGCATTCTGGACACTCTATGCACTGCGTAAATCGCGTGGCCATCTGGACGCCCTGCTCGCACAACGCAAACTACTGCTCGCCTGGGTGCTGGCGATTCCGCTGCCGTATATCGCCGTGGAATGCGGCTGGATCGTGCGCGAAGTGGGACGTCAGCCGTGGGTCGTGTATGGCCTGCTGCGCACCGATCACGCCGCCTCCGCCATTCCCGCAGGCGCGATCACGGGCAGCATGATCATGTTCGCCGGCTTCTTTGTCGTGCTCATTACGTCGTTCTTCGTATTCGCGCGCCGCTGGCTGCGCAATGGCCCGGACCTCACGCTGATGCCGCCGGTGGAGACCGCTCATCGCGCCGTGCCCCACACCGTCGACTATTGAGCGCCGCTCCATTCAATACGCCTCTGGCGCATTCATCGCACAGGAAGTCATCATGAATCCCGCTTCAACTCAGGACCTGCTCAACCATGCGTGGTTCGGGCTTATCGGCCTGATGCTCGTGTTGTACGTCGTCACCGACGGCTTCGATCTGGGCGTCGGCATTCTCACGCTGCTGCGCCGCCGCGAAGGCGACCGCGACCTCATGATCCAGTCGATCGGTCACGTCTGGGACGCCAACGAAACCTGGCTCGTTGCGCTTGGCGGCGCGCTGTTCGGCGCCTTCCCCGCCGCTTACGCGATGATCCTCTCCGATCTCTATGTGCCCGTGATGATGCTGATCGCCAGTTTCATCATGCGCGGCGCGGCAATCGAATTCCGCCACGCCGCTCGCACCAGCAAGACGGTGTGGGACCGCGTTTTCGGCATCGGCAGCCTGCTTGCGGCGATTTCGCAAGGCATTGTGCTTGGCAAGATACTCACGGGTTTCGTGCCGGGCCTCGCCAGCACCGGCTTTGTGGTGGTAACTGCCATTGGCGTGGTGTCGGGCTACTGTCTGCTGGGCGCCACCTGGCTCGTGAAAAAGACAACCGGCGAGATTGAAAACCGTTCGCGCCGTCACGCCATTGTGGCCGTCTTCACGACCGTGGCCGCGGCACTCGTAGTGTCGATCGCCACACTCAAACTGAGCCCGGTTGGCATGACGCGCTGGCAGGATCAAGGCGTGTTCCATCTGCTGATCGCGCTCGGCGTACTCGCGGCACTGGCGTTTGTCTATGTGCTCTATTCGATTCATATGCGTGGCGAGCACGGGCCATTCGTGGGCGCAACGCTGCTGTTCGTGCTGTCATTCGCGGGCCTCGCGCTGAGCATGTTCCCCTATATCGTGCCGGGACAACTCACGGTAGCCGCTGCGGCTTCGGATGCCACGACGCTCACCTTCATGTTGTTCGGCATCGGCATCGTGTTTCCGATCATGATTGGCTACAACTTCTATCAGTATCACCTGTTCCGCGGCAAGGTCGTACCGGTCAAGCACTAAGGCGCTTCATGCCGAAGCCGATACCGTGTATCGGTTCAAAAAAGACTCACGGCGAACCGCCACTTCATGAAACGAAGTGGCGGTTTTTTACATGCAACACCACGCGGCATTCCACTGACGATTCACGGCCTTATCGCTTTTGCGAAACCCGATTTCGATATATTTCAATAAACATATTGCCAATATATTCAAAAAAGCACAGCGCGTGAACCCATTTAAATTCCTTTCATTTATTGCTTGTCTCTATCTATTGACTATCTACACTGAAACCCTGACGCCCGCGCTGCCATTCCACGCTTGTGCCCAATCGCGGTGCAGCGCATAGCCGACACTCCGCCAGGCGTGCGGAGGACCCAAGGAGTTTCCCATGACGAAACTACGTGATGTGCCCGGCGTTCATACCTACACCGGTCCCGCAGGCGGATGGGGCGCACTCAAGGCCACCGCGCAGGCCGTGCATGACCAGATGGAAAGCATCGAGGCGCCCATCACGCTGATGCGTACCAACCAGCCCGACGGCTTCGATTGCCCAGGCTGCGCGTGGCCGGACAAGGAGCATCGTTCGACTTTCCAGTTCTGCGAAAACGGCGCGAAAGCCGTCACCTGGGAAGCGACCACGAAACGCGTCACGCCGGAGTTCTTCGCCGCGAACACGGTCGCCTCGCTATTGCAGAAGAGCGATTACGAACTGGAAGACATGGGCCGCCTCACGCATCCCATGGTGTACGACCGCGCAACCGATACGCTGCGCCCGGTGGATTGGGAAGACGCCTTTGCGCGTATCGGCGAGATTCTGCGCTCGCTCTCGCCCGATCAGGTGGAGTTTTATACGTCCGGGCGCGCGTCCAACGAAGCCGCATTTCTCTATCAATTGTTCGCCCGCGAATTCGGCACCAATAATTTCCCCGATTGCTCGAACATGTGTCACGAACCCACCAGCGTGGGACTGCCGCAATCGATCGGCATCGGCAAAGGCACGGTCTCGTTAGACGATTTCGATTCGACCGAATTGATCATCGCGATTGGCCATAATCCGGGCACCAATCATCCGCGCATGATGGGCACGCTGCACGAAGCGGCCCGACGCAATGTGCCGATCATCGTATTCAATCCGCTACGCGAGCGTGCGCTCGAACGCTTCGCCGATCCTCAAAGCATGATGGAAATGGCGACCTTCGGCTCGACGCGCATTGCCTCCACGTATTTCCAGATCGATGCGGGCGGCGATGCCGCCGCGATCAAAGGCGTGATGAAATCGCTGCTGCAAATGGAGTCGGAACAAGGCGGCGTGCTCGACAAGGCGTTCATTGCCGCCCATACGAAAGGCTTCGACGCCTTCGCCGCCGATCTGGAAGCCACATCATGGGACGATATCGAAAAGGCCAGCGGACTCGCGCGCGCCGATCTCGAACACGTGGCCATCGCCTACGCGAAATCGAACGCCACCATCGTCACCTATGGCATGGGCGTGACACAGCACAACAAGGGCACCGCGAATGTGCGCCTGATTGCCGATCTGTTGCTGATGCGCGGCAACATCGGCAAACCGGGCGCCGGTATCTGCCCTTTGCGCGGCCATTCCAATGTGCAGGGGAATCGCACGGTAGGGATTACCGAAAAGCCCTCGGCCGCTTTTCTGAAACTGATTGAAGACGCCTGCGGATTCACGCCGCCGGCCGCCCACGGGCACGACGCGGTGCAAGCCATGCAGGCAATGATCGAAGGCAAGGCGAAAGCGCTGCTTTGCCTGGGCGGCAATTTCGCGGTCGCCCTGCCCGATCCTGAACAGGCGTTCCCGGCGATGGCGGCTCTCGACGTGGCCGTGCATATCGGCACCAAACTCAATCGCACGCATCTGCTGGTCGCCAGGGAAACGTATCTGTTTCCGTGCCTCGGCCGCACGGAACTCGACATGCAGAGCACCGGGCGTCAATCCATTACGGTCGAAGATTCGATGTCGATGGTTCATGCGTCAGCCGGCAAACTCAAGCCGGCTTCAGAGCAATTGCGCTCGGAACCCGCCATCGTCGCGGGCATGGCGCGTGCGACGATGCCGAACTCGAAAGTCGACTGGATGGTTCTGGTCGCCGATTACGACAAGATTCGCGAACTGATCGAGCGCACCGTGCCCGGCTTCGAGGATTTCAACCGGCGCATTCGCGTGCCAGGCGGCTTTCGCCTGCCGCTGCCGCCCACCGAACGCCAGTGGCACACGCCTTCGGGCAAAGCCGAGTTTTCGGTCTACGACGGCGTCAAGGAAGACGCCGACGTGCTGGGCGCGGAAAACGTCCTGCGTCTCATCACGATACGCAGCCACGATCAGTACAACACGACCATCTACGCGATGGACGATCGCTATCGCGGCGTATTCGGGAGGCGCGATGTGCTCTTCATGAACGCCGACGATATGGCCGCCCACGGCATCGAACACGGCGATCTCGTCGATATCGAAACGGTGACGTCGGGGCGCGTGCTCAAACTCAAGAACATCACCGCCATCGTTTACAGCATCGCAAAAGGCTCGGTCGCCGCCTATTATCCAGAAGCGAACGTGTTGGTTCCGCTCGACTATATCGACAAGGAAAGCGGCACACCTTCATACAAATCAGTGCCAGTTCATGTAGTGCGCGCGTCGACGCAGCCGTGATGAAATGTAGCCGGGCCAGCCAGTCCTTAGCTGGTGCGTGACACGCAAATGCAATCGTCACCAGGAGTTCACAAGAATCATGAATATCTTCGACGCATTTCATCTGGCCCGGCTGCAGTTTGCGTTCACCGTTTCATTCCATATTGCGTTTCCTGCCATCAGCATCGGCATGGCGAGCTTTCTCGCGGTGCTGGAATGGCGTCTGCTGCTTACGGGCGATGTCGCTTATAAGGACATGTATCGCTTCTGGGTGAAGATCTTTGCCGTGGGGTTCGGCATGGGCGTGGTGTCGGGCGTCGTGATGGCCTATGAGTTCGGCACCAACTGGAGTGGCTTCTCCACGATAGCGGGCAATATTACCGGTCCGCTATTGACTTACGAAGTGCTGACCGCGTTCTTCCTTGAGGCGGGTTTTCTCGGCGTCATGTTGTTTGGCTGGAATCGCGTGAGCCCCAAAGCGCATTTCTTTGCGACGGTGATGGTGGCGATCGGCACGCTCATTTCCACTTTCTGGATTCTTTCGTCGAATAGCTTCATGCAGACGCCGCAAGGCTATGCGATCCAGAATGGCCGCATCGTGCCGGTGGACTGGTGGAAGATCATCTTCAATCCGTCCTTCCCGTTCCGGCTCGCACATATGACGATTGCGGCGTTTATCGTCGCCGCCTTTATCGTCGCGGCCTGCGGTGCGTGGCATCTGCTCAAGGGGCGTCGCGATGTGCCGGTCAAGCGCAGCTTTTCGATGGCGCTCTGGATGCTGCTGTTTCTGGCGCCCATCCAGATCGTGGTGGGCGATGCGCACGGCCTCAATACGCGCGAATATCAGCCCGCGAAGATCGCCGCGATCGAAGGTCTATGGGAAACCGAGCACGGCGGCACCGCGCTCAATCTCGTCGGCCTGCCGGATATGAATGCCGAAGTCACTCGCTACGCGATTCAGATTCCCCATCTTGGCAGCCTGATTCTCACGCATAGCTGGGATGGGGAAATTCGCGGCCTCAAAGAGTTTCCGCCGCAAGACCGGCCTTTCTCGCCCATTGTGTTCTGGACTTTTCGCTTGATGGCGGGCCTCGGCATGCTGATGCTGCTCACCGCCGTGCTCGGCTTGCTATTGCGGCGCGGTGGAAAACTCTATGAAGCGCGCTGGTTTCAGTGGCTGGTTTTCTGTATGGGTCCATCGGGTATCGTCGCGCTGCTCGCGGGCTGGATCACCACCGAAGTGGGCAGGCAACCGTGGACCGTTTATGGCGTGGTGCGTACGATCGATTCGGTTTCCCCTATCGGCGCACAGCAGGCGGGTGTCTCGCTGCTGATCTTCGTGATCGTCTATTTCCTCGTGTTCGGCACCGGCGTCTATTACATGCTGAAAATGATGAGTAAAGGCCCGGGAACCGGCGTGGAAAGCACGGAATCGCTCAAGTATCCGGGGTTGCACAATCGCGCACTCGACGCCGTGGTGGGGGACTAAGGCCATGCAAATCGACCTTCCTGTGATCTGGGCCGCCATCATCGGCCTCGGTGTGTTTATCTATGTGATGCTCGACGGTTTCGATCTCGGCATTGGTCTGCTGTTTCCCTTCTTCGAAGGCAAAGCCGAACGCGAAGTGATGCTCAACACCGTTGCGCCGGTGTGGGACGGCAATGAAACGTTTCTCGTACTAGGCGGCGCAGGCCTGTACGGCGCGTTCCCCGTGGTCTATGCGACACTGCTGCCCGCCAATTACATGCCGCTCATCTTGATGGTCGTGGGCCTGATCTTTCGCGGCGCGGCATTCGAATTGCGCGCCAAGGCCACGCGCACGCAGCATGCGTGGGATCTCGCCTTCATTGGTGGATCGGCAATGGCAGCGATGTGCCAGGGCATCACACTGGGATCGCTTTTGCAGGGCATCAAGATCGTCGACGATAAATTCGCCGGCGACCCTTTCGACTGGTTCTCGCCGTTCAGCATATTCTGCGGATTTGGCGTGCTGCTCACCTATGCGACTTTAGGTTGCGGCTGGCTGATCCTCAAAACCGACGGCGAGTTGCAGCGCAAAATGCGCATGGTCATGCGCCCGCTCGTGGCGATCCTGCTATTGGCGATTGCGATCGTCAGCCTGTGGACCGTGCTGGGCCTGCCCGCCGTGCGCCACCGCTGGTTTCTCAGCGGCGATCTGGGCTACTTCCTGCCGGTGCCGATCCTGGTGGTGCTGTGCGTGTGGGGCATCTATCGTTCGCTGAATCTCAGTCACGAAGCAATGCCTTTCATTCTTTCGCTGGCGATCTGCTTTCTCGGTTATACCGGTCTTGTGATCAGCATCTGGCCGTATATCATTCCGCCTTCGCTGACGATCTGGGATGCGTCGTCGAGTCATTCGAGCCAACTCTTTGCATTGGTTGGCACGGTGATCGTATTGCCGATCATCCTCGTTTATAACGCCATGCAATACCGCGTATTCCGCGGCAAGGTGCGCGAAGGCGATCACGGTTATCACTGATACCCACGCGTTCCGGCGCTCACCCAACTGTACTGCTTCAAACCGTCGCGGACTGTGCACCGACGGCGGCGCAGCGCGGCCCTATGCTGTCGGTCATTGCTGAAACGATATCGCCGCACTGCCGTTCGCACTCCACGCAACGCCGATATCGTTCAGTCCGACTGTATTTAACGGGTCCGACCAGGAAAGTGAACGCCATCGCTGAAGCCATCATCGCCGAGCCCGCACGTGACGGCCTTGCCCGTCCGCTGCGCGATCTGCGCCTGTCCGTCATCGATCAGTGCAACTTTCGCTGCACGTACTGCATGCCGCGCGAGGTATTCGATTCGAATTACCGCTTCCTGCAGGCATCGGAACGGCTTTCGTTCGAGCAGATGCTGAAGCTCGTGCGGGCGTTCGTCGCGCTGGGCGTCGAAAAGGTCCGCATCACGGGCGGCGAACCTTTGCTGCGCCGCGGCCTGGAAACCTTTATCGAGCGGCTCGCGGCCATCACGACACTGCGCGGCGCGCCGCTCGACATCGCGCTCACCACCAATGGCTCGCTACTCGCCGCGCGTGCGCGTGGACTGCGCGATGCCGGTCTCTCGCGCGTCACGGTAAGCCTCGATGCACTCGACGACGCCATCTTTCGCCGTATGAGCGACGTGGATATGCCGGTCGCGCGCATTCTCGACGGCATAGAAAAAGCGCAAGCCGTGGGCCTCGCGCCAGTCAAGGTCAATGCCGTCATCGAGCGCGGCGTGAACGATAGCCAGATTCTGCCGCTCGTGCGCCACCTCATGAATAGCGATATCGCCGTGCGTTTTATCGAATTCATGGATGTGGGCGGCGCAGCGGGCTGGTCGAATAGCACGGTGCTCACTGCACGCGATATGCGCGCAATCGTCGAAAGCGAATTTCCACTGATTGCACTCGACGATTCCGATGGTTCGGCGACATCAGTGAATTATCGGATCGCGAATGGTCAAGGCACCGTGGGTTTTATCGCCAGCGTATCGCAACCGTTCTGCGGCAAGTGCTCGCGTGCGCGCGTATCGGCAGACGGGCAGCTCTACACGTGCCTGTTCGCGACGCAAGGCGCCGACCTGAAACCCTGGCTTGGCGAAACGACCTCCAGCGAACAATTGATCGACGCGATCAACACCCGCTGGCACGCGCGCGACGATCATTATTCGGAACTCAATGCAGACCGGCGGCGCAGCGGGCAACGCAAGACGTGGCCTACGGTGCGCATGTCGCTCGTTGGCGGCTGAATAGGCGCTGAAGCGGCGGCTGACTTCGCCGCATCATTTATCGAGGAACGCCCATGATGACCACACATTCAGCGCAGGATACCTCGCACCACGTCGATAACGCGCCCGGCGCCGAATCCGCTCTGGTATCAGGCAGCATCGCAGCGGGATTTGAGGTGCGCGTGCAAGCGACGTCCATCGACGTGGTTGCCGAAGTCGCGCCCATCATGCGCAATCCGAACGTGGGCGCCATCGTGGATTTTATCGGCATCGTGCGCCATAGCGGCGACCGCGACGATGTCGTTGCGCTCGAACTCGAACATTATCCCGGCATGACCGAGCATTCGCTCTGGAGCATTGTCGAGGAGGCATCGGCGCGCTGGTCGCTCGATGCCGTGAAGATCGTGCATCGCGTGGGACGCATCGCACTTGGGCATCCCGTGGTGCTGGTCGTCGTGGCCGCTCCTCATCGATCGGCCGCCTTCGAGGCCTGCGAATTCATCATGGACTTCCTGAAAACGCACGCGCCTTTCTGGAAAAAAGAAATCGGCCGCGACGGCAGCGCGCATTGGGTCGACGCGCGTTCGCGCGACGAGCAGGCCATGCTGCGCTGGGGTTAAGAGCGCGCAGAACACAACGATCTTGATCGAAACGACTGGACTGACTCAATGAAACTGACCATCAAGTATTTCGCCAGCATCCGCGAGAAGCTGGGCATGGCGCAGGAAACGCTGGAGATCGAGGCGCCGCTTATCAGCATCAGCGGTCTGCGCGACCGGCTGATTGCACGCGGGCCACACGAAGCCGAAGTGCTGGATAGCGCGCGCCCGGTACGCGTGGCGGTGAATCACGAAATGGTGGCCGATATGTTCGTGCTCAGACAGGACAGCGAAGTGGCATTCTTCCCGCCAGTGACAGGCGGTTAATCATCGCAAGGTGTCTCAAGGTATTGCACGGCACGCACAGCCGATCATTCAGAAATGACTTCCACTCTCCCCAAAGCCCCGCTTTGGGGATTTTTTTCAGCCCTTCAAATCGACGTCGAGCGCCGAGGCCAACACGGCCCAATTCGCATTACCAGGCGCTGCGCCGCGTGAAAAAGGCCGGTAAATCTTGTCGCCGCGCTGAATATCGGAACCCGTGAGCGCGCAGATGCCGCGTTTTCGCGCAATGCACAGGCGCCACAGTTGTTCCGTGTAGTGCCCGCTGGTGGGATCGCTCCACGACACGGAAATGAGATTGTCCTTGCACACGTCGACGAAAGCCAGATTGGCGCGGCGCGCGGGAACGGCGTCGACGGTTTCGTGGTGTGCGGCGTCAAGGCCATGAAGCACGGAGCCGCCGCCGAGCAGCGTGAGCGTGTATTGCCAGGCATTGCCGGTATTGAGTTGCTGCATGGCGTGTCTTTCCTTCAATGCGGGGTTAGGGCTCGAATTGGGACTGATTCGTACGACCTGTATTTCCGGAGCGAGCGAAGCCATTGCGCTGAGTTGCATGCTAGCACTCGAATCACGAAAATGATCTATTTCGTCCCGATACGATGAATCGGTCTGTTTGTATTCGTCAGGCTGTTTAGCTCTGACGAATACATTGCAATCGCTCAGCGATACCGTGGATCGTAGTGCCCGCCAGACCGCCCCAGGCATCACACTCCGGGCGGGTTCAAAGGAGTACAGTTTCGGCCTGACGCTGTTCGAGCGCTCCTGGCAGCGTATTCGTCTGACTACGGACGGCCGCTCGTTGGGCACTTCCGCGAGGTCCTGGTGCATTCGAGCGCCGGGCTTGCATTTTCGAATCAAGGCGTTCGAATTCTGGAAAAACACTCGCAGCATTCAAAAAGTCTTACCGCGCCGTAACAAAAACGTCGCAATAACACAGTAAAGTGACGGCCATTTTACGCGCCGATCATGCTTGCTTCGTTACTTGCAGCGTTCTACGAGACCGTCCGGCAAGGCAGCATCACCGCTGCCGCCCGGCGGCTCGAAGTAAGCCAGCCCACTGTCACCTCGCGCATCCAGCAACTCGAAAAGCAATATGGCGTCGAGTTGTTCTACCGGCGCGGCAGCCGTCTCGATCTCACGCAGACCGGCGCAGCACTCATGCCGATGATCGATCGCATGATGCAGACCGAGCACGACATCGACTTCACGCTACGCAACGAGCGCGAACTCTTTGCAGGGAGTTTCCGCATCGGCGCCACGGGTCCTTATTACATTCTTCCCACCATCGCGGCATTCCGGCGGCGTTATCCGCATGTGCAGCTTGGCATCGAGATCGACAACTCGCAGGGCGTGCTCGAAGCATTGATGGAATTTCGCGTCGATGTGGCCGTCTCGTCGAATGTCGTCGATGATCCCAACCTCGTATGCCACCGTATCGCCGACGATAAACTCGTGCTCGTCGTCGCGCCCGATCATGCACTCGCAGGCAAGGGCCAGGTGGAACTCGGCGTGCTCGAAACACAAACGCTGCTGCTGCGCGAACCCGGTTCGCGTACGCGCGACGCCACCGAAGCCGCGCTCGCGCGTCACGCCATCGAGCCCGCCGCGCTCATCGAAATTGGCGGACGCGAAGCCATTTGCGAAGCGATCCGTCACGGCCTGGGCTGCTCGCTGATGCCTTCGGGCGAAGTGCCGCGCGGCGCATCGCTGGTGGCGGTATCGATCGCGCCGGAAGGCCCGGTGGTCCACGAATATCTCTATCATCTGCGCAGCCGCGCGAACACGCGCATCATCAGCGCCTTCATGGCGACGCTCACCGAGACATTACCCCTCACCCAAAAATTGCCGATACACCCATAGGTAATCTTTGGTAAAACGAAATAAGCCCGTCTTACCTGCTTCGTAAGATTCCCTGCACTCGCCGGACTGTCCGGCGCTACGAACACCAGGGGACACACGATGACGAGGCAGGCAACCGCGCAAACAGCGGTGCAGGCGCTATGCGGGCTCGTGCTCGCAGGCGCGCTGGCAGGATGCGGAGGCGATGCGGCGCAATCGCCTGGTACGCAGGTCAATTCGAGCACCGCCAACAGCGCGACGAGCAACAACAGCAGTACCACCACCACGCCCGTCAACAAGATGCTCGTGATCGAGCTCGACGGCGTGACGTACAACGCGCTCACAACGGCCATCGCGGCAGGCAAGCTGCCGAACCTCGCCAGACTCAAGATCGCACCGGCTTATAGCGGCGGGGTGAACAGCACGCTCAGCCAGCAGCCGAATCTCGATACGCCGGGCTGGGCCACGCTCGTGACCGGCACCTGGGCCGATCGTCATCAGATCAATTCCGATGCCTCCGGGCAGGCGCTGCATGCGCCCACCGTATTCTCCATGCTCAAATCGGCGGGTGCGGGCACGTTGGGCGCGGCCGTGGATTCGCCGGGCTATGCCGCGATCCTCGCGCCCGAGCAGAACGCGGGCTTCCTCGATAGCGTCGTCAATTGCGCATCGGTCGATAGCTGCGTAACGAAGCAAGGCGTCAGCATGATCGACAACGGCTATACGTTAGTCGTCGCGCAATATCATTCGGCGCAGGACGCGGCGCTCAACTGGGGCGTCAACTCGACGAACTACGCCAGCACGCTCGCGCAACTCGATAGCGCCGTGGGCACGTTGATCGCCGAAACAGCGCAGCGCAGCAACGAAAACTGGCTCGTGATGGTCAGCGCGAGTCACGGTCTGAACGCGGCGGGCGGCACCGACGGCCTGCCGCTCGCGCCGGAATCCACCAGCTTTATCGGCATGAATGTGCAAAGCAACGGGCGTCAGGGCAGCAGCGCAGCGCCCACGTCGCTCGCGGATCTCTATACGCGTGCCAGCATCGCCGATATCGCGCCCACGCTGCTGGCCTGGCGCGGCGCATTGCCCGCCGCGGCAAGCTATGCGCTCGACGGCGGCGAACTCACTGGCCAGCAGCCGGTATCGCAACTGCTGGGCGTGACCGGCAGCGATAACGCCAGCACCGTGCTCACGTGGACCGCGCCCAGCAGCGGCGCGATCACCGTGCTGCGCGACGGCCAGCAGATCGCCGCGCTGCCCGCCGGCACGACCACCTATACGGACAGCAATCTGGGTGTGAGCACAACGGGCGCCTATACGTTCAATTACACCGTGGCGGCGGGCACCGCGCCGGCTGCATCGCTGATCCGCGTGGCCTATGTCGCGCCGCCACCGCCCCCGGCGCCGCCGCCCGCACTCGCCACCACGCTCACGAACGGCCTCGCCACCTACTACCCGTTCGGCGCGCTGCCGGCAATCGACAAAATGGGCGCAAGCACGCTCGCCGCGTGGGCCTCGGACGCCGATGGCGGCGCGCTCACCACCGATACATTCGGCGGCAAGGGTCTAAAGATCGACACCAGCATCGTCGATACGAATGGCTTCGACGGCTATCGACTGCAGCAGACCAACGACGTCACGAAGCAGGCGCAGTTCACGCTCGGCTTCTGGTTCATGACCTCGTGCCAGAACCTCACGGGCAACGGCACGCCGATCCTGTCGAACAAGAACTACTACTCCGGCGGCAATGCGGGCATTGCAATCGGCCTGTTCCCGGGCTCCAGCACGAGCTGCAACGTGCGCTTCAATATCGGCGATGGTAGTACGCGCAACGATATGAATTCGGCAACCGTCACCGCCAACAAATGGGCGTATGTCGCGCTCACCATCGACACGACGGGCAAGACGATGACGGGTTACGTATTCGATCCGGTGCTGGGCGAGCAAAAGTACAGCACGTCCGTGACGGCGAATGTGGCGAAGCTGCCGGGTCTCGGATCGTTCGGCCTGAACGAGGACGGCACGGGGCAGTACTACATGAACGCCTGCAAAGACACCGCGCCCTATACCGCCGGCAAATGCGCAGCGACGCCGCCCGATGTGCAGTCTTTCGGCGATCTCGCGTTCTGGTCGCGCACGGTGACGGAAGCCGAATTGCAGACTGTCTACGGTTCCGGCAAGCCGCTATCCACGCTCCTGCCCTAAGGGATTCGTTCTAGAGATTCCACGATGAATAAAGACGCTATGAAGCCATTGCATCGCGTGCGCAACCTGGGCGCTTTCACGCTGCTCGCTGTTCTCTCGGCTTGCGGCGACGGTGCGGGCAGCAACGCCAGCGGCACTGCAGCAACTGCTAACGCTGCGGCAGCCGGTGCAGGCGGCGCGAGTGCGCCGGTGGCGATCGTCGCCGCGCCTGCATCGGGGGCCTGTGCGGCCTCGGGCACCACGGCATCGCAGCCTTTGCTCAACACGCAACTGGACTGCGCACCTTGAGCGTCGCGGGCCTCGCAGCCCGCGCGACAGATCGCCGATCAATCTACGAATCAGCGCACGCATCAGCGCGACGCGCGCCGGCCCGCCCGGTCGCGTCTGCCTGCGCGCGCGCCCACATCGACACCACTGCCCATCATGACTTCAATGGATCGCCGTCATTTCCTGCGCGCCGCCGCGGCGGGCGCCTCGCTCAGCCTGTTTCCGCCCGCGATCCGGCGTGCGCTCGCGATTCCCGCGAACAACACCACCGGCACGATCAACGACGTGCAGCATGTCGTGATTTTCATGCAGGAAAACCGCTCGTTCGATCATTACTTCGGCACGCTGCCCGGCGTGCGCGGTTTCGCCGATCGCTTCACGATTCCGCAACCGGGCGGCGCGAACGTCTGGCAACAAAGCGACGGCAGCCGCACGGTGCTGCCCTTCTATCTCGACAGCACGAAAGGGAACGCACTGCTGGCAGGCGGCGCGCATTCGTGGACCGATTCGCACAACGCCTGGGACAACGGCCGCATGACGCAATGGCCGAAGTCGAAAGGCGATGTGTCGATGGGCTATCTGCAAAGCGCCGACCTGCCGTTTCATTTCGCGCTGGCCAATGCATTCACGATCTGCGACGCGTATCACTGCTCGCTGCACGGCGGCACGAACTCGAATCGCATCTTCATGTGGACCGGCACGAACGGCCCCACCGGTTCGAACTACGCCGTGGTGAATAACAACGGCTGGGACGGGCTGGGATCGTCCGCAACGGGGCTAACATGGACCACCTACGCGGAACGTCTGCAAGCGGCCGGTGTGAGCTGGAAAGTCTATGAAAACCAGCCCGACAATTACACCGACAACCCGCTCGCCGGCTTCGCCTCGTTCCGCAAGGTCAACGAGACCGTGCCGGGTTCGCCCAATGCGCCTTATACGGCGGCAATGGAAGCGCTCTCGCCGCTTTACAAGGGCATCGGCAATACCATGCCCGATGGCGGCTTCCTGCAGGCCATGCGCGACGATATCGCCGCCGGTCAATTGCCGCAGGTGAGCTGGATCGTTTCGCCGCAAGCCTATTGCGAGCACCCGGGCGCATCCACACCCGGCCAGGGCGCGTATTACCTGCAACTGCTGCTCGACACGCTGACCGCGAATCCAGACGTCTGGAGCAAGACCGTGCTCATCGTGAACTACGACGAGAACGACTGCTTCTTCGATCACATGCCGCCGCCCGACGCGCCTTCGCCCAACGGCGACGGCACGTATGCGGGCAAATCCACCGTCACCACGCAGTACGAATACTTCACGGTGCCGAACCCGCCCGGCGATTCGTCGCCGCTCAAACCCGACGGCCTGCCCTATGGTCCTGGCCCGCGCGTGCCGATGTTCGTCGTGTCGCCGTGGAGCACGGGCGGCTTCGTCAATTCGCAGGTGTTCGATCACACTTCCGTGCTGCGTTTTCTCGAAGCGCGCTTTGGCGTGAGCGAGCCGAATATCAGCCCGTGGCGACGCACGGTATTCGGCGATCTCACTTCGTGCTTCAACTTTGCGACGCCAAACGACGCCACGCCCGCCGCGATGTCCGCGCCGACCAAAGCCGCTGCGGACGCGCAAAGTGCGCAGCAAAGCGCATTGGGATCGGTGCCGGTGCCATCGGTCGCCACGCAGACGATGCCGAAGCAGGCGCTGATGCAGCGCCCCTCGCGCGCACTGCCTTATCACCTGCATACGAGCGCCAACGTCGATACACAGAACAGCGCCGTGTGGCTCGTATTCAGCAATACGGGCAGCGCTGGTGCGGTGTTCCATGTCTACGACCAGTTGCATCTGGATCGCGCGCCGCGCCGCTACACCGTGGAAGCGGGCAAGGAACTCTCGGATATCTGGACGCCGGTATCGACGGACAACGGCGCTTATAACCTCTGGGTGCTCGGCCCGAACGGCTTTCATCGCGCGTTCACGGGCAATGTCGTTGCGGCCGCAACGGGTCCGAAGCCCGAAGTGCGCGTGTGCTACGACGAAACCAACAACTCCGTGTATCTGACCATCATGAACACGGGCACGGCCACCACGAGCGTGACGGTCACGAGCAACGCCTATCGCGCCGATGGCCCCTGGAATTACAGCGTGCCCGCCGGTATGCAGGTCGAGCCGTACTGGTCGCTCACGGCATCGAACGGCTGGTACGACTTCACGCTCGCCGCCGAAAACGGCGTGACGCGCCGCTTCGCGGGCCGCGTCGAAACCGGCAAGGACAGCGTGAGCGATCCGGCGATGGGCGCAGCCAATTAAGCCTCGCTGTCCCCGCTATACGCGATGAAAAGACCGTTTCACCTCAACCACAGTCACACAACGACATAACCGATGAACTCGCAGATGAACACGCTTCGCCTTTCCTGTTTTTCGCTTGCCCTGCTCGGCGCCGGTTCGGCCGCAAGTTCGGCTGCCTTCGCAGCCGATAGCGTCACGCTCTACGGCGTGATCGACACGTCGATCCAGTATGTGAGCCACGCGAATTCGCAAGGCGAGCATCGCTGGGGCATGGCCGACAGCAATCTCTCGGGCAGCCGCTGGGGCGTCAAGGGCGCCGAAGATCTGGGCGGCGGTCTCAAGGCTATTTTCCAGCTTGAAAATGGCTTCAATCCGAATTCGGGCGGCTTCCACCAGGGCGGCCGTATGTTTGGCCGACAGGCATTCGTGGGCCTTTCCGGCGACCAGTGGGGCACGGTGACGCTCGGGCGCCAGTATGATCCGCTCGTCGATATGATCCAGCCGCTTACCGCCGATAACGACTTCAGCAGCATGTTCTCCACGCCGGGCGACGTCGATAACAACGACAACAGCTCGCGCACGAACAACGCAATCAAATACGTTTCGCCGGTGTTCTCGGGCTTCCAGTTCGAAGGCCTTTACGCACTCGGCGGCGTGGCGGGTCAAACGGGCTCCGGCCAGACGTGGTCGGGCGCGGCCACGTACTCGATCGGCCAGTTCAGCGCGGCAGCAGGCTACTTCTACGCGGCCAATGCAGCATCGAGCGTCAAGCGCACGGGCTGGAGCAGCACCTCGGACGGCACCTTCGACGGTAACTTCGATCCGAATACTCCGCTGAACAATGGCTATATCACAGCGAAGTCGATTGGCATTGCTTCTGTTGCAGTTCAGTACGTAATGGGACCGGTGAAGATGAATCTGCGCTATAGCAACGCGCAGTATCGTCCTGATGCGCAATCGGCTTTTGGCAGCACGCAACGCTATAACGTGGGCGGCGCGTATGTCGGCTATCAGGCCACGCCTGCGCTGCTGCTTGGCCTTGGCTATATCTATACGAAGGCTGATGGCAATACGTCCGCGACATATCATCAGGTTTCCGCCGGCGCGGATTATTCGCTTTCGAAACGCACCGATGTCTATCTGATGGGTGCATGGCAGCACGCGAGCGGCACGCAGGGCAACGGCAAGGGCGGCACCGCACCGGCTGAAGCATCGATTGGCTCTTACGGTTATTCATCGAACAACACCGTGCAGGCCATCGCGACCGTGGGTATTCGCCACAAGTTCTGATCGACGTAGCACACTCCGGAATGAATGACCGCGCATCTGGGATGCGCGGTTTTTTCATTTGCGCATCAACGCGTGTGGTTCGCTCGCTATTCGACCATCGCGTCCTGCGATGCTTGCGGCAACATTACAAACCACCCGGACAACCCAATAAAAAATTTTCGTGTGCGCTGTAACCCGTGGCAGGAGGGCTGCGAATTAGCTGGTGTATCCGCGACGGATACCCACTACCTCTACCACCGGAGAATACTCATGTCCGCCAAGCTCAACGTCAATGCCGCCCTGCTCGCTGGCGCTGTTGCAAGCCTGCTCGCCTCCACCGTCCACGCAGCGCCGCTCACTCAGGCCGAAGCCAGCGCCGCTATCGCAGCGCACAAGGAAAAGTGCTACGGCGTCGCGCTGAAAGGGCAAAACGACTGCGCAGCGGGCCCTGGCACGACCTGCCAGGGCACCTCGGCAATGGACTTCCAGGGCAACTCGTGGAAGTTCGTTCAAGGCGGCACCTGCACGAGCATCCAGGTGCCGGGCGGCGGCCACGGCTCGCTCATGCCGATGAAGTCCTGATTCTGCGTGATCCATGGGAGTGGGACGATCATGAGCGATTTAATCCGATCAATGGCGTTGAACATGCCCGGCCGTTCTGCTCTCGTGGGCACCAGTTTCAAACCCGCGCATCTGAATGCGATTCTCGAAGAAGGCTTGTCTGAAGGCTTCTTCGAAGTGCATGCCGAAAACTATATGAGCGCGGGCGGGCCGCCGCATCGCGCACTCATCGCCATTCGCGAGCGTTATCCGCTTTCGTTGCATGGTGTCTGCATGTCGATTGGCGGACCGGATGCGCTCGATGCCACGCACCTTGCGCGCTTTCGCGATCTTGTTGCGCGTTACGAACCGGCCTTCGTTTCCGAACATCTCGCGTGGTCCTCGCACGGCGGCACATTCTTCAACGACCTGCTGCCACTGCCCTATTGCCGCGCAACGCTCGACCACGTATGCGCGCATATCGACAGAATGCAGGACGTCATTGGCCGACCGATCCTGCTTGAAAACCCATCCACCTACGTGATGTTCGCATCGTCGACGATCAGCGAAACCCACTTTCTGCGCGAAGTCGCGCAAAGAACCGGTTGTGGCTTGTTGCTCGATGTGAATAACGTATTTGTTTCCGCAGTGAATCACGGCTATTCGGCGCACGACTATCTCGCGGCCTTTCCGCTCGAATACGTAGGTGAAATTCACCTGGCCGGTCACAGCGAACAACACGACGATGAGAACGCACCACTACTGATCGACAGTCATGATCGCCCGGTTGCCGATTGCGTCTGGGATCTTTACGCCAAGGTGATCGGGCAAACGGGCGCCGTTCCTACGCTGATCGAATGGGACAGTGATCTGCCTGCATTTTCGCAATTGCGTGCGCAGGCCGAAACGGCGCGGCAAATCATGACCGATCAGATTCTCTTTCATCACGAGCGAGATTGCCATGAAGCCTGAACCGCACACGTCGTATCCGGCGGCTTTCACACCGGGCTTGATCGATCCAGCGATCTGCGCACCGGATGACGTGATCGCCGCGCATGGCAAAGGCGTCGTCAACCGGTACAACGTCTATCGCAACAACGTGACGGTGAGTTTGATCGACGCGCTCGCCGCGATTTATCCGGCCGTTCAGCGCATCACGGGTATTGAGTTTTTCCGCGCGATGGCGCGCTTTCACGTGCGTGCCACGCCGCCGTCTTCGCCATTGCTATTCGAATACGGGCGAGACTTCCCGTCCTTTATCGAATCGTACGAATACGCGCACGAGATGCCCTGGCTCGCCGATACTGCCCGCGTCGAACGTGCATGGCTCGACGCTTATCACGCAGCAGATGCCGGGCCTTTATCGGCACACGATCTGGCTCGTATCGACAGCGGCTTGCTCGCGCAAGTGCGCTTCGTTGCGCATCCGGCAACGCGCATTGTCCGCTCGCGCTTTCCTGCGGTTTCCATCTTCGCAATGAATCGACGCGAAGGCCCTGTCGAGCCGCTGCATTCGAGCGATGCGGAAGATGCGCTCATCACACGTCCCGATCAGGACGTAATCGTTTCGCGCCTGCCCGTCGGCGGCGCGGCCTTCCTGCTCGCGCTTATTTCAGGTTTATCGCTCGGCGAAGCCATTGAAACCGCTTTCGCCGACGATGAGTCCTTCGATATTCAGACCAATCTGCAGGCGATGATTTCTGCCGGCGTTTTCACTGCCATTCGTCCCGGAGCACCATCATGATGTCGACCCAGCAAGACCTCAAACCGTCCTTGCCTGCTGTCGTTACAAAGACGATCGCGCGGGCGCGTCACATAATCGAAAAGCTCGCGCAACCGTGGCTCGTGCAACTGCTGCTACGCGTGGCGCTTGCCGTGCCGTTCTGGCGATCCGGCATCCTCAAATGGAGTGGCTTTCTTCATCTCAACGATACGGCCATTACCTTATTCACCGACGAATTTAAACTGCATTTGCCGGGCGGTCCTTATCCTTTTCCTGCGCCAGCGATTTTCGCCTTTCTTTCCGCATGCGGAGAAACTGGATTTCCGGTGTTGCTGGCGCTCGGCCTGGGCACGCGTTTCGCCGCGGTGGGCCTGTTCCTGATGACCTGCATTATCGAATTGACGGTTCCCGATGGCTGGCCCATTCACATCACGTGGGCCGCTATGGCGCTGGGCATTGCGGCCTGGGGGCCGGGCGCGATTTCGATCGACTGGCTGCTGGGCGATCGCAACAGCCGGTCCTGAATCGAGGCGCGGCGGCATCGCCACCGCGCCTTGCTTTAAGGCCTAGCTTTGGCTTACGCGTGACAGCGCTTCTTCTGCCGTACTGTTAGCGCGCCCAAGGCTCATATACAGCAGTAAAGACGCACAACAGAACACACAGGCGAGCCCCACCGCTGCACGCGCATCGAGCATTTCGATCAACTCGCCGCCCGCCGCCGAGCCAATGCCGAATCCCAGCGAGAGCACCCCCGGCGAAAGCGTTGCATAACGCCCGACCGTATCCACGCGCGGCATCGTCGCGAAGATCAGCGTGGCCGCGCCCGTCCAGGCCACGATAAAGACGATCGCGGCAAGCGCAAAACGGTCGGGCGTTTGCGGCATCGTCAACGCCGCCGCCGACACCACGCATGCGCCGATGTTGACGACGGCCCAGCGCCGCAAACCGTTGCCCCGCCCGAGTCGCGGCATCACCACGCATGCGGCCAGACTCACGAGGTTCGCCATCACCAGTGTGGTTGCCACACGCGCTTCGCTCAGGCCGGAACGCATGCCAATCTGCTCGAGGAAAGTCCACAGCACGCCCACGCCAAAATACAGCGCGAACAAACTGCCGAGCAGCAAGATCACGCCGCGTAGATCGACATGCGCACCTTCGCTGGCATCGGCATCGACAAAGGCCTCCTGTTTCCCGAACAGCGCAACCGCCGGAAGAAACGCGAGCGACAACACACCGATGCACACATACGTGCCGCTTGCATGCGCCATCCCGCCGACGACGGGCAGCACGTAGCCGAGCAAGGCCATACTCCAGAGCACCTGCAACAACACCAGCCAGCCGATGTTGCGCTCCGCGGATTTCGTATAGGACAGGCACGTCATAGCGATACCGCTCATCGCACCCGATCCGATCCCCGCCACGGCGCGCACGACGATAAAAAGCGTTAGCGTGTGCGCAAGCGGTGTGATGAAATTCGCCAGTGCCGATAGCAGAATCGTCGCGGCGAGCGCGATGCGCACCGGCTGGCGCGCGAGCACCGACGCCATTAACAAGGTGCCCGCCGCCATGCCGAACACCTCGCCCAGCACCGCAATGCCCAGTTGCGCCGCACCGAATCCCCATTGCTGCGCGATCTGCCCGACGATCGCGGGCAGCCCCCAGAACACGGTCGGCGCGACCGTGCCGAGGGCGAGCATCGCCAGCAAAAAGACAGCGCTGTTTTGCGAAACAGATTCAGACGAAGCTTGATTCACGATGCGGCCTCCGAATGGAATGTCCTTGCCTGAATCACGCGCATTCCATCGCTTTGAGGCTTGCGCTTTGCAACTGCTCGCCCAGCGCGCCCTGCGCATACGTCACTGCGCCATTCATCATCGTGACGCCGATATTGACGCGGCCGATATCGTGCTTTTTCACTTCGAACAGATTGTCTTCGAGTACGATCAGATCGGCGCGCTTGCCCACGGTCAGCGAGCCGATTTCATGTTCCATGCGCAGTTGGTACGCGCCGTTGATCGTGTATGCGGCAATCAGTTGCGGCACGCTCAAACGTTCGTTGATATCGGGGAAAACAGGCGCGTCGGGTTCGCCTGCAAGCTGGCGCGTGTGACCCGATTCGATATGCTCGACCGGCCGATGCTGGCAACGGCATTGGCACGCCAGCCCGTCCATGCCGATCGAAACCGTCACGCCTTCTTCAATAAACGTGCGGAACTTGTACATATTGCTCCAGCGCTCCGTGCCGTAATGCTCGCGAATGAGTTCGGTGTAGACGTCGACGACACCCCACTGCAATTGCGTATTCGCCATCACACCCAGACGGCGGAAACGCGGGATATCGTCGGGATGGGTGAGAAACGCATGCGTGATGACGTGACGGCGTTCGCGCGGCGGATTGGTGGCGTTCACGAGTTCGAATCCATCGAGCGCGGTACGCACGGCCGCATCGCCGACACAATGCACCATGACGTCGATACGTTCCTTATCCGCCTGCAGCAAATATTGTTTGAATTGATCGATGGGCATGGTCGGCTCGCCGCAGGTGTGCGGACGGTCCGCATACGGTGCGAGAAGATAGGCCGTGTGATTCGCTTCCGTGCCGTCGAGAAAGAGTTTGAGCGCCTGCGCTTTCACAAGCGGCGACTGGTATTTCGCGCGATATTCCACCAGCGTGCCCACGGGGTCCTCGACCGGCCCGAGCGCGGCGTAACTGCCCACCACGCGCAGTTTGAGATTGTTCGCGCGCTCCATCGTCTGCAGCGTTTCATAGAGCAGCGTCTGATCGCCGCTCGGGTCCAGAAAACCTGCATCGAATACCGTCGTAATGCCGGCAGCCACCAGTTTTTCCTGCCATACGCCAATCGATTGCAGGTACAGATCGATACCGGTGGGCAGATACCCCGCATCGCTAATGCGCCGCATCAGCAGTGAATAAGCGGCGCCGTCGACGACCAGGCCGGTCGGTTCGCCCGTCACCGGATCTTTCTCGAACCAGCTCGAACCTTCTTCCACAGGCGGCGTATCGGCGTCGATACCGCCAATTTCAAGCGCCTTCGAATTGACCCACATGCTGTGGAAATCGGTCGAAAGCAGGCAAACCGGTTTGTCGGCGCAAATGGAATCGAGCGTTTCCTTACGCAGCATTTCCGGCGGAATCGTAGCCTGAATCCAGCCCATGCCCGTGATGCTCTTTTCTTCCGGATGGCCGTTCACATAGTCGGCTAAGGCCGCGAGGACTTTCTGCGGATCTTCGTAATTCACGAACGCCTGAAAAGCAAAAGCCGTGGTCGAAAAATGCCAGTGCGATTCCACGAAACCCGGCAGCATCAGACGGCCGCCCACGTCCACGACTTTCGTTTCTCCGCCGATAAAGCGCGCAAGCCCCGCTTCGTCGCCCACAAAAACAATACGATCGCCGCGCACCGCGACGGCATCGGCCCAAGGTTTGTGCGGGTCCACCGTATACACCCTGGCGTTGCGGAACACGATGTCTGCAAACGGTACGCCGAGATCGTGGCCGGAAGTGAGGTTGTGAGTTTGTGTCGCCACCTGTCGCTCCTTTGAGTCGTAATCGTTCGATGTGGCGCGAAATGTATCCAGCCGTAATTGCGCGGTCTGCCCTGTTTTGGGGGGGCATGCTGCCGGTGTTGCCCTGGGTTGCCCTGGGTTGTCCTGGGTTGTCCTGGCAGACAGCGCATTTCTGGTCGGTTAAGGTGGCGCTATTCCCGACCCGCAGGCACGACGCAATGGCCCCCGACACCCACGATTTCCAGACGCTCACCATTTCGCCCCGCGCACTGGGCGATCTTGTCGGACGGGTGGGCACGCCGGATTTCGTGCGCTCGCTCGGCCAGTTCGTCACCGGCGATATTCAGGCCGACGCCATTCATCTCGAACGATTGCGCCCCGATGCCCGCAGCCCTTCCGGCTATACGACGGAATGGATCGGCAGCACCGGCGAGGAATACGCGCTGATCTGCGAAATCATGGATCGCTACTACGCGAGTTATTGCGATCGCGATCCGCTCTTTGTGTCGATTCGCGGTTCGACCGGCAAGTTGCTGATCCAGCGCGACGTGGGGGCCCTCACCGACGACGGCTTGCGCAGAGAGATTTTCATGCCCGCGCGCATCGCGCAGGAATGCGTGATTTCGCACGGCACGCGTAACGAGCGCTATTCGTTGGGCCTCGCGCGCTGCGAAGGTCGCGCGGCGTTTTCGCTGCGGGAACTGGCCGTATTGCAGCAGATGGGGGAATTCCTCTTTCCGCTGTGCGAAATGCATTCGCGAACGGCCTCGGCAAGGCGCATCAGCACGCCGCGCCGCGAGGGCACGCCCGTATCGCGTTTCGAAGAACGCATCGCGCGCGAGGAAATCCGTCTTTCGCGCCGTGAAGGCGAGATTTGCCGTAGCCTGCTGAGCGGCAAGACCATTCCAGAAAGCGCGCAGATGCTGGAATTGAAGCTCTCGACTGCTGAATCCTATGTCAAGCGTGCGTTCGCCAAACTCAATGTGCGTACGAAATGGGAACTGCTGCAGTGGGCGCATTCGTCTGAATAAGCCGCTACAAAACGTCACTCCGCGTATACTCCCCCGCAGTACTTGTGGCATACTCCCGTCCAGTATGTGACCGGGAGCCATCATGCCCCACACCGTCGAAGAAAAAAAACGTGTTCTGGCCCGGGTTCGCCGCGTGCGCGGCCAGCTGGACGCGCTCGAGCGCGCGCTGGAAGAAGGCACGGATTGCGGGCCCATCCTTCAGCAGATTGCCGCCATGCGCGGCGCCATCAACGGCCTGATGGCCGGGGTGCTCGAAAGCCATCTGCGCGAGGAGTTTTCGAGCCTCGCCAGCGCCAACGACACCTCGCAAAAATCCATTGACGAAGTCGTTTCTCTCGTGCGTTCCTATCTGCGCTGATCCAGCGTCGATCGTTCGCTGACTGTTCATTCATCGCGCCGGCGGCCGCCCGAGCGGGTCCGGACCTTTTGACTTACTCACCAGGATTGCTATGAAATCACGTGCAGCCGTTGCATTCGGGCCGGGCAAGCCCCTCGAAATCGTCGAGATCGACGTCGAACCGCCCCGCAAGGGCGAAGTGCTGGTTAAGATCACGCATACCGGCGTGTGCCACACCGATGCCTTCACGCTTTCCGGCGATGATCCCGAAGGCCTCTTCCCCGCCGTGCTGGGCCATGAAGGCGCGGGCATCGTTGTCGAAGTGGGCGAAGGCGTCACCAGCGTCAAGCCCGGCGATCACGTCATTCCGCTCTACACCGCCGAATGCGGCGAATGCCTGTTCTGCAAGAGCGGCAAGACCAATCTGTGCGTGGCCGTGCGTGCCACCCAGGGCAAGGGCGTGATGCCGGACGGCACGACGCGCTTCAGCTACAACGGCCAGCCGGTCTATCACTACATGGGCTGCTCGACGTTCAGCGAATACACGGTCGTGGCCGAAGTCTCGCTGGCAAAGATCAATCCGGATGCCAACCCGGAACAGGTCTGCCTGCTCGGTTGCGGCGTGACCACGGGTCTGGGCGCGGTGAAGAACACCGCCAAGGTCCAGGAAGGCGATACCGTGGCCGTGTTCGGTCTCGGCGGTATTGGTCTCGCGGTGATCCAGGGCGCGAAGCTCGCGAAAGCCGGCCGCATCATTGCCGTCGACACCAACCCGGGCAAGTTCGAACTCGCGCAGGCCTTTGGCGCGACCGACTGCGTGAACCCGAAGGATCACGAAAAGCCCATCCAGCAAGTGATCGTCGAGATGACGGGCTGGGGCGTGGATCACAGCTTCGAGTGCATCGGCAATGTGAATGTGATGCGTGCGGCGCTGGAATGCGCGCATCGCGGCTGGGGCCAGTCGGTGGTGATCGGCGTGGCGGGCGCGGGCCAGGAAATCTCCACGCGTCCGTTCCAGCTCGTGACCGGCCGCCGCTGGCTGGGCACGGCGTTCGGCGGCGTGAAGGGCCGCTCGCAACTGCCGGGCATGGTCGAAGACGCCATGAGCGGCAAGATCCAGCTTGCACCGTTCGTCACGCACACGAAGGATCTCGCGGGTATCAACGAAGCCTTCGACCTGATGCACGAAGGCAAGTCGATCCGCACCGTGGTTCACTACTAAGCGTCACCACGCAAGCCTGCACGCGGCACGTCGTTCGTGCCGCTACCCTTTGCCCACTGTCATAAGTGACGGTGGGCAAAGCGGCCAACGTTTCCCTCTTTTCATCGCCATATCGATCTGATTGTCTATGCAACGACTGCGGTCGAAATGGGCGATGTCCTGGCAATTTATTTTTCCGCAATTTAATTGATCGCTTTAAAGCATATTTAAAGCCATTCATTCATCCATGCAGCATAGCGTGTAACAGTGTTTGACAAAGCGCTGCAACACGCTCTATTTTTCCTCTGCATTCTTTCATTACCAAATCTTTCCGCGGGGAATCTCTAGAGGCCGTTCAGGCTTCATGGGCTTCCCTTTGTCTTTTTATCCGCACTGGCTTTGTTTTTTCATAGGCATCCTGATTAATTTTCATCGCGACAAATTGTATTAAAAATGTCGGATATAGAAAGTTAATTGTCAGCCGCAGTATGCGCCGACGCGGGACCGTATTGGCTTTTAAAAACGTTCCCTTCCGGCAAACGCGGCTTATCTGCTTGCGGTATTCACCATTCACAGGGACAGATATGAATGCGGACAGCCGTAGTAACCTCAATCTCAGCCGCCGCGCCCGCCTGCGCCTCGCCGGGTCTGGCGCGTTGATCCTGAGCGTATTGATACTGGCGGGATGCGGTGGCGGCGATAGCGGATCAGGCGCCTCGGCCACGGCAATGAAACAGGTGGCCGCCGCCCAGCAAAACGCCAGCGCCAATTCGAATGCCAATCAACCTTATACCGACCCTATCGCCTATTCGCTAAATGCCAAAGACGGCCTGTCCGCCAGCCAGGTCGCGGAAAAAGCGGCCGTCATGCACTACCAATGGAATTCCGGCAAAACCACGATCAATTACACGACCACCACCGGGCATTTGACGGCATCGGATGCCAACGGCAATCCCGATGCCACCATGTCCTATGTCGCCTATACCGCGCCTTCGACCAACGGTTCGCCGCGCCCCGTCACCTTCATCTATAACGGCGGCCCGGGTTCTTCCTCGATCTGGTTGCGGCTTGGTTCGTTCGCGCCCACGCGTGTCGCCACGCCTGATCCGCTGCTAACGAACTGGCCGAATTTTCCGGTCGTCAATAACACGGAGAGCCTGATCGACACCACGGACATGGTCTTTATCGACCCGCCCGGCACCGGCCTTTCCGAAGCGATCCTGCCGAACACCAACCAGAAGTTCTGGGGCTGCGATACCGATGTGGACGTGATGCGCGACTTTATCCTGCGCTATCTGGCCGCGAATAACCGCAGCAGTTCGCCGATCTATCTCTACGGCGAATCGTACGGCACGCCACGCACCGACATGCTCGCGCTCGCGCTGGAAACCGCGGGCGTGCAACTGAGCGGCATCGTGCTGCAATCGGCCATTCTCAACTATTTCGCCGATGCGATCGAAGCCACGGCCATCACGGATTCCACGGCCGGTCTGCAACTCGATACCGATACGCTAGCGGGCTATTACCCCGGTTATGCGGAAGTGGCGGCGTATTTCAATCAGGTTTCGCCGCCTTTGATCGATCAGGGACTATTCGCGCTGCAATCGGAAATCTTCGCAACGGGCCAGTACAACCACTTCAAGAAATACTCGCAGACGTGGGTACTCAGCCAGCTAGGCATTCCCGACGCACTCGGCACGCCCGTTTTGCCGCCAGCGCGCACGCTGGATTCGTGGCGCTGGCCGTCGAGTCTCTCGCAGCAGGCTTTGCAGGGCTATTTCAACGTGAATGGGTTCAACTACTCGTTGATCCCGGGCACCACGATTGGCCGCTACGACGGACGCGTTTCGCTGCCGAATTCCGATCCGCGTTTGCAGGCCGATGGCGATCCATCGGACATCCTGATCTCGCAGCCATTCACGACTGCGCTGGCCACGCAATTGCCGGATTATCTCGGCTACAGCGCGCCTAACGCGACGTATATGCCGCTGAACGACAGCATTATCGAAGTCTGGGACTTCTCGCACGACGGCCAGCCACTGCCCGATACCCTGCCCGATCTGCTCGGCGCAATCACGCTCAATCCGCAATTGAAGGTGCTGTCCGAAAACGGCTATCACGATCTCGCCACGCCGTTCTTCAATACGGAAAAGCAGCTCGCGCGTTTGCAAACCGTAGCGGGATTGAGCGCGAATCTGGAGGTCAACTTCTTCCAGGGCGGACACATGATTTATCTCGACGATGTCGCGCGCCCGAAGATGAAAAGCGATCTGATCAAGTACTACGCAGGCCAGCCGATTCCGCAAGCGCTTTCGGTGTGGACGCTGCCTTCGCCGTGGCCCGACGAAGACCCCGCCGGTTCGACCACGGCGATTGCGCAAACTGCCGCACAGCCTTAATCACGGCATACGCACGCGCGGCCCGGCACCAGGGGCCGCACAACGAATCGATGCAACCCTCTGAATGCGAGTGATCATGTATCTATCCGACAAGCTCTGGCGTATCGCGCCGCTCATCGTGGGATTCGCCGTGACCGGCACGGCGCAGGCAGCAACGCAATCCGTCGCGCCGGTCCAGTTGCCCAAGGGCGGCCATGGCGTGGACGGACCGTTCTTCCCGACGAACCGTCCGCAAGCCGTAACGCCATCTACTGGCACGCAATTGCAGCAGGAAGCGCAAAAGCGCATTGAAGCCCGCCTTGGCGCGAATACCGTGTTGAGCGATGGCGCGACCGTGAGCAAGACCCAGGCGCAAACCAACGGCCTGGGCTTTATTGCGCAGCATTTCGATCAGATCGATACGGCGCACACGGGCCGCGTATCGATCAACGACGTGCGCCAATATCTGCAAAAGCAGCAACAGCAGTAATGTAAAACCGTAGCGCAAAAAAAATGGCCTCACCGTCGGGTGAGGCCATTTCGCGCTGGGTGTCAGGTCGCTTATTGCAGCACACGCGCCGGCAGCAGCTTACCTTCCCAAAGCAACGCAGCAGTCTTGACGAACAGCAGTCCAATCACGCCATTCGCAGCAGCAAACAGAGCGAATGCGAGTTCATGTTCCCAGAGCGGGCCGCCATGCTGGGCGATGAGCATCGCGAGCGTCGGCAGTGCGGCCACGCCAAAGCTGAAGGCCCAGTACGAAGGTGCAAAAGCCTGAGCACGAATCCACGGCAGCAGACGCAGCAACAGAAGCGCCTGATACAGACCGTAGCCCAGCAGCGCGTAGGCCACGAATCCTGCTGCGCCCGCCAGCGACACGTGCATGCTGTTCATGATCGCCATCCATGCGACACCGCCTACCACCGGCGGCGCAAGTTGCACGCCGAAGGTCGGACGCAGGGCCGGCGCAGTCGGTGCCGCCAGCGCGGCGCGATTAAGCAGCTTCGATTCGATGGCAAGCCACGACAGCGCGCCGCTGCCGAAGAACATCAGCGCCAGTTCGGGCAAATCGAACGACGCGGCCGTTGCTGCTGCCACGAAACCGGCCGCCACCGTCGGCAGATAAATTGCGGGCGTGACGAGTTCCGCGTTACGTCCACCTTGCCAGAGCCGCCCGTGCAACATCACGCCAACGCCGATCTGCGCCACCGCGCCCGCCACGAACAACGCCAGACCGAGATCGTGCGACCAGAGCTTGAGCGCCTGCGCGGCCAGCATCGTCGAAACCGGCGCCAGCGCGACGAAGGACGATTGAACTTCGTGCTGCCATTCCTTGCGCGCCGCCTCGCGATGGGCGACCCACTTGAGCGCGTACATCGCCATCACGGCGGCCCACACCACCAGCCCGAGCACCGTCAGCGCCGACGCCGCAAAAGCTGGCACTTCCCACAACTTCGCCGCCACCCGCCATGCGCCGCCCAGCGCCAGCGTCCCGACTGCGATGCCGAAAAAGCCAGCCGGCATCGGTTCATGTTTTGTCATCCATGCGTACATGACATCACTCCCGAAACTTGAGGCAGCGAAGGCCGCCGTCGATGGAGTGACTTTATGCGCGGGCGGGCGCGGCGCGAATGCTGGGCCGTTTCAACAACATGCCCGATCGTCTCATGCGTATTTCTGTTCGCGCCCCGACCCGACTCACCCAAACGTGAACGTATAAACCCGCGCCCCCGCGTCCAGAAAACGGATCTCGAATGTTTTGTCCCCAATCGCGCCGCGCTGGCGCACCAGTTGATAAAGCCGCGCACTGGTCACGACGCCCGTGCCATCGGCGGCGACATCGGCGCCATGCGCAGCGCCCGGCGGCTTTCCGTCGATGGTGATGCGAAAGCGCACCGACTTGCCATCCGCCGCAGGCGCCACCACCAGATGCAGATCGCGCGCATGAAAGCGATACGCCACGCCCGCCTGCGCAGCCGCCGGGACCGCCGATTCCGCGCCAATCGTCCAGCGTCCGTCGAGCGCCCACGCGTTGAGCGGCAGATCGGCGGGCAGCGTGTAACTCGCGGCCGTATCGGCCTGCAACGATTGCGGCGAAGCGAAACCGCGTCCTTCGCGATAACCCAGATACGTTTCGCCGGAGCCGGTATCGGCAAGATCCGCCGGAGCCTGCGCGCCGCTCGCGTTCACTTGCGGCGCAGCATGGACATCGGCATCGGCTTGAGCGGCACGGCCGTTTTCGGCGAGCAGTTGCTGGATCGCCTGTTCGGCCTGTGCGTACCCGCCCTCGCCGAAGTGGTGAAAACGCACCTTGCCTTGCGCATCGACGATATAAAACGCCGGCCAGTACGCATTGCCGAAGGCATTCCAGATGCGATAGTCGTTATCGAGCGCCACCGGGTAGTGAATATTCAGGTCCGCCAAGGCGCGCTTCACGTTGCCTTGATCGTGCTCGAAACCGAATTCAGGCGTATGCACGCCGACCACCACCAGCCCGTCGTTCTGATAGCGCTGCGCCCACGTCTTCAGATACGGCAGCGTGCGCAGACAGTTGATGCACGAGTACGTCCAGAAGTTGACCACCACGACCTTGCCGCGCAGCGACTGCGGTGTGAGCGGCGCCGAATTCAACCACGCCGATGCCCCGTCGAGCGACGGCAACGTGCCTTGCACCGGCAGCGAAACACCCTCATTCGAAGGCACCGATGCCGAAACCCGCACGATATGCGCTGCATTCGCGCGCTGCGTCTGCTGCGCGACGCTGGGCCTGACACTGCGCTTTACAACAGGCTGAGCCACCGGCGCACTCAAGCGCTGCGTCAAGCGGCTTTCCAGATCCTGCGTCGGCGAACCGGGCAAATGCACCAGCACGCGCGTATCGAGCCCGAATGCAATCGCGCCCACGGTCACCAGCACGAGCGCGCCCAACGCGCGGCGCACATGCTCGCCGACACCGAGCGAACGCTTGAGCGCATCCATCGCCCGCTTGCCGAGACTCGCCACGATTGCCAGCGAGCAAGCCGCCCCCACCGCATACGCGCCAAGCGCCACCCAGGTCTGCCAGCTCACGCCATGACGCACCGCGCCCGTGAGGATCAAACCGAGGATCGGCCCGGCACAAGGCGCCCACAGCAATCCCGTCGCCGCGCCGAGCAACAGCGCCGAACCGATCTGCCCCGCCGCGCCTTGCGCATTCGAGCGCGTCATGAAGCGATCTGCAAGACCCGTCAGCGGCTGCGCGAGCCGGGTGGCCAGCGCGGGCAACAACAAGGCCGCGCCGAACACCGCAAAGAGCGCCAGCGCTACATAACGCCCGTACTGGCTCAACTGCGCCGCGCCGTCGAGCCCCGCCGCGCCCAGCCCGGTGAGCAGCGCAAAGGTGCCCGCAAGCCCGACCAGCATCGGCAGGCGGCCGGTGACGAACGGCTGCTCCGAACGCGCGAAAACAAACGGCACGACCGGCAGGATGCACGGACTGAGTACGGTGAACGCACCGCCAATGAAGGCAACCACGAGCAGTAACATGAGACGGTCTCCAGACAGATCCACATCGAAATCAGGGGGCGATTCGGAAAATTCGGAAGCAACGCGACGCCCCTGCCATGAACCGTATTTCAATGTCCTGATGTATCGGAGGCATGTCGGGAAACCGCGTGCAGCGCATCGTCATGTGTCGCGCAGCGGATGGGACACATGCGGATACACACGGTCCAGGACAGCCAGGGAACTCGGGACATGAAGCCAGCGTTTTGTATCGCCGTGTATCCGCCACGAACGGCGACACACTGCGTTGCAAAGGTCACGGGGACGGGACATGTAGCAGATACGTGTGCGCGGTCCAATAGGCTCGCATCCCAACCCTTCATGGAGATTCCGTCATGTTCGAACGTCTCAAGATTGCCGCCGTCGCCACGGCGCTGGCCGCCACTGCCGCCTATGCCGTATTCGCTTCGACTGCCAGCCCCGCCGCCACCGAACCCGCTGCCGTGCAGAACGGCGCACCCGCGCCCGACTTCACCGGCATCAACACCTGGATCAACAGCCAGCCGCTCGATCTGAAGCAGTTGCGCGGCAAGGTCGTGCTGGTCGAGTTCTGGACTTTCGACTGCATCAATTGCGCGCATACCGTGCCTTATGTGAAGGAGTGGTATTCGCGCTATCGCGACAAGGGTCTCGTGGTGGTCGGCGTGCATACGCCCGAACTGCCGTTCGAACGCAATACCGACAATCTGAAGAAAGCCGTCCAGCGCTTCGGCATTCAGTATCCGGTTGCGCAGGACAATTCGTATGCCACCTGGAATGCCTATAACAACCAGTATTGGCCCGCGCTTTATCTGATCGACAAGAATGGCAAGCTGGTCTACAGCCATTTTGGCGAAGGCAATTACGATGAAACCGAGCAGACGATTCGCACCCTGCTGGGAACCGATGCGAAGCAAGGTTAATCGTCAGGAAATAAAAAGACTGGATTCCTAAGGAGTCCGGTCGATAAAAAAGCGCGCCATTAAAAAAATGGCGCGCTTTGCTTTTGTTGCGAATACAACTTACAGATGTGTCACTTGCAAGATCGCTTCGGCGAATGCTTTCGGCGCTTCCTGCGGCAGGTTATGACCGATCCCGCCAGTCAGATTGCGATGCAGATACTTGCCGGTGAACTTCTTTGCATAGGCTGCGGGGTCCGGGTGCGGCGCGCCGTTCGCGTCGCCTTCCATCGTGATGGTCGGCACCGAAATCGTCGGACCGGTGGCCAGACGCTGCTCGATGGCATCGAGGCGCGCCTCGCCTTGCGCCAGACCCAGACGCCAGCGGTAGTTATGAATGACCACCGCCACGTGATCCGGGTTCTGGAACGACGCGGCGCTGCGCTCATAGGTGGCATCGTCGAAATTCCATTTGGGCGAGGCCAGTTGCCAGATCAGCTTGTTGAAGGCATCGCGGTTCGCCGCATAGCCTTGCGCGCCGCGCTCGGTCGAGAAATAGAACTGATACCACCACTGGAATTCGGCCTTCGGCGGCAGCGGATTCTTGTTCGCTGCCTGGCTGCCGATCAGATAACCGCTCACGGAAACCAGCGCCTTCACGCGTTCGGGCCACAGCGCGGCGATACAACCGGCCGTGCGACCGCCCCAATCGTAGCCGCCCAAAATGGCCTGATCGATTTTCAGCGCGTCCATGAGCGCGACGATATCGACGGCCGTGACGGCCTGCTGGCCATTGCGCGGCGTGTCGGCAGACAGAAAGCGCGTCGATCCATAGCCGCGCAGATACGGCACGATCACGCGATAACCGGCGGCCGCGAGCATCGGCGCGACTTCGACGAAGCTGTAAATGTCGTACGGCCAGCCATGCAGCAGGATCACCGGCTGACCGTTCGTCGGACCGGCTTGCGCGTAGCCCACATTCAGCACGCCCGCATCGATCTGCTGGATCGGCCCGAACGACACGCCGCTGCCCGTGCGCGTGTTCGACGCGGCGCCGTCCTGGGACTGCGCGTGGGCCAGACTGCTCAGGCCCAGGTCCGCGAGGCTCAGGCTCGCCAACGTAGTGCCGAGTATCCGACGACGCCGGACATTGACGGGATCTGACATGACGCTTTTCTCCTTGTTGATCGACAGGTACGAGGCGACATCGGGATGACTCGGCCTCGTCAAACAGGCAGCCGGCGGGCTGCAGGGCATTTATATCGGAAGCGGGCAGACGCCATGTATCCCAATGTGTCTGCCCGCTTTACGTACACACAGCGAATCAAAATTGCCGCGCCTGCACGGGTTTCATGCGTGGCTTCATGCACGGCTTCAATCAAGCACGCGGATCGACCGGCGACGCGGGCACGCCACGCGCTTCGATATCCCGGCCCGCAAGCAGGCACAGATCTTCGCGATGATGCGCGGCGACAATCTGCACGCCCACCGGCACGCCGTTCACGAGGCCCGTCGTCACGGCGAGGCCCGGCAGGCCCACGGCCGGCAGCGCACGCAGCGTCAGTTGCGCTTCCCAGACCCGATCGAAACCGTCCTTGCCCTGCATGTCGAGATCGCTGGCGAACGGCAACTCGCTCGACACCGGCATGAGCACGACCGCGTATTGATCGAGAAAGAGCCGCCATTGGCGCGCGAGCGTCGTGCGCCGCACGAGCGACTGGCTGATGACATCGGCGGGCAGGCCGCGCACTTTCTCGCGCGCCGCCGCGATGACCGCCGCCGCGCCCGGATCGCCATCCTTTTCCACGGCGCTGGCAAGCGCGTCGAAACCATCGCCCAGCCACAGCCGCTCCTGAAGCTGCGCGGCTTCGCGTATGGACGGCACATCGTCGATTTCCTCGACTTGCCAGCCCGCGTCGCGCAGACGATTTGCGGCGTCGCGCAGTGCGTCTTCGACTTCCTTCACCGTATTCAGGCCGCCAGGACGCACGCACAGCGCCGCGCGACGCGGCACTTCGCGCCCTTCCACGGGCAGCGCCACGTACCACGGATCGCGCAGATCCGGCGCGGCCAGCGCCACCAGCCCGAGGCGCAGATCTTCGATCGTGCGGCCCATCGGCCCCGCCGCCGACATCAGTTGCGCGCCGATCGCCCGTTCCGGCGACGAAGCATTGAACGCCGGCACGCGGCCCAGCGTCGGACGCAAGCCGTGCACGCCGCACGCATACGCCGGATAGCGCACCGACCCGCCGATATCCGTGCCCAAAGCCAGTTGCCCGATGCCCGCCGCAACGGCAGCCGCGCCGCCCCCGCTCGATCCGCCCGGCGTCAGCGACGCATCGCGCGGATTGAGCGTGCGGCCATGCACCTGATTCGAGGTGAACCAGCGCAGCGCGAAGGTGGGCGAATTGGTGCGCCCAAGCAATACCGCGCCCGCACGCACGAGGTTATCGACGGCGGGACTATTGAATTCGGCAATCAGGTTTTGCTGGGCGCGCAGACCGTTGGTGGTCGCAAAGCCCGCCTGATCGACGTTGATCTTGGTGGTGACCGGCACGCCTGCGAGCGGCCCCGGATCTTCGCCGCGTGCGATGGCCTGATCGACGGCATCGGCCTGTTTCAACACTTCTTGCGGATGGACGGCCACGACCGCATTGATGATCGGATTCACCGCATCGAGCCGCGCAAGCGCCGATTCCGCTGCTTCGCGCGCCGAGACTTCACGCGACCTGATATGTCTTGCCAGTTCAGCTGCCGTCAATTGCCAGAGTTCAGACATGAATCCTCCGTGATGTATGACTGAAATGAATGACTGAAGCCTTGAGTTCACAGGTGGTGAGCGCCCGGCTTCGGGTTCGTGGAAGCGATTGAAGCAGCCGCATGTATCTGGATTGTGTCCAGCGTGCGTTCGCATCGGGCCGCGTGGGCCTGACGCCGCGCGGGTGGCCGGGTTTGTGTCTCTATGTATCTGCGCGTTGCCCAGATACAGGGAATTGCAATACGGCACGTTGGCGAAACATGCCAGATACGTCCGCTGGTTTTAATACGTCAACGCCGCAGACAACGCTTCAAGCCGTGAACAAGGACGGCCAGGCAGGTCGATCAAGCGGTAGTCCCTTTCTCATCTACTGATTCAAGGAGAACGTCATGCAAGTTTCGAAGATCGCTCTGGCTTTTGCCGCAGGTGCCGCACTCGTTGCCGCTTCCGCTTCGTTCGCAGCCGTGCCTGCATCCGCCGATACCGCCACGCAGGCAGCAGCACAAGCGCAAGCGTGGACGCCGGTTCAGCAAAACGCCAACGCAAAGATCACCCGCGCCCAGGTGCGTCAGGAACTCGTGAATGCCGAACAGAACGGCCAACTCGACGCCCTGCGCAATCTCTATCGCGGTAGCTGATTCACCTCGCGAATCAATTCAGTTTGCATAGCGCTTTAACCAGGCGATTAAACAGACTATCAATCTACCCGGAAATCATCATGAGCCACGCAGAACAAGTCCTTTATACCGGCAAGACCCACACCACCGGCGGTCGCGACGGCGCCGCCCGCAGCGACGATGGCCGCCTCGAGGTCAAGCTCGCGCCGCCTGGAGCGAGCGCGCCGGGCACCAACCCGGAACAGATGTTCGGCGCGGGCTGGTCGGCCTGTTTCATTGGGGCGATGGGATTGGCGGCCGGGCGCCTGAAGGTGGCGCTGCCGCGCGAAACGGCGGTCGATGCGGAAATCGACCTTGTGAAAAGCGACGACGCCTATTCGCTGCGCGCGCGTCTGAATGTGAGTCTGCCGGGCGTGGAACGCGAAGTGGCGCAGCGTCTTGTGGAAATGGCGCACCAGACCTGCCCGTATTCGAAGGCCACGCGCGGCAATATCGATGTGGAAATTGCGGTAGCTGAAGCGTAAGCGAATCGGCTTCCAATCAGTGCGCGCCGCCTTTCGTACGTAATCCGTATCGAAAGGCGGCGCGTATTATTACCGATCAGGCATTGCTCGACCGTCCGGACCTCCAGCAGCGCTGGAAATATGATGCGATATTTACTGCGCCGCGCTATCGAGCAGATACGCGTCGTACACCACCGCATTGCCTAGCCGCATTGCGTAACCCACGGCCATCGCGCGATTGAGCCACGCATATTTCTTCGACGACGTTTCGAAGTTCATATAAAGCCGGAAGTAATACTTCGACGGGTCGACAGGTTTGCCTTTGGCAACATCGGCGAGCACATCGGCGGGACCGTAACGCATGCCGCGCGTCTGCAGATAGACATATTCGCCGTCGTCCATCTTCAGCAGATAGCGCGTGTCGATCATCGCCACGCCGTCTTTCGTCACGACCTGCCAGTCCGCGCCGTTGTTGAGGATTTCGCCCTTCACGAGCGGCCCTTCCACGTGTCCACCCGTGATCGGAATGATGCGGCGTTTGCCCGCATCGTTGCTCGCCCCGAGTTCCCAGATCGGCGCAGTCAAATCGACGCTGAAGCGGCCCATATAAGTCAGATGCGGTTTGGGCGGATCGAAGGTGACGTTGGGTGTATCGGCTTCGGCGGCGAGCGACTGGCCCACGCACAAGGTCACGAACGCGGAGGCGAACAGACGCCGGAATAACTTGTTCATTCGGTATCCTTTGTAATAAATTACAGCAATGCCGGCGCGATATGCGGCAACGGCGCAGCGCAACCCGCTTCGACCAATGCAAGACGATGCGCGAACGCCGCCAGCGGATAGTCGAAGAAAAAACGCGCGGTCTCGCGCTTCTGGGCGTAAAAGGGATCGTCGCTAACCGTGCGCTCCGGTGACGATGCCAACCGCAACGTGCGCGTCCAGGCGAACGCCAGCAGCAGCCAGCCGATCAGCGCGAGATAATCGTCAGCGACACGGTAGGCGGTTTCGGAATCTTCGGCATGATGGCGCGCGATGCGATGGGTGACGCGCTCCACGTCGTCGGCCAGCGCGCCGAGTTGCGCACCGCCTTCGCTCTGCTGTGCTTCTGCGCGCACATGTGCGAGCAAGAGCGCCAGAGCCGCCTGATCGTCGGCGAGTATCTTGCGAATCAGCAGATCGATCGCCTGAATCTCGTTCGTGCCTTCATAAAGCATGCTCACGCGACTATCGCGCAACGTTTGCTCGATGCCATATTCGTGGATATAGCCGTAGCCGCCGAACACCTGCAGCGCATTCGACGCGGCCGCGAAACCATTGGCCGTAAAAAACGCTTTCGCAACCGGCGTAAGCAGCGAAGCCAGCCGCTGCGCTTCGCCACGCGCAGCAGGATCGGCGTGATGCGCGGAAATATCGAGCCAATGCGCAATCCAATAGCCGATCGCGCGCTCGCCTTCGACCATCGCCCGCAATTCCATCAAAATGCGCCGCATGGCCGGATGAAACGCAATAGGCGCGGGCCGCTGCGGGTCATGGTCCGCATTCGGCGGCGCGCTGATCGCACGCATCTGCACGCGTTCCTGCGCATAGTCCGATGCACGCTGCCACGCCGTATGCGCGTGACCGACACCCTGCATCGCCACCTGCAGGCGCGCCGCATTCATCATCACGAACAGGCACGCCAGGCCGCGATGCGCCTCTCCCACCAGCCAGCCATGCGCGTTTTCGAATCGCATCGTGCAGGTGGGACTCGCCTTGAGCCCAAGCTTTTTTTCGATGCCTTCGCAATGCACGCCATTGCGTGTTCGTCCATCGTCCAGCCACGCGGGCACGACAAAGAGCGATAGACCTTTGGTGCCCGCAGGTGCATCGGGCAAACGCGCGAGCACGAGATGAACGATGTTGTCGGTCAGGTCGTGCGTGCCGCCCGTGATAAAGAGCTTCGTGCCGTCGATGCGGTATCGATCGCCATCCGCGTCGGATACATCAAGCACGGCGCGTGTTCGCAGCAGCGCGAGATCGCTGCCCGCCTGCGGCTCGGTGAGGCACATCGTCGTGAGCCACGCGCCGCTTGCGACCTTCGGCAGCCAGTCACGTTGGATGCGCGCGCAACCATATGCGGCGAGACAGGCCGTCGCGCCATGCGTGAGTCCCGGCGACATCAGCCACGCGTGATTCGCGCCCGCGAGCATTTCCTGCAAGGCCACGTCGAGCAGTTGCGGCAAGCCCTGACCGCCGCTCTCGACATCGAGCGCGAGCGTCGGCCAGCCTGCTTCCACATACGCCGCGTAAGACTCGCGAAAACCCGCTGGCATCGTCACTTCGCCGTGCTCGAAGCGGCAGCCTTCGGTGTCGCCGCTCGCGTTGAGCGGTGCGACGCGCTCCTGCACGAAGCGCGCCGCTTCTTCGAGCACCTGCTGCGCGGTCTGTGCATCCAGATCGGCCCATGCGGGAACTTCGCGCCACCATGCGGCGGCGTCCAGCCATTCGTCGATCACGAAGCGCATATCGCGCAACGGCGCCCGATACGTCGATGTCATGAGACGTTTTCCTGCCGCGCAACGGCAACGTTACGTGGCGCCGAAAGCAACACATCGGGATCATCGGCATCGGGTGCGTGCATCGCTTCGACCAGCGCATTGCGATGTTGCAGCACCGCGCGCTGATTGATCGAGCCTTTATCCGTGACCTCGCCCAGATCGAGCGAAGGCGGCACTGCCAGCAAACGCAGACGCGCGATATACGTTGCGCTACCCGTAGCGCTCGCATTCAGTCGCGCAACCAGCGCCGCGAAGAACGCACGCACGGCAGGCGCGGCGAGCACGTCCGCTGCGCTCGCCTGATTGCCGGACCCCGCGAGCTTGCGACACGCATCGAGGCGCGGAAAGATCATCACGCCCACATCGTCGCGATTCATGCCGGTGATGACGGCGTCCTGTACATACGGCGCGCCTTCGCTGATGATGCGCGCGCGCATCGGCCCGACGCTCACGAAGGTGCCCGACGCCAGCTTGAAGTCCTCGGCGATGCGGCCATCGAAGGCCAGACCCAGTTCCGGCTGCTGCGGATCGACAAAGCGCACGGCGTCACCGGTGCGGTAATAACCCTCTTCGTCGAACACGTCTTTGGCATGCTCGGGCAGCGCGCGCCAATACCCGCTCATCACGTTCGGGCCGCGAAAACGCACTTCCAGCTTGCCATCCACCGGCGCAATCTTGGCCAGACATCCCGGCGCAGGCAGGCCGATATAACCGGCGCGCGCCACCGGCCCCGTGGTGAACAGACACGAGGGCGCCGTCTCCGTCATGCCCAGCCCCGCCATGATGCGAATGCGCTCGCCGCAATGCGCGAGCGTCACGCGTTCGAGCCGCTCCCACGCCGCCTGCGAAAGTCCTGCGCCCGCGAAGAAATACATCTTCACACGCGAGAAAAAGCGCTCGCGTAGCGCGGCATCGGTTTCGAGCGCGACGGTCAGTTCTTCCCAGCCTTTGGGCACGTTGAAATAGATCGTCGGCGCAATGTCGCGCAGATTGCGCAGCGTTTCCTCGAACTTGCCAGGCACGGGCTTGCCGTCGTCGATATAAAGCGTGCCGCCGTTATACAGCGCGATGCCCACGTTATGACTGCCGCCGAACGTGTGATTCCACGGTAGCCAGTCCACCAGCACGGGCGCTTCGATGCCGAATTGCGGGAACGTCTCCAGCAGCATCTGCTGATTCGCGCAAAGCATGCGGTGCGTGGTGGGCACGGCCTTGGGCAGACGCGTCGATCCCGAAGTGAAGAGAAACTTGGCGATGGTGTCGCCGTCGATTGCCGCGTGCGCGGCGTCGGCGGCTTGCGGCGGCGTGTCGAGCAGCGCCGCGAAACGCGTGACGGGCGCACTTGCGCGTTGCGAAGGCGCGGCGCTCACCCGTTCGACATCGGCGGGCAGCACAGTGTCCAGTGCCTGCGCGTAAGCGTCGATATCGTCGGCGAAAACGAGGCCCGGCGTGAGCAGTTCCAGCACATGGCGCAGCTTGCCGTAATCGCCCGAAAACAGCGAATAGGCTGGCGAAATGGGCGCATACGGAATGCCGGCCCACATCGCGCCAAACGCCATCTGCAGATGTTCGATGCCGTTGCCCGAAAGAATCGCAACGGGCCGCGCCGCGCTCAGGCCGCGCTGCAACAGCGCCGCGCCGATCGCGCGCGCCTGTTCGAGCATCTGCGCGTAAGTGACGCCCTGCCATGCGCCGTTTGCGTCGCGGCGTGCCACGAGCAGGCGGTCGGGGTGGTCGAGCGCGCCGCGCTCAAGACGGTCGGTGAAGCGCTCGGGATAGGCGCCCAGCGGCTCGCCCGCCTCCAGATACCAGCACTCGCCGCGCCGCTCGATACGCGGCGAGACGGAACCGATGGCCACGCCCCGGTATCCGGGTGCGCCGCCTGCGTGGTTGTGGTCCGATACCAAAACCTGTCTCCTGGTTGTTCCAGCTTTGTCCTGCTAGTCCTGATTATCCCGGTTGGGACGCCGCTCGTGCTTTTTGTCTCTGCGGGTATCCGCGAGCGGCGTGGCTTCTTTTTGCGTGGACTGCGGATGCGCGTTTAGCGCTTGTAAGCCTGCAGACCGGGCTTGATGCTCTTGTCGTCGAGGAACTGCTTGAGGCCCTGCTCGCGGCCGCCTTCCTTGTCGCGATAGTTCGCCTGATCGAGCTTGGCGTACAGATAATCTTCGTTCTGCTCCCACGTCAGTTCGCGGCTGCGCTTGAAGCCATGCTTCGCATTCCGAAGCACTACCGGATTCTTGTCGAGCAGCTTTGCGGCCAGCGCCAGCGTTTCCTCGCGCAGTTGCGCACGCGGCACACTCTTGTTGACTAGGCCCATCTGCGCGGCCTGCGGGCCCGTGAACGTTTCGCCCGTCATGATGTAGTACAGCGCCTGGCGGTGACCCACCGTATCGGCCATCGCCTTGCTGACCAGATTGCCCGGCGGAATGCCCCAGTTGATTTCCGACAGGCCGAACACGGCTTCGTCGGCGGCAATCGCCAGATCGCAGGCCACCAGCGGCGAGAACCCGCCGCCGAAGCACCAGCCGTTGACCATCGCGATGGTCGGCTTCGAATACATGCGCAGCAACTGCCATTGCCAGCGGCTCGCGTCGCGGCGGATACGTTCCTGCAGCACGTCCGGGCCCGCATCGACTTCGCGGAAGTATTCCTTCAGGTCCATGCCGGCCGTCCAGGCATCGCCTTCGCCGGTCAGCACGAGCACCTGCGCTTCCGGGTCGAGTTCGATCGTCTCGAGAACGTCGATCATTTCCTTATTGAGCGTCGGGCTCATTGCGTTACGCTTTTCGGGGCGATTGAATGCCACCCACGCGATCCCGCCCTGCACCGTAACATTGACCGTTTTCCAGCGACCTTCGTAGCTCATTGTCTTTCTCCGTGGACATTGCCGCACTCGCGGCTTGATCTCAATTTACTATCAGGCTACCTGATATGTAAAGTAGAATATGATGTCGTTGGTACAAACCCTGAACGTCACGTCGATGACCCGTAAAACTGCTCCCACGCCCCCTGTCGCCGAACCCAGCCCGCACGCCGTGCCGCCCATGCGCCTGAGCTATCTGATTGGCCAGCTCGACCGCATCGTGTCGCGCCGCCTCGCCGAAGCGCTCGCGCGCCACGGTCTCACGTTGCCGCAGTACACGGCGCTTTCGGTGTTGCGCGCGCGCGGTCAATCGTCGAATGCGCAGATTGCCGAGCGCTCGTTCATCACGCCGCAATCGGCCAACGAAGTGGTGAAGACGATGGAAGCGCAGGGCTGGGTCACGCGCGCCGCCGATCCGCTGAACCGCCGCATCGTGTTGCTCTCGCTGACCGATGCGGGCGTGCGACTGCTCGCGGATTGCGACGCCGCCGCCGATCACGTGGAAGGCGCCATGCTCGACGATATGGATGCCCAGACTGCGCAGGCGCTGCACGGCTTGCTGCATGCGTGCGTGCGGAATCTGCGGGCGGCCTGAAGCGGCTCGAAGCGATGTGCAGCGTCGCCGCGCGCCGCGCAGGACATTCTGGGGACGCATCGACGCGCAAGAATGTCGCATTGCAACACATCGTCCTTGCATTCCAGGAAGGGGAGCCTATAATAGGGAAAACCCCTAGGTAATCACCCTGATCGAATCGAGGACATCATGGCTGCGCTCATCGCTGCACTTTCGTCTAACGTGAATCACGCTGTTGAGGCGCTCAGCCGCCTTGGCACGAAGGCGCTCAACCGCCACCTGGAATACTGCGAACTGCTCGCAGAAGCCCAGCGCCGCTACTAAGCGGCCCGCGGGCAGAGTCTGCCCGTATTCGTGCTCTTGCTGTAAGGCATCACCGCGCGCCGGAAGCGTTGTGCTTCTGGCGTTTGCGTCGTGTGTGCCTGTAGAACGCCGGTTTTTCGGGCGCGCAGATTCGCATGCGCGCCCTGTCCATTGTTGCGGCCCCGTTCACGGGCACGCCGCCTGCTGTGTCAGTGCCATCACAACGGTGGCCCTGAACCATGGACGAATTCTTCAATCGGCTCTTCCATCTGCAACCGTCGCTGCTCGCGACGGTGACGCACGACGTTCTCCATCTGATCGTCGCGGTGCTCATCATCGCGATCGGCTGGTGGATCTCGAACCGTATTGCCCAGCTTTTCGCCAATATGCTCGCCCGCTCGCACGCGGACCCGACGCTCGCGCCCATGCTCGCCGGCATCGCCGCGTGGGCCGTGCGGGTGATCGCAATCGTCGCGTCGCTGAGCGAAATCGGCATTGCAACCGCCAGCGTGCTGGCTGCGCTCGGCGCGGCCGGGCTGGCGATCGGCCTTGCCTTGCAGGGCACGCTGCAGAACATCGCGGCCGGCATCATGCTGCTGATGCTGCGGCCGTTCCGCGCCGGCGACGTGATCGAAGGCAGCGGCGCGGCAGCGGGCATCGTGCGCGAAGTGGGCCTGTTCACCACGCGCATCGAGCGCGGCGACGGCAACGACGTGTTCGTGCCGAACAGCCAGATCTGGAGCAATCCCGTCATCAACTACAGCAGCGGCGGCACTCAGCGTGTCGACGTGACGGTCGATCTCGCGCGCCGCGATCAGGTCGATTCCGCCATCGGCGAACTCAAGAAAATGGTTGCCGGCGAGCCGCGCGTGCTGGCCGGCAACACGCTCGCGCCGACCGTTGCCGTCGAGAGTTATCCGTCGAAGGGAGGCGTGCGGCTGCGCATCGCCGCATGGGTGCGCAACGCCGATGCGGCCTACGCCGCCGACGATCTGCGTGCCCACGCACGCGAGGCGCTGGACAGCGCAGGACTGGCGGTGACGGGCACGCCCGCGCGGCATGAGCGCGATGAAATGAACGCGGCGCTATCGCATTCGTAACGGGAAGCGCCGTATAAAAAGCGCGCGCTCGCGCATCAGGAGCGCCGCGCCGTTGGGGGCAGTTGAGGCAATAGCGACCGTTTCGGGCGTCGCGCAAGACCGGTGCGCGACCCGCTGCTAAACAGCGCATTCGCAGCGCAGCATTTTGCGGGAGGATGGCCATGTCGATGCAAGCAAAGCTCGACCGCTGGCGCAATGTGTCGCGGTTCCTCATCGCCCGTATGACGGACTACGGGGAATTGTTCATGATCGAACTGGCCGAGACACGTGCACGCATCATGCGCGAAATGCTCGCGCTGGTGGCACTGGCGGTCACCCTGCTCTTCACGCTGTCGTTCTTCTGTTTCGCGCTGATTGCCTCGGCGTGGAATACGGCGTATTTCCTCGCGGTAGTCTGGGGCATCGCTGCGGTCTGGCTCCTGCTCTCGCTCGCCGCGCTGCTGATTTTCCGCGCACAACGGCACGCACAATCGTTCGGAGTACTGCGCGACGAGTTGCGAGCCGATGTCGAAACGGTCAAAGAGGCGCTCAAATGAATCGACGTACCCGCCTGCGCCACGCGCGCGAAGCCGCCTTGCTCACCCGCATGGAAATGGCACGCACAGAACTGCTGCTCGCCAATATCGGCTTGCGGCTGGGACTTGCCGCGCCGCGCGGTCAGTCGCTGTCGATCGCGAATCTTGGCCGCGCGCTGGCTGGCGCGCCGCGCGTCACGCTGCTGGGATCGGCGCTACTCGGCACGGTGGTGTTCGGGCCGAAGCGCGTCCTGCCGATGATGGCGCGCTCCGGCTGGCTGGGCTGGATCGCGCACAACGTCCGCATCCAGTCCGCGCGTTCGACGCGCCCGCATCATTCCGCGTGAATTTCGTTGGTCAGAGGCTGACCTTGCTCGAACTCGGCAATGCTGCGCAAGGTCGTTTCGCAGATCGTCGAAACGGCTTCGCGCGTGAGAAACGCCTGGTGCCCGGTCACGATCACATTCGGGAACGTCATCAAGCGTTGCAGGACATCGTCGTCGATGATCGTGCCGGAGAGATCGCGAAAGAACACATCCGCTTCCTGCTCGTACACGTCGATCGCCAGCCCGCCCAGTTGCCCGCTCTTGAGCGCCGCCAGCGCCGCCTCGGTGTCGATCAGTCCGCCACGGCTCGTATTGATGAGCAGCGCGCCGCGCTTGGCGCGCGCCAGCGTATCGGCGTTGATGACGTGGTAGGTCTGTGGCGTCAGCGGGCAATGCAGCGAAACGATATCGGCGTTCAGGCCAATTTCGCCCGGCTGCCCATAGCGTCCGCCCAGCGCTTCGAATTCCGGCGAAGGATAGGCGTCGTAGCCAATCACATCGCAGCCAAAGCCCACCATGATGCGCGCAAACGCACGGCCAATCTTGCCCGTGCCGATCACGGAAACGGTCTTGCCGCACAGGTCGAAACCCATCAGCCCGTCGAGCGCGAAATTGAAATCGCGCGTGCGGTTATAGGCGCGATGAACCTTGCGATTGATCGCCATCAGCAGCGCAACGGCGTGCTCGGCAACCGAATTGGGCGAGTAATCGACCACGCGCACCACCTTGATGCCGATATCCGCAGCGGCCTTGAGATCGACATTATTGAAACCGGTGCAGCGCAACGCGACCAGTTCCGTGCCGCCGCGCGCGAGCGTTTCGAGAATACCGGCGTCGGCCTTGTCGTTGACGAAGATACAGATCGCGCGATGGCCCGCCGCCAATCCTACGGTATCCTCATTGAGTGGATCGTCGAGATATCTGAGTTTATGGCCGTGACCGGCATTCGCGGCATTGAGAAACTCGCGGTCATAAGGTTTGGCACTGAATACGGCGATATCCATCTACTTGCTCCGGATAAAGATTCGTGAAATACGGCTTCGTCGTCAATGCGTCAGCGCATCAACGCGACGGCGATCTCCACGAACAGAGTTTTCACAATAGTCATCGACGGGAAAATCATCGCGTAGCCGACGTCCGGAAGATCCGTCGGTGCCACGCGGTTGGCAAACGCCAGAATCGCCGGGTTGCCGGTCGCGCCGCTGAGTACGCCCATCGCCGCGTCGAACGGCAGACGGAAAATCCACAGGCAGCACACCGCCGTGATGATCAGCAACGCTAGCACAATGACCAGCCCATACAGCAGGAACGAAACGCCTGTTGTGCCGACTGTCGCAAAGAACTTGGGCCCGGACGCCATGCCCACCTGCGCCAGAAAGATCGTCAGGCCGAAATTGCGCAGCACCAGATTGGCAGTGAGCGGCATGGTCCAGACGAACGGGCCAAAACGCCGCACGCGTCCGAGACACAGCGCCACCAGCAGCAGCGCCGCCAGACCGAGCGTCAGGTGGCCAACGCCTGGAATCGGCACCGGAATCACGCCCGCGATCAGCCCGAGCGCCGCGCCCACGCCGATCGAAATAAAGCTCAGTTCAGCGGTCCCCTTGATCGAATCGCCGAAGAACGCGCGCATGCTTTTGTGGTGAACCTGATTGGCCAGCAGCCCGACGCGGTCGCCGAATTCGAGGATCAACTCCTGGCCCGGCATCATGTCCACATCGCCGCGCCGCACATGCGCAATCGAACAGGCAACGCCATCAGGAAAACGCAGATCGCGCAGCGCATGCCCGACCACCAGCCGGCTCGACGCGAACACCCGCATATAGGCCAGATCTTCGCGATGGTTGGTCATGCGGCCCGGCTGCAACTCGCCGCATAAAGCCGTGGTGTCGCGTAGCAGCAGCGGATCGGTGGCGGTGGCGAGCAGCACGTCGTCGGCCTGAAGCACGAGATCGGCTTCGGGCTGCTGGTTGTGATGAGCGCGCCGCACCGCCGCGACAAAGACGCCGTGCGGCAGGCGCTGGATCAATTCCGACAGCTTCAGGCCGATCAGATCGGGGTTCCTGAGCGCGATTTCGGCAGTCTCTATCAGCCTGGGCGGCGGCGGCACGATTTTGGGCTTGAGCACGGCGCCGAGCGCATAGAGAAACAGAATTGGCCCGGCCACGCCAAAAGGATAGGAAACGCTGTAACCCACCGTCGCGCCATCGCTTTTCATCGCGGCCATGGCGGCCTGCAAACTGGCGGTGCTCGTGCCCGAACCCGCGAACATGCCCAGCGCCTGATCGAGCCGCACGCCGAACAAGGGCACCAGTGCGATCGCCACGAAACCCGCGCCGATCACACCGAGGATCGCCGCCGCGTTGGCCTTGAGTCCGTTGGCGCTCGTCAGCCCTTTGAAGAACTGGTCGCCGTATTGAATGCCGATGCCGTAAAGAAACAGCAGCAGGCCGAGCGTGCCGAGCAAGGCAGGCGGCGCGGACTTCGGCGCCCATCCGCCTATTGCAAGCCCGACGAACAACACCGCGCCGGAACCCAGCGACACGCCCTTGATGCTCAACTCGCCCACCACATAGCCCAGCGCCACTGTCACGAAGAGCGTGAGCAATGGCTGGGTTTCCAGCAGCGTCTTGATCGCGTCCATGCAAGGCATCCTTGTCGACGAACCGGAGGCTGAAACCGCCTCTCGCTGCCTCGCATTACAGACCATTCTTTCGCGCGCTGCGTTTAAAGCGCTCAATTGAAAGCGCGGAATTGGAAAGACGCGCCCAGCGCGCATGCGGATTGCCGATGTTTGCATACACGTGCACGGCTTGAGCGCGGCGCGCGCTGGTGTAGCATGCTTCAAGTCGGACGGCGGCTTATGGCTTATCGATCATGCCGCCAGCCCGCGCCTGGAGACCTGCCGATGTCCACCGACTGGAAGCGCCGTATCCGCCTGTTCGTGCAGCGTTTCTGGCAACCGACCAGCGCCTGCATGACCTGCATGCCCGGCAGCTGGACCAACATCATGAGCGCCGCGCATTGGGCGCTGGCGTTCAAGACCGGCCTCTTCACCGGCCTGCTGGCCGTGCTGCTCACGTTCACGCCGCTGGCAAAGCTCTATTCGAATCGTTATGGCAACGCATTGGTCATGGGCGCGCTGACGGCCATCGGCGATACCTACTCGCATCCCAGCCATTACGTCTTTCCCGAAGCGCTGCTCACCGGCATGGTTTCGGGGCTGATTACGCTGGGCGCGTCATTTCTGTTCGAAGACCGGGCGCGGCGCTTACGCCATGTCTGGGCGCGTCTCGTCGGTTAGCGTCGCCGCATTGCATCAATCGCGATCGGGCGCACCGAGCGGAAAGAACGGCCGATACGGCCGCGCCTCTTCCACCGCGCGCGCAAACGAAGGACGCGCCAGCAAGCGCGCCCGATACGCGCGCAAATTCGCAAACGCCTCGGGAATGCGATGGGTCCAGTCCGCGTAGAACAAGGAAGGCGCCGCCGCGCAGTCGGCCAGCGTGAAATCCTCGCCTGCCGCCCACGTGCGGCCAGCCAGTTCCTCGTCGAGCCACGCGTAGGCCAGATCGAGTTTCTGCGCGGCCCACGCCAGGCCTTCTTCACGCCGCGCGGCGTCGCCGCTCAACGCGCCATCGACGGCGCGCTGCATCGGCGTCATCACATGCAGATCGAAGAAACGGTCGAGAAAACGCACGTCGAGCGCCGCTTGCGGGTCGGCGGGCAATAGCGTCACGGGCCCGGGATGGGCCTGCTGAAGATATTCGATGATGATGCTGGACTCGGCGACATGGCGTTCGCCGTCCAGCAGCAGCGGGAATTTGCGCAGCGGCCAGCGCCGCAACCACTCGGCCGAATGCGGCGAGTCCGGCCCGATGGCGCGAAACTCAAACGGCGTGGCGTTCTCGTACAGCGCAATCAGCGCCTTCTGCGTGTACGAGGAAAAAGGATGACCGTAGAGCGCGAGCGACATCGTGAGATCTCCTGTGCAGCAACACAAAAAGCATCCGGGATTTGCCGCTCTCCATCATAAAACTTCCACGATCTAACGAACCGGAGAAACGCCGCTCATCTGGCCTCGACTTGCCAGGAATGCAGCAGCGAGCGGGTTTGCGCACTCACGGTGGCTTTCACAAACTCCGCGTTTTCACCGTCGATCTCGTCCCAGCCAAGCATCGACAACGTCGACTCGCGCGCGACATGGAACGCAAAAAACTGCCCCCAGATGCTGATCATGCGCACGATGGTCAGCGGATCGTTTTCTTCACGTCCTGTGATGCGCGCAATCAGGGCGGCGTTCACCTTGTTCATCGGCGTACGCAGACGATCGCGCAACACTTGCGAGCCAATTTCCGGCTCGCCGCCGCCTTGCTCGCGCGCAAAGAAAAGCCGGCGGTCGGTCTCGCGCCCCTTTCTGAACATCAGATCGGCAATGGCGCACTGAAGGTCGATGAAGGCGTCGACCAGTTCGCTCTGGGGCTTGTCGCCTTTCAGCGTCTCCTGCGCCTGCACGAGCGCCGGCTCCAGAACCTGCAGGGCATCGTCGACGAGTGCCTCGGCGCAGGCCCGATAAACGCCCTCCTTGTTCTGGAAGTAATACTGCAGCGCAGGCGCGTTGACACCCGCGCGGGCCGCGATGTCCCGTGTCGAAGCACCGGCGAATCCGTACTGGCCAAACAGGGAAATGGCGGCGTCGATCAGCTTTTTACGGGTTTCTTCGCCGCGTGCGTAGCCACCTTCTGCCGGGTGGCGCGGGCGCCGGGATTCAGACATAGGAAAAAGATTCAGTAGGAAAACTTCCAAAATATAACACTTGACAGATATTTTCCGGATGGAATAATTCGTCCAATTGGAATAAATTGGGGTTTTCCACACCATGTCGACGACAGCAGGGGCGCCGGGCCGCGAAGGCCAGGACACACAACAAAGCGCGCAAACGCGCGGTTCGAAACGCGGCATGCTGATTGGGGCCGCAGTCGTAGCGCTGATCGGCGGGGCAAGCTGGGCGGGCCACTGGTGGCTGGTCGGGCGTTTTATCGAGAGCACCGACGACGCCTATCTGCAAGCCGATAGCGTGACGGTCGCTCCCAAGGTGAGCGGCTATATCACCGATGTCTTCGTGGCGGACAACCAGGTCGTCAAGGTCGGCGATCCTTTGGTGCGGCTCGACACCCGGCAGTACCAGGCGGCGCTCGAACAGGCCAAAGCCACCGTCGATGCGCGCAATGCCGACATCGAACACGCCAACGCCCAACTCGCGCAGCAGCGCGCCAATATTGCCCAGGCGCTCGCCCAGGAAGACGTGGCGCGCGTCAGCCTGCGCCATGCGCAGGACGAAGTCGCGCGCTACACGCCGCTCGTGGCGTCCGGTGCGGAAACCGCGGAAAAGCTCTCGGAACTCAAAAGCTCGCGCGATCAGGCGCAGGCCACGCTGGCCGCCGATCACGCCGCTGTCGAATCGGCCCGCTCGCAGGTGGGCGCACTGACCGCGCAACTCGGTCAGGCGCGCGCACAACTCGAAGCCGCCAAAGCGAGCACCGCACAATCCCAGCTCGATCTCGACCATACGGTGGTGACGAGTTCCATCGCGGGCCGCGTCGGCGACCGTACGGTGCGCGTCGGGCAGTTCGTGCAGCCCGGCACGCGGATGCTGTCGGTCGTCCCCGTCGCGGACATCTATTTGACAGCCAACTTCAAGGAAACGCAGATCGGGCGCATGCGCATCGGTCAGCCGGTGGACATCTCCGTCGATGCGCTTTCCGGTCACAAGCTGCACGGCGTCGTCGACAGCTTCTCGCCGGGCACGGGCGCGCAGTTCGCCCTGTTGCCCGCGGAGAACGCGACCGGCAACTTTACGAAGATCGTCCAGCGCGTGCCGGTGCGCATCCGTCTGGAAACCGGCCCGCAAACGCGCAAGGTGCTGCTGCCAGGCATGTCCGTGACCGCCGAAGTCGATACCCGATCCTCGCGCGACGACGAGCACCGCATCGACGCCGAGAATCATCGTGAGTAACGCAAGCACGGCTTCGGTAAGTGCGGTAAGTACGACGAGCGCGCCGCATGCTCAGGGCGAGCGCGCAAGCGCCTCGGACTGGATTGCGGTTGCGGCGGGCGCGCTGGGCGCGCTGATCGCCACGCTCGACATCTCGATCACGAACTCGGCGCTGCCGCAGATTCAGGGCGAAATCGGCGCGACCGGCACCGAGGGCACGTGGATTTCCACGGGCTACCTGATGTCCGAAATCGTCATGATTCCGCTCGCCGCGTGGCTCACGCGCGTGTTCGGCCTGCGCAACTTCCTGCTCGCCAACGCGACGCTGTTCATCGGCTTTTCGATGATGTGCGGCTGGTCGGGCTCGCTCGCCGTGATGATTATTGGGCGCATCGGCCAGGGCTTCACGGGCGGCGCAATGATCCCGACTGCGCAGACCATTATCCGCACGCGCCTGCCACCTTCGCAGTTGCCCATCGGCATGACGGCGTTTGGCCTGACCGCGCTGCTCGGGCCGTTGCTGGGTCCGGTGGTCGGCGGCTGGCTGGCCGAGAACATCAGCTGGAGCTGGTGCTTTTTCGTCAACCTTCCCGTGTGCCTCGCGCTGATTGGCCTGCTGATTTACGGGCTCGGCCCCGATCGTCCGCACTGGGAAGAATTCCTGAAGGCCGACTGGATCGGCATCGTCGGGCTCGCGATTGGTCTCAGTTCGCTCACCGTGGTGCTGGAAGAAGGACAGCGCGAACGCTGGTTCGAATCGCAGATGATCGTCAGCCTCACCTTTGTGTCGCTCTTCGGCATGGTGCTGATCGGGATCTCGCAGTATGTCGCAAGAAAGCCGATACTGCGCCTCTCGCTGATGCGCAACATGCGTTTCGCCAGCGTGAATGTGATTGTCTTTATGGTGGGCGCGGGTCTCTATGGCATTTCGTATCTGCTGCCGCAGTTTCTGAGTCAGGTTGCCGGTTATAACGCCGAACAATCGGGCATGGTCATGCTGCTCTCCGGCATTCCCGCGATGCTGACGATGCCGATCCTGCCGCGCCTGCTTGGCAAGTTCGATATTCGTGCGCTCGTCATCACGGGGCTGCTGCTCTTCGCGTGGAGTTGCATGCTCGACACCACGCTGACCGCGCTGAGTGTCGGCCACGATTTCACCTGGTCGCAGCTTCTACGCGGCATTGGGCAGATTCTCTCGATGATGCCGCTCAATCAGGCGGCCATGGCGACCGTCTCGCGCGAAGAATCCGGCGACGCGGCGGGCATCTACAACATGGCGCGCAATCTCGGCGGCTCGGTCGGCCTGGCGATTATCGGCACCTTGATCGATCGGCGCGAAACCTTCCATACGGCCGTGCTTCGCGAGGCCGTCACGAATAACTCGATCATCGGACAGGAACATATCGTCGCGAGCGCGGCGAGCTTTTTTGCGCAGACCGGCGACATGACCTACGCGAAGCTGCAGGCGCTGGGGCAACTGGCTGCGCAGATCCAGACGCAGTCGATCGTCATCACCTATTCGGAAACGTTCTGGGTGCTCGGCGTCGCCTTGCTCGCCTGCATTCCGCTCGCCTTCCTGCTCAAGAATCCGCGTCCCGGCGCGGCTCCGGTAGAAGCTCATTGAAGTGTATTGAATCGAACATGATGGCAACCAATTCCCTCCGCCCTCGCGTGAGCGCAGTCAGTGCAATCGCCGTGGCATGCGCCGCGTGCCTGCTGGCCGCCTGCACGGTTGGGCCCGATTATCACGGCGCGCCTGCGGTTGCGCCCGAAGCGGCCAGCGCCGCCAGTTTCGTGCGCGCTCCCGCGAAAGGCGTCGTCGCCACCTCGCCCGCGCCGAATCAATGGTGGCTGGCGCTCAACGATGCGCAACTCGATTCGTTGATCGCGGCCGCTTTCGCCCATAACCCGGATCTGCGCGCGGCGCAGGCACGGCTGCGCGCCTCGCGCGCGCAGTTGCAGCAGCAACGTGCGGCCGAAATGCCCAAGCTTTCCGCCGATGCCGCGACAGTACGCATGCGCGAGCCCGATCTCAGCGCGCTGTCGTCGGCCGATTCGAGCGCGGGTTCATCGGGACGCGGTCCGCTTTCGCTGTACACCGCAGGCTTCGATGCCTCGTGGGAAATCGATCTGTTCGGCGGCACGCGCCGCGCGATCGAAGCCGCGGATGCGCAGTCCGAAGCCGTCAATGCCGATCTCGCCGATGCCCAGGTTTCGCTGGCCGCCGAAGTCGCCCAGGCGTATATCGGCTTGCGCGACCAGCAGCAGCGCCTGCTCATCGCGCAGCGCACGGCCGAACTGCAGCAGAAAAGTCTCACGCTGACGGAGCAGCGACGCGCGGGCGGCACGGCCGCCGATGTCGATGTCGAGCGCCTCACGACGCAGGTCGAAAACACCCGCTCGACCATCACGCCGCTCGCCTCCCAGGTGGAAATCTCGCTCGATGAGCTTGCCGTGCTCACGGGCAAGGCGCCGGGCGCGCTCGACGCCGAACTGGCGCAGGCGAGTGCATTGCCGAACCTGCCAACTGACGTAGCCGTGGGTGATCCGGCTAAAATGCTCGCGCAGCGCCCGGACATTCGCGCAGCGGAGCGTCGTCTCGCATCGAGCAACGCGCAAATTGGCGAACACATCGCCGATTTTTTCCCGAAGGTCACGCTGTACGGCGATCTGAGTTATTCCGCCGCCGATCCAGGCCACCTGTTCCGCAAGGAAAACACCACCTGGCTGGGTGCGCCTTATCTCTCGTGGAACCTGTTCGATTTCGGCCGCACGCTGGGCGCCGTGCACGGCGCAGAAGCGTCGCGTGACGAAGCCATCGCGAACTACGAAAAGGCGGTACTGGGCGCGCTCCAGGATGCGAACGACGGCTTGTCGCGCTACGGCTACCAGCGCGAACACCTGGCGACGCTGCTGAAGGTCCAGAAGTCCGCGGTGCATTCGGCGGAACTGACGCGGCAGCGCTATCGCGCGGGCACCGTCAGTCTCGTCGATCTGCTGGACACGCAGCGTGCCGAGTTTTCGGCCCAGCAGGACGTCGTCGCGGGACAAGCGGAACTGCTCAAGGATTATGTTTCGCTGCAGAAAAGCCTGGGCCTCGGTTGGCAACAGCCGCAAACATGATCGCCGACCGTTGTTGAATTTTGCCCTTCGTTGTCTTTGATGCCATACCCCACACTCGTAGCGTGCCGCCACTGTGACGCCCTTTTCCGCAGGCCTCGCCTCCTGCCCGGAGGCCAGACCGCGTGCTGTTCGCGGTGCGGCTCGACGCTCTACCGGGAAAGCGCCGCGCAACTCGACAGCCTGTGCGCCATCACCGTCGCCGCGCTCGTCACCTTCATCATCGCGCAGGCGTTTCCCATCATCGAGCTGGACGCTAACGGGATCACCTCGGAATCGAGCCTGATCGGCGCGCTCGCGGTCTTGTGGAGCCAGGGCATGTACGCCGTCGCCTCGCTGGTGTTCTGCGCGACGGTGCTGTTTCCGCTCGTCGAGATCGTGGCGCTGCTCTATCTGCTGCTGCCGATCCGGCGAGGCGTCGTTCCGCCCGGCTTTCGCCACGTGATGCACGTGATCGGGTTCGTGCGGCCGTGGGGCATGCTCGAAGTCTTCATGGTGGGCATTCTGGTCGCCATCGTCAAACTGGTGAGCATCTCGCGCGTGATGCCGCAGACCGCGCTGTTCGCTTTCGCGGCGCTGACCTTGATGCTGACCGTCGTGGCGATGTTCGATTTTCGCAGGCTCTGGGAGATAGCGGATTCGTTGCGCGCACCACTAATCGGCGGCGATAACGACCCGGGCCATTACGCGCCGAAGTTGCGCTCAACGCGCGACTCCAGCGCCGAGGGTGCCGATGGTGCCGCGGGCCACGTCACCGCCAAAGACGCCGGTCTGGCCTGCTGCCATGTCTGCGGTCAGCTGGAGTCGTGGCAGCTTCTCGCGCGCACGCCTCACACGTCACACAAGCAGCACAAGCCGCGCTGCACGCGCTGCCATGCGCCGATGCACCTGCGTCGGCCTGACTCCCTGCGGCGCACCTGGGCGTTCCTGAGCGCCGCGGCGATTCTCTACATTCCTGCAAACGTCCTGCCGATCATGAACACGGCGACGCTCGCACATGATCGCGGCGACACCATCCTGAGCGGCATCGTCCACTTCTGGCTGACCGGCGAATGGCTGATCGCGAGCATCGTTTTCATCGCCAGCATCATGGTGCCGATGCTCAAGATTTCTGCGCTCGCGCTCCTCGCCTTGACTTCGCAGCGGCGCTCCAGATGGCGCACCGCGGAACGCACGACGCTTTATCGCGTTGTCGAAGTCATCGGCCGCTGGTCGATGCTCGATATCTTCGTCATCGCACTCACCGTTGCGCTGGTGCGCTTCGGCACGTTCGGCACGGTCACCGCGGGCCCGGGCGCCATCGCCTTCGGTGCGGTCGTCATCCTGACGATGCTGGCGTCGATGCAGTTCGACCCGCGACTCATCTGGGACCCGGTTTCCCGCGCCGCGCCGGTCGCTGAAGAACCCTCGCAATACACCATGGAACATCCGCATGACTAGTCCGAAAGGAACCCACACGCCTTCCGGCGACGACCACGTTCCGGGCGCAAGCGAGCCCGAGATCGTCCAGCCCAGACGCTGGCTGCCCTCGCTCGTCTGGATCGTGCCGCTCATTGCGGCGCTGATCGGCATTGCGCTGGTGGTGAAGTCCGTCGCCATGCGCGGGCCGACGCTCACGATCACGTTCCTGTCCGCCGAAGGGCTCGAACCCGGCAAGACGAAGGTCAAATACAAGGAAGTCGAGATTGGCTCGGTGCGCGCCATCAAGCTCTCGCCCAACCTCTCGCACGTGCTGGTGACGGTCGAGCTCACCAAGGACGCCGAGAACTTCGCGCGCAAGGACAGCCGCTTCTGGGTGGTGCGTCCGCGCGTGGGGGCGGGCGGCGTATCGGGCCTGGGCACGCTGCTTTCCGGTTCGTACATTGGCGCCGATGCCGGCCGTTCCGACGAAACCGCCAGCGACTTCACCGGACTGGAAACGCCGCCCGCCGTGACCATCGACGAGAAAGGTCATCGCTACTCGCTGCATAGCGCGGATCTGGGTTCGCTCGATATCGGCACGCCGATTTTCTATCGGCGCATTCAGGTCGGCCAGGTCACCGGCTATGCGCTCGACAAGGATGGCGCGGGCGTGAGCGTGCAGGTGTTCGTGCGCGCGCCCTACGATCAGTACGTGGGCACCAATACGCGCTGGTGGCACGCGAGTGGCGTGGACGTGAAGCTCGACGCCAGCGGTTTCAAGGTCAACACGCAGTCGCTCGCGACTGTCGTGGCGGGCGGTCTGGCGTTTCAGGCGCCGACTGGCCGCGCGATGGGCCCGCAGGCGCCCGACAACGCCACCTTCACGCTCGCCTCGGACGAAAGCGAAGCCATGCGTGAGCCCGACGGCACACCGTCACGCGTGGTGATGTACTTCAACCAGTCGCTGCGCGGCCTTTCCGTGGGCGCGACGGTGGATTTCCGCGGCATCGCGCTTGGCCAGGTGACGGATATCGGCATCGAATACGATCCGAAGCAGCGCAATTTCACCATGCCGGTGACGATGGATCTGTACCCGCTGCGTCTCGTGCGCAAGAACCGCGGCGGCGCCACGCCACAGCCAGGATCGCCGCAAGGTCGCGAGTTCATTCAGCGCCTCGTCGAGCGGGGCCTGCGCGGACAATTGCGTAACGGCAACCTGCTGACGGGCCAGCTTTACATCGCCCTCGACGTGTTCCCGAATTCGCCGCCTGCGAAGTACAACCTCGACAGCGACCCGATGGAACTGCCGACGGTGCCGAACTCGCTGGAAGAACTGCAACAGCAGGTCGCCGACATCACGAAGAAGCTCAATCAGATTCCGTTCGACAAGATCGGCAATAACCTGAACGAGTCGCTCAAGAGCGCGAACCAGTTGTTCGGCAAGGTCAACAACGAACTGCTGCCGCAGATGAAGGGCACGCTCGACGAAGCGCAAAAGACCTTCAGCGCCGCTCAGTCCACGTTGCAGCAGGACTCGCCGTTGCAGTCGGACGTGCATCAGGCGCTGCAGGAACTCACGCGCACGCTGCAATCGCTCAACTCGCTCTCGGATTATCTGGAGCGCCACCCCGAATCGCTGCTGCGCGGCAAATCAGGAGACACGCCATGACGTTTCGCCGGCTTAACCCGCGGCTTCCCACCGCGCTTGCGACGTGCGCCTCGGCGTTCGCCCTCGCGGCAACGCTCGCGGGCTGCGCCTCGCCCGCCAGCCGCTTTTACACGCTGAGCCCGAGCGGCGATGGCGCACGCACTTCGCAGGCCGCCGCGCCGGTTGGCGCGGGCAATCCGGCGTGGCTCATCGAGCTTGCGCCGGTCGATGTACCGCCGCAGGTCGCGAAGACGCAGCTTGTCGTGCAGACCGACGCCACCCAGGTGAAGGTGCTGGAACAGGAACGCTGGGCGTCGATGCCCGGCGACGAAATCCGCCGCGCGCTCTCGGGCGATCTCACGCGGCAGTTGAACACCATCGACGTGTATGGCTCGCCGCATCCGGCTAACGTGCCGGTTTATCGCGTGAGCGTGAACGTGCAGCGCTTCGAATCGTGGCCCGGCTCGCATGCGCTGGTCGACGCGGTGTGGAGCGTGCGCGCACTCGATACGCAAACGGTGATGACCTGCCGCAGCGTAATCGACGAGCCCGTGAGCAACGGTTACGACGCCCTCGTGGCGGGTCATCGTCATGCGGTCGATGCGCTGTCGCAATCCATTGCGCACGGCATTCGTGCAATGAGCGACGGGCGGGCAAAAGGAGCATCGCTGCGCTGTCCGGTCTAGTCCTATCCGCGCGGCTAACGATGCAAGCGTTTGAGTATCGGCAGTAGTGAATCGCGCACGAGCGCGTTGTCGGAATCGACGGCGCGCTCGCTTCATCAAACAGCGCGCGTCATCGCAAACGCGTCGGCGGCCGCCACCGTATCCAGCGCCTCGCGCAACAACGCGATCTTGCCGTCGCGCGCCACCAGCCGCCCGGCGTACATCTGCCGATAGATTTTCCCCGTCGACGGCACGAGCGCTTCGACTTCATATTCGGCGAAAACCTGCTCCGGCGTTTCAATCAGATAGCGCACGTTTTTAAACGCGAAATCCGGCACTTTGGCGAGTAGCGAGGCGATAAAACCTTCGATCGCTTTCGGCCCCTGCGCACGCCCATCGATGCCGAGCGATTTCAGATACGGCAATTCCAGCACGCCATCGTCGGCGAACAAGGCCGCGGCGGCACGCGGGTCGCGAATCGATTCGACGTACGCGGCAAGCAGTTGTTTAGCATGACTCATGATTGACTCGATATAAAAGGCGTTAATGGCGGCGCTTCTTATTGCAGACGCGTCTTCAATGCCGCTGCCATCTGCTGCATGGCGGCGCGTGTCGGGGCATCGGTGGCGAGCACGTTGAGCAGGCCGAAATCGTGGATCGTGCCTTTGTACTGCGTGGTCGTCACTTCATTGCCCGCCTGATCGAGCCGATGACCGTAGGCCTCGCCTTCGTCGCGCAACACGTCGAACTGCGCCGTCTGGATCAGCGCGGGCGGCAAGCCCTTCAACTCGTCGAGCGTGGCGCGCAGCGGCGATGCGTAGCGCTCGTTGCGCTGGTTACGCTCGCCTGCGTCGCTCGCGTCGGCGATGTAGGCGTTCCAGAACCACTTCATCATGTCGCGGCTCAGAAAGTAGCCGTTTTCGAAAGCGTCGTAGGAGGCGTTATCGAATGCGTGGTCCGTCACCGGCCACATGAGGCCCTGGAAGCGGATGGCCGGGCCTTGACGATCCTTCGCCATCTGGCTGACGACCGCAGCCATATTGCCGCCCACGCTGTTGCCCACCACCGCCAGCCGCGCCCCATCGACGCCGATGGCCTCGCCATGCGCGGCGACCCACTTCGTTGCGGCGTAGGCCTGGTTGATCGCAACCGGATAGCGCGCTTCGGGCGAAAGCGTGTATTCGACGAACACGGCCGCCGCGCCCGACTGCACCACGAGATCGCGCACGAGACGCTCGTGCGTCGGGTAATCGCCGAGAATCCAGCCGCCGCCGTGGAAGAACATGAACACGGGCAACACGCCTTGCGCCTGCTGCGGCTTGACGATGACGAGCGGCACGCTCAGGCCGTCCTGCTCGATGACACGACGCGTGACGTCGATACCCGAAACGTCCACTTCCACACTGCGCTGCGCGCCTGCCAGCACCTCGCGCGCTTCGGCGGGCGTGAGCGTTTCGATGGCCGGGCCGGTGCCGCTGTTAAGCGCAGCGAGGAAGGCGACGGTTGCGGTATCGGGCGTGTTCGGGGTGTTGGGCGTGGTCAGCGTGGCTTGGGTGGTCATCGTGATTCTCCTTTCCGGGTGGTTGAGTGGCTAGCGACCTGATGTCGTGCAGCCGATGGAAAGGAGAATACGGATCGGGAGATATTTGCGAAATAGAAGTGTTTGAAACCTATCGTTGCACAAATGCAATGATAGGCCTCGCATTACACTTTAGGCCAACGCCAGGTGGGATCGGAAAGATGCTCGGCGAAATAATCGGACAGCGCCGACACCTTCGCGGGCCGCGCCCGCGCCGATGGCGTGACGAAGTACAAACCGCCCTTCGTCAGCGACCAGTCGGTGAGGATCGCTTCGAGCCGGCCATCGGCCAGATATTCTCCGGCGATGAATTCGGGTAACTCGGCAATTGCAAGTCCTTCCAGGAGCGTAGGCAGCAAAGCATCGGAATTCGTCACGCGCAGCGGGCCGGTCGGCATCACCGGCTCTTCCTCGCCCGCCTCGTTCGTGAAACGCCAGACATCGCTACGCGCGCGATACGCGTACGAGAGGCACGGCCGATCCACCAGTTCACGCGGATGCGCGGGCCGCCCTTCGCGCGCGAGATACTCAGGCGACGCCACCACGTATTGCGTCACCGCGCACAGCCGCCGCGCCACCAGCGACGAATCGGGCAACGCGGCGATACGCAGCGCGGCATCGAAGCCATCGGCAACGAGATCGACTGATGCATCCGAGAGATGCAGGTCGATCGACACCTCCGGGTAGGCGCGAAAGAAGCCCGGCAGCAGCGGCGCGACCCAGCGCAGCCCGAACGACATCGGCACCGCCAGGCGCACCAGCCCGCGCGGCTGCACCGACATCTCGCGCGCCGCGCTTTCCGCTTCCTCCGCCTGGCGATAAATCTCGCCGGCCTTTTCGCAGATCGTGCGGCCGAACTCGGTCAGCGCGAGCTGGCGCGACGTGCGGTTGAAAAGCCGCGCGCCCAGCCGGTCCTCGAGCCGGGCCACGCCGCGCGAGACCGTCGCCACCGACACGCCCATCACGCGCGCCGCCGCCGCGAACGATCCCTCCTCGGCGACCTTCGCGAACATCGCCAGTCCTTCGAAATCAGGCAGCTTCGCCATTTGCCCTCATCTTTTCATTTATGCAACGTTGGATTGCAATCAATTCTATTTCGAAATGCCTGGGCCGTCGATATTCTTCTCACATCGCAGCACGCAACACCGAACACACCCTTCCCCTGAACACCGAACCAAACGAAAGGAGCAACACCATGGCACGCAAACTCGACAACAAGATCGCACTCGTTACCGGCGCAACCAGCGGCATCGGCCTGGCTACCGCGCAGCGTTTCGCCGACGAAGGCGCGCACGTCTACCTCACCGGCCGTCGTCAGGCCGAACTCGATGCCGCCGTGAAGAGCATCCGCGAAGCAGGCGGCAAGGCGAGCGGCGTGCGCGTCGATTCCACGAAGCTCGACGAACTCGACGCGCTGTACGCACAGATCAAGGAAGAACAGGGCCGCCTGGACGTGCTGTTCGCCAACGCAGGCGGCGGTTCGATGCTGCCGTTCGGCAACATCACCGAAGAGCACTTCGACGACACCTTCGACCGCAACGTGAAGGGCGTGCTGTTCACGGTGCAAAAAGCGCTGCCGCTGCTGACGAAAGGCGCATCGGTGATCCTCACGGGGTCGACGGCGGGCAGCGCGGGCACGGCGGCGTTCAGCGTGTACTCGGCGTCGAAGGCGGCGGTGCGCTCGTTCGCCCGCAACTGGATTCTCGACCTCAAGGACCGCCAGATCCGCGTGAACACGATCAGCCCCGGCGCGACCCGCACGCCTGGTTTGCTCGACCTCGCCGGCGACGACGCCGCCCAGCGCCAGGGTCTCGCCGATTACCTCGCCGCGCAGATCCCGATGGGCCGTCTGGGCGAGCCGAACGAAATCGCCAGCGCCGCGCTGTTCCTCGCTTCGGACGATGCGAGCTTCGTGAACGGCATCGAACTGTTCGTCGATGGCGGCCAGCAGCAGATCTGAACGTGGCACGGGGCGCACGGCTGCGATCTAAAACATCTGTGTGCCCGAACGGAGTTTCATCATGATCGGACATCGCCCTTTTCTTACGCTCGGCGCCATCGGGAGCGACTGGCTCGACGCGCGGCTGCATTTTCGCGTCGGCATGACCGGGCGCGCGGAGCATACGCCGCTCGGGCCGCTCTACGTCTGGAACGACGACACATTCGCGCCGCGTTCGGGCTTCGGCCTGCATGCGCATCGCAACGTCGAGATCGTCACGTGGGTGCGCTCCGGCGCGATCACGCACGAGGACGACGCGGGCAATCGCGCGCGTCTGGTCGCCGACTCCGTCCAGGCGATGAGTGCGGGCACAACGATTCATCACGCCGAGCGCAACGAGGAAGATGTGCCCGCGCGGGTGTTCCAGATCTGGCTGCGCCCGCGCACGACAGGCGGCACGCCGCGCTGGGCAACGCGCGTGTGTTCGCGCGAATGTCGCGAAGGCCGCTTCGTGACGCTGGCAAGCGGCGATCCGCAAGACGTGCGCGCGGGCGCCCTGCCGATTAACGCCGACGCACGCGTGCGCGTCGCCACACTGCGCGAAGGCATGACGATCAAGCACATGTTGCCGATGCGCGGCTCGGCGTATCTGGTCGCCGATCACGGGCTTCTCGACGTGGGATCTGTCCGGCTTGCGCCACGCGACGGCGTCGCCATCATGGACGAGGCGCAGCTAGATCTGATCGCGCATGGCGATACCGATGTCGTGATCGTCGAACTGCTGGAACCGTCAACCCAGCGCGACTAGTTTTGCCGCAAATACTCACTCGGCGGCACGCCCAGCACTTTGCGGAACATGGCGGCGAACGCACTCGGGCTGTCGTAGCCGTGTTCCAGCGCCAGTTCGAGAATCGACACGCCTGCTGCAAGCCGCGGCAAGCTCAGCAACAGACGCGTATGTCGCCACCACGCGCCCGGCGTCATGCCGGTTTCACGCCTGAAGGTGCGCGCGAGCGTGCGCGCGTTCATGTTCGCGGCGACGGCCCATGAAGCGAGCGTCACCGGCTCGGACGGCTCGCGAATCAGCCGCGCGCACAACGCGGCGAGTTCGGGATGGTGCGGCATCGGCACATGCAGATCGAGCGACGGAGCAAGCTCGATTTCGTCGAGGATCAAGGCCAGCACGCGGCCCGTGCGATGGTTCAGGTCGTAGTCGGCCGGCAGGCCGCTGGTCGCGAGAACCAGCTCGCGCAGCAACCCGCTGACACCGATAACCCGGCACTCGCGCGGCAGGCTCGGACGCACTTCATGCGCGACAAAAAGGGAGCGCAGGCGCACATCGCCGGCCATCTGGATGCCGTGGCGCGTGCCCGCGGGCAGCCAGACCGCGCGACCGGGCGGCACGACCCAACTGCCGTCGTCCGTTCGCACGATCATGACGCCGTCGATCGACAGGATCATCTGCGCCTGAGCGTGCGTGTGCGGCGCGAATTCGTCGCCAGCGGCGGACTCCGTGGCGAGCACGCCAATCTGCTTCACTTTGTCGGAAGCGTCGAGCGCCTGAAAAAACTCGTTCATGTGTCCATATCGCGACGATGAATGCTCATTGCGCGCGCGATGAATAAAGAGCGCCAACATAACATGGCACGACTGTTTGATTCCATGACGCTCGATGCCTGCCGCTCCCACTCACCCTTGCCCGCCCTACTGCTCGACACCCTTTGCCCGAGGCCTCGCGTTTGCGTTCAGTGCGCTGCTTGCCGCCTGTTCCGTCGGCGAGCCCTATCGCGCGCCGTCAGCCAGTCCCGCCCAGAACGCGCCTTTCGATGCCGCCGCCACGCCGCAGGTACGCTCCGCCGCGCCGCCCGACCACTGGTGGCGGCTCTATGACGACCCGGCGCTCGACGCGCTGATTGGCGAGGCGCTGGCACAAAACCGCGAACTGGCCGTTGCCGCCGCGCGTGTCACGCGGGCCCGCGCGGTGCTGGCGCAGGCCGATGCCGCGCAGTTGCCATCGACGCAAACTTCATTCGGCGTCGATTACGGCAAGCACGAGAACGATCAGATCGTGGCCGCCGCACGCGACACGGGCAGCGCGCCGTCGCGCTTCGGCTGGGCGCCGGGTTTCGCGCTGTCATGGGAAATCGACTTCTGGGGACGCGTGCGCGATCTCGTGGACGCCGCCCACGCGGATGCGCAAGCCCAGCAGGCCGCCTCCGACGCCTTGCGCGTGAGCGTGGCCGCCGAAACGGCGGCCGCGTATGTGCGCGCCTGTGCCTACGCCCAGCGTCTCGACGTTGCGCAGCATTCGCTTGAAATCGCCGATCGCATCGCGACGCTCACGCAGCGGCAACAGGCGCTGGGCCTGGTTTCGTCGATGGAGTCCGTGCGTGCGCGCGCCTTCGCGGACGACGCGCGTGCGCGTCTTCCCTCGCTCGACGGCGAACACCGCGCGGCACTCTATGAACTCGCCGTGCTGCTTGGGCGCACGCCCGCCGATATTCCGGCCGCCGCTCGAAGCTGCCGCCGGCCGCCCACGCTCACGCAGCCCTTCCCCGTGGGCGACGGCGCGGCGCTGATCCGTCGCCGCCCCGATCTGCGCGAAGCCGAACGCAAACTGGCGGCCGCTCATGCACGCGCGGGCGCGGCGCAGGCCGCGCTGTATCCGTCGATCACACTCGGCGGCTCCGTCAACTGGCTCTCGACCACCGGACACCCGGCTTCGATCGGCGACCGCTATGCGCTCGCGTGGAGCGTGGGTCCGCTCATCAGCTGGAATTTCCCGGATCTCGCGGCGAGTCGCGCCCAGCTAGGCGCGGCCCGTGCCGACGACACCGGCGCACGCGCCGCGTTCGATGCGCAACTGCTGCGCGCCCTGCAGGAAACCGAACAGGCGCTCGCCCGCTATGGCGCGGCCTGGCGCGAGCACGACGCGCTGGAGACTGCGCGCGCCGGCCACGCACACGCCTTCGAGCTGGCCGAACGCGAATTCCGCGCTGGCGCGATCGATTCGCTTGGCGTGCTCGACGCCGAGCGCAGCCTGAGCGCCGACGACGCCGCGCTCGCGCAGTCATCGCAACGGCTCGCACTGGACCAGGTCACGGTTTTTAAGGCGCTTGGCGGCGGCTGGCAGCCTTGAGCGCGCGAGTCCCCTTTCTCTTCTCCCATTTCACAAGAAGACTGTCTGCATGAGTACGACTGTTGATAACGAAGTTCAGGCCGATGTCGGGCGCAGCACTACGGCGCGCCGTGCGCGGCGTCCGTGGATCGTCGCGGGGACGTTGCTGGCGTCCCTGACGGCGGCGGGCTGGGGCTGGCACTGGTGGCAGGCGGGCCGCTTTATCGAAACGACCGACGACGCCTACGTGCGCGCCGATGTCGTGACCGTGAGCCCGCGCATCGCGGGTTATGTGACGCACGTGCTCGTCGACGATAACCAGACGGTTCATCGCGGCGATCTGCTCGCCACGCTCGACGACCGCGATTACCGCGCGAAAGTGCAGGCCGCTCAGGCCGCGTTGCTGGAAGCTCAGGCGGCCGTGCAGGAAAGCGGCGCGGCCGCGCAGACGCTCGGCGCGCAACTCGCGCAACAGGGCAGCACGATCGCGCAGGCGCAAGCCGATGTGGACGCAGCACGCGCCGAAGCCGCTCGCCGTGATGCGGACGCGCATCGCTATCGCACCTTGCTGGCCGACGAAGCGGCGAGCGGTCAGCATTGGGAAGCGGCGCACGCCGATGCGCTCAAGGCGCGCGCCGCGCTCGCGCACGCCATTGCAGCAGCGCAGGGCCAACGCGAAGAACGCGACGTGTTGCGCAAGCGCCTCGCGCAGAACGACGCCGAGAAGGCGGCCGCTCACGCGCGCGTGGAAGCGGCGCAAGCGCAACGGGCGCTCGCGCAACTCGACCTCGAACACACGCGCATCGTCGCGACGCAGGACGGCATGGTCGGCCAGCGCAGCGTGCGCGCGGGCCAGTATGTCGAGGCCGGCACGCCGCTGCTTGCGGTGGTGCCGCTGCACGCCGTCTACGTGGTGGCCAACTTCAAGGAAACGCAGCTTGCGGCGATGCGCGCGGGCGAGCCCGTCGAGCTGGACATCGACACGTTTTCGGGCAAGGCGCTGCATGGCCGCGTGAGCGGTATCGCACCGGGCTCGGGCGCCGAGTTCGCCTTGCTGCCGCCGGACAACGCCACCGGCAACTTCACGAAGATCGTGCAGCGCGTGCCGGTGAAGATCGCGCTCGACGCCTTGCCGCGCGATGTCGTGCTGCGGCCCGGCATGTCGGCGATCGCGCGTGTGGATACGAAAGGGGCGCGGCGATGAGCACCGTCGCCCGACGTTCGCGCGCGCCTGACGAATCCCGCGATGCCCACGATGCTCCCGAAGAAGCGGTTTCGCTGCGCTCGTGGGTCGCCGTGCTCGGCGGCGTGTTCGGCTGCTTCATGGCGGGCATGAACGTTCACGTCACCAACGCCTCGCTGCCCGACATACGCGGCTCGCTGGGCGCGAGCTTCGAAGAAGGATCGTGGATCACCACCGCCTATCTGGTCGCGGAGATCGTCGTGATTCCGCTCACGGGTTGGCTCGTGCAGGTGTTTTCGGCGCGCCGGGTGCTGCTGGTGGGCGCATCCGGGTTTCTGGCGTTCTCGCTGGCCTGCTCGCTGGCGCCGACGATCGGCACGATGATTGTCGCCCGCACCTTGCAGGGCGCATTCGGCGGCGTGCTGATTCCGCTCTCGTTCCAGCTGATCGCCACCGAATTGCCGAAGTCGCGTCATCCGCTCGGGATGGCGCTCTTTGCGGTGGCCAATAACGTGGCGCAGGCGGCGGGGCCGTCGCTGGGCGGCTGGCTCACGGATACCTATTCATGGCGCTGGATCTTCTATCTTCAGATTCCGCCCGCGCTGGCGCTGATCGCGGCGATTGCATGGGCGATCCGCCCGGTTGCCGTCGATACGAAAAAACTGCGCAGCGCCGACTGGCCCGGCATCCTGACCATGGCCATCGGTCTGAGCGCGCTGCAGATCGTGCTTGAAGAAGGCGAGCGCAAGGACTGGTTCGCGTCGAGCGGCATCGTGCTGCTTGCGTGTATTGCAGCGCTCGGCCTGATCGCGTTCGTCGTGATCGAGGTGCGCCGCGCGCAACCGTTTATCAATCTGCGCCTGCTTGCCGGCTATAACTTTGGCCTTGCCAGCCTGATGCAGTTTCTATTCGGCGCGGTGGCGTTTGGCGTCGTGTTTCTGGTGCCGAATTATCTGGCCGAGGCGCAAGGCTATAGCGCGCGCGATATCGGCATGGTGATGATTCCCTATGGGCTCGTGCAGTTCGTCATGTCGTTTCTCACACCGCCGCTGATGCGCCGCACGAGTCCGCGCAGCGTGATTGCGCTTGGCTTTCTGCTGGTTGCGGCAGGATGTTTGATGAACATTCATCTCGATGCCGATTCGGCGCGCAATGTCATCGTGCCGTCGCTGATCGTGCGCGGCGTGGGGCAGTCGTTTGTGGTGATTGCGCTTTCGGTGATGGCCGTCAACGGGATCGACAAGGCGCAACTGGGTTCGGCATCGGGCGTATTCAATATGGTGCGCAACGTGGGCGGCGCGATTGGCATCGCGCTCGTCAGCCAGCTGGTGGTCGAGCGGCAAAAGCTGCATGCGGCGCGTATCGGCGAAGCGGTGACGCCTTATGCGCAGGCATTTCAGGAGCATATGGTGCTGCTCGCGCGCGCGGTGTCACGGCTGCCTATACCGCGCGTGGACGGACTGCCGCGCGGGCGTGTTGACGGCACGTATGAAACGGCGCTCGCGCTGATCAATCAGCGCGTCATGCGCGAAGCGTTGCTGATGGCATACAGCGATACGTTTCTGATTGCGGGTCTCGCCATGCTCGCGTGTGTGGCCGGAGCATTTGCATTGCGCGGAGCGAGAGCATGATGGGCGAGCCGGTTGCCAATATCAGTTCAGGCAGTCCTGCATGACTTCGGCCTTGTTTCGTTCGGGAGAGATCGGCTAAACGCTGCATCGGCAAATCCCGCCTCGTTCGTCGCCGAAGGTGCAGTCGGCATCAAAGTGTTCAGTTGCGCCAGCGGCCAGGGCGCGGCACGCATTCTGCTCTAGTGCCCTGCAGTGGTCAGGCACGCACCCGGCAAACCCCGGGCGATGCCGCCGACCGCCTCACCGCACGAAAGGAGCAGCCATGAATCAGACGACACTGGGCGCGGGCGTCGAGACGCCGCTTGTGGCATCGCAACACGGCCTGCCTCGCGAGGCCGTTTCGTGGGGCGCGATACTCGCGGGAGCCGTGGGTATGGCGGCGTTCTCGCTGATCCTGCTCACGCTCGGCACGGGGCTCGGTTTATCGTCGCTCTCACCGTGGCCCGGCAGCGGCGCGCATGCAAAAACCTTCGGCGCGGCCGTGGTCATCTGGGTGTGCGTTTCGCAGATCATGGCCTCGGGTCTCGGCGGCTATCTGGCCGGACGTCTGCGCCGCCACTGGCCGCTCATCAGCGGCGATGAAACCCACTTCCGCGACACCGCCCACGGCTTTCTCGCCTGGGCGCTGGCCACGCTCGTGACGGCCGGCCTGCTGGCCTCGGCGGTATCGGGCATCGGGCGCACGGCGGCGCTGACTATCGCCGAAACCGGCGCACATTCGGCAGCGGGCCTTGGCGCCGTCGATCGCGGCAATGCGCAGACCGCGTGGCAAACCTGGCCGGTCGGCTATCTGATCGACGGCATGCTGCGTCCGGTCGAAGGCGCATCGGCGCAGGTGGAAACGCGCCCGGAACAGGCGCTCGCTTCCGTCACGGAAAAGCAGGAAATCGCGCGCATCTTCCTCAACGCCCTGCCCTCGGGCGGCGCGCTTTCGCCTGAAGACTCGCGCTATGTCGCCCAGGTCGTCGCGCAACGCACGGGCCTTTCGCCCAGCGATGCACAGGCCCGCGTGAACACGACCTACACGCGCCTGCAGGACAAGATGAACGCAATGGAAAGCGCCGCACGCGCCGCCGCCGACGCCGCCCGCAAAGCCACCATCCACGCCACGCTCTGGCTGTTTATCTCGCTGCTGATGGGTGCGTTCGCCGCGAGTTACATGGCAACCGTAGGCGGCCGCCTGCGCGAATTCTGACCGCTCCACAGCGATCGTTCCAACGTCACGCGACGTGACGAAACCTCTCAGGAGACTGACATGCGCTCGATTCTTCTCTATATGCTCGGCGTGCCGATTCCGATCATCATCCTGATCGCCCTGTTCTGGCATTGATCGCCTCGCCTTTGACATCTGCCCGGCTGTCGCAGTAAAATTATTTCATCATGCGTTGAATATTAGTGCGCGCCACAAGCGTGCCGTCGTTCCCGAAGAACCTTCACAGAAGCCGAATCCGATGGACAAGCTGGGCAGCATGAAGATGTTCGTGGGCGTCGCAGAAGCCGGCGGCTTTGCCAAAGCCGCCGCGCGCGCGTCCCTCAGTACCGCCGCCGTGTCGCGCGCGATCATGGAACTCGAGGCCAGTCTGCAGACACGCCTGTTCAATCGCACCACGCGCCAGATCTCGTTGACCGAAGCGGGCCGCCGCTATCTGGAGCATTGCGAGCGCATTCTCAACGAGGTCGATCTCGCCGATGCCGAGGCCATGGGCGCCGCCGCGCAACCCAACGGCCGCCTGCGCGTGCATGCGACAGCAGGTTTCGGCCAGCATTACCTCACACCGCTGCTCGCGCGCTACACGCAGCAATTCGAAGGCGTTTCCGTCGATCTGGTTCTTGCCCAGCGTACGCCCGATCTGCTCGAAGAGCGCTTCGACGTAGCGATCGTAGTCGCGCAAAGTCTCAAGGATTCGTCGCTGGTTTCGCAGCGGCTGGGTTTGTCGCGCTCGGTGCTGTGCGCGTCGCCGCAATATTTGTCGCGACGCGGCACGCCCGCCTCGATCGCCGATCTCGAAGCGCATACCTGCGTGCAGCTCACGCATCAGGATCTGCCCTCGACGCCGTGGATTTTCGAAGACGCCGACGGTCACGAGCAATCGTTCCGTCCCGCGCGCGAAGCGCCCTTCACGGTGAATATCGCCGAGGCGCTGGGCGAAGCGATCCGCGCGGGCATGGGCATCGGCATGCTGCCGATTCCAACTGCGCTGCAAGGTCTGCGCGACGGCACGCTGGTGCAGGTGCTGCCGCATGCGCGCCTCAAACCGGTCAACGTCTTTGCGTTGTACGCATCGCGCCAATACCTCGACGCAAAGATTCGAACGCTGGTGGAGTTTCTGCGCGATGCCGTCCCGCGACGCGTGGCCGAGCACGAGCAGGAACTCGGACTATGGCACGCGCGTTATGGGCGCTCGACAATGTGCCCCGCGTAAGATCATTTAGTTAGTCACGCTAACCAATTAAATTAAAACCGCCGCGCACCATCCATGACGATGGTGCGCGGCGGTTTTTTATGTCGATCGATCAGGCGAGGCGAATTTTCGGCTGCACCCAGCCGTTGATGCGCTCAGCCGTCCACAGCAGCGTTGCCTTGCGCAAACCATGCAAAGCCTGCTGATGACGCCGATACAGCATCGCATGACTCAGTTGCGCGAGGCGTCCGCGAATAAAGCCGCCACGGAAGAACCCGAAGCGCCCGAGCGTGCCGAACGCATCGTAATCGCTTAGCGAGACCAGCGAACCAAAATCATGAAACGCAAACTCGGGCATCGGCTTGCCTGCGAGCCAGCCCGGCAGATGGCGCGCGAGAAATTCGGCCTGCTGCGTGGCGACCTGCGCGGTGGGCGCGAGTGCGCGTTCGGCGCCGGCCGGCGTGAGGCTGGAACAGTCGCCGACTGCGAACACATGGTCGTCCTCCGTGGATTGCAAAGTCGGGCCGACCACGATCTGGTTCGCGCGGTTGGTCGCGAGGCCGCCCAGGCCATTGAGGAAATCCGCCGCCTTCACGCCGGCGGCCCAGACCATCAGATCCGCTTGCGCGAGCGCGCCGCCGTCGTAGACGAAACCGCTTTCGGTCGCCTCGGTGACGCGCGTGCCGGTCTTCACGCTGAAGCCGATCTTTTCGAGTTGCCGCTGGCTGGACGCGGAAATGTTCGGCGGAAACGCGCCCAGAATGCGCGGGCCGCTCTCCAGCAGCGTCAATTGCAGACGCTCGCGGATCGAGGCATCGCCATAAGCGCTGGCCACTTCCAGCAGACGGCTGAGTTCCGCCGCCAGCTCGACGCCCGTCGCCCCGCCGCCGACGATCGCCACGCGCAGCGCCTCGTCGCGCGCGACGCTGCGAAATGCGCGCGCACGCAAGGCTTCGTTGAAGGTTTCCGCCTGCTTCTGGCTGTCGATGAAATAGCAGTTGCCCGCGACGCCCGGTACGCCGAAATCGTTCGCCCGGCTGCCCAGCGCGAGCACCAGCACGTCGTATCCGACTTCGCGCGGCTCCAGCACCGTGCTGCCATCGGGCGAAGTGAGCGCGCCCAGTTGCACGCGACGCCGCGCGCGGTCGAGCCCGAGCATTTCGCCGGGCTCGTAGCTATAGCCGTGCTCGCTGGCGTGCGCGAGAAAGATCACCTGCTGTTGTTGCACATCGCGCGTGCCGGCCGCGATCGTGTGCAGCATCGGCTTCCAGATGTGCGTCGGGCTTTTGTCGATCAGCGTGATGCGGGCCTTGCCCGCGCGCCCGAGCGTGTCACCCAGCTTCGTCGCCAGCAGGATGCCCGCGATGCCACCACCCACGATTACGATGCGTACCGGATTCGTCATGTTTAATTCAACACGCAATGAATAAAAATCGATGGTAAACCCTCGCCATGATCCATGTCAAACGTTTCGCCGTGCCGCGCGAGCCGCTGTGCCGCCGGTTGAGCGCGCGCGCTCGGGTACACTCACGTCCATCGAAAAACGGGAATGCTCATCGGCATGAAAGAGAAGGTCACGGCATCAGCAACTGCAACGCCCACGCCGGTGCGGCGCGGCCGCGGGCGGCCGGCGCAGGACGCCTCGGTCGGCCGGGATGTGCTGCTGCGCAACGCGCGCAAGACCTTCGGCACGCGCGGCTACGACGCCACCAGCGTGCGCGAGATCGCGCGCGAATCGGGCGTCGATCCCGCTTTGCTCGCGCATCATTTCGGCTCGAAGGAAGCGCTGTGGACTGCCGTGGTCGAGCAGATCGCCGAGCATGCCCGGCCGATGATCGCAGGCACGGGCGCCCTGCGCGACGCCGATCTGGACGCGAAGGCGCGGGTGGACCGCGCCATGGAAATCTATATCGACAAGGTGTTCGAGGAACCGGATATCGGCCTGTTTTTCTCGACGGCCGCGACGGAAGAAGGCGCGCGCATGGATTTCCTCGTCGAACGACTCATGCGGCCCTATTACGACGTGCTGGTGCCGCTGCTCGACGATGCCGCGAAACAGGGCGTGCTCAAGGTGAAGGACGCCGACATGCTGTTTTTCGTGCTGCTCAACGGCGTGAGCAAGACCGTGGGCTACGGTCACCTGATGCGGGCGTTCTCCTCGCTGCCCGACAACCCGGAGCAGTTCAAGCGCACGGTGCTGGAAACCACCCTCTCGCTGCTCGCCTGAGCGCGATCGCATCGACGCCTTGCGCGGGCTTGGGAATGAAGCCCGCCGCCTCGCCGAATCCCCTTCTTTTTAGCTGATCTGGCGGCCTTGCCGCCGCGGCGCATCGCGTCCGCCTGCATCCGCTCCGCCCCTTCGCGCGCGCTATTCGGCCTTCCGTAAAGGTCATTTGCACCACAGTGCTGCGAATTTGCGGGCAGGATTTCGTTTTTCTTAATAAAATGTACCAACTGGTTAATCTAGCACAAGGCTTGACGGTTGCGCCCCATTACAAATGGTCGCAGGTCAGCCGACTGCGAGGCGAGCCTTTAGCCTCCATTCGAGAACGAAACGATGTCGAAGCAACCAACAGACTCAGATAAACAGATTCCAAAGGCCGCGCGTGTCGGCCTGACCCTGGTAGGGGCCGTCGGCCTGCTGCTGGGCCTTTATTTCCTCATTGGCGGCGGCATGCTGATCGCCCGTGGCGGCAGCTGGTATTACCTGCTGGCCGGCCTCGCGCTGTGCGCCACCGGCGTGCAGTTCGTGCGCCGCCGCTCGAACGCCTTCACGATTTTCCTCGTCTTCCTGATCGCCACGGCGCTGTGGGCCGTGTGGGAAGTGGGCTTCGACTTCTGGCAGCTCAACGCGCGTATCTTCATGTTCTCGATGATCGGCATGCTGCTCGCGCTGTTCATCCCCCTGCTGCGCAAGAGCGAAGGCAAGGCTCCGGCCTGCCGCGCGGCCTTCGGCATCGCCGCTGTGCTGGCGCTCTTCAACGCCGCGTTCGTGTACGGCATGTTCGTGCCGCACGGCAAGTTCGGCACCGAAACCACGACGCCGATCGCCGGCACCGCTGGCATGGGCGACTGGACTGCATACGGCCACTCGGCCGGCGGCGACCGCTTCGCAGGCGCTGCGCAGATCAACCGCGACAACGTGAAGGATCTCCAGGTCGCCTGGACGTTCCACACCGGCGACACGCCGCTCAGCCCGGACGGCGGCGGCTCGGAAGACCAGGAAACGCCGCTCCAGGTGGGCAAGACGCTGTTCCTGTGCTCGCCGCACAACACCGTGATCGCCGTCGATGCCGCCAGCGGCACCGAAAAATGGCGCCACGCATTCCCGACCAAAACCACGGTCTGGGTACGTTGCCGCGGCCTCGCCTACTTCGACAGCACCAAGCCGCTCGTGCAGCCCACGGTGACCGGTTCGACGCCGGTTTCGGCGATCGAAGCGTCGGGTGACCCCGCCGCCTGCCGTCGTCGTATCTACATGAACACGATCGATGCGAAGCTGGTCGCGCTCGACGCCGACAACGGCAAGCTCTGCGACGACTTCGGCGATCACGGCATCATCGACCTGAAGGCAGGCCTCGGCAGCGCCAAGAGCCCGCTGTATCAGCTGACTTCGGCGCCGACCGTCGCGGGGACGACCGTGGTGGTGGGCGGGCGCGTCGCCGACAACGTCGCGCTCGACATGCCTGGCGGCGTGATCCGCGGCTTCGACGTGATGAGCGGCAAGATGAAGTGGGCGTTCGATCCGGGCAATCCGGACGATCACGCGGCACCGGCTCCCGGCAAGATCTTTACGCGTTCGACGCCGAACGTGTGGGCGCCGATGACCTACGACGCGACCTCGAACACCGTCTACATGCCGGTCGGCAACGCCGCGATCGACCTGTGGGGCGTCAAGCGCACCGACCTCGACGAGAAGTACGGCGGCTCGATCCTCGCGCTCGACGCCACCACCGGCGCCGAAAAATGGCACTTCCAGACCGTCCACCACGACCTCTGGGACTACGACGTGCCGATGCAGCCGACGCTGATCGACTTCCCGATGGATGACGGCAAGAAGGTGCCGGCGCTCATCATCGGTACGAAGATGGGCCAGCTGTTCGTGCTCGACCGCCTGACCGGCAAGCCGCTCACCAAGGTGATCGAGCAACCCGTCAAGCCCTCGAAGATCTTCAACGAGCCGTACGCGAAGACGCAGCCGGTTTCCGTGGGCATGCCGCAGATCGGCGCTGAAGTGCTCAAGGACGCCGACATGTGGGGCGTCACGCCGATCGACCAGCTGATGTGCCGCATCACCTTCCGCGGCCTGCGCTACGACGGCCTGTTCACCGCGCCGGGCACGGATTACGCACTGAGCTTCCCGGGTTCGCTCGGCGGCATGAACTGGGGCGGTCTGTCGTACGACCCGAACGCCGGCATGATCTACGTGAACGACATGCGTCTGGGCCTGTGGGTCCATCTGGTGAAGGAAAAGCAGCGCGGCGGCACCTCGGACGGTAACGAAGCCGTCAACGCAGGCATGGGCGCCGTGCCGCTCGGCGGCACGCCGTACTCGGTGACGAAGGACCGCTTCTTCTCGCCGCTGGGCATTCCGTGCCAGAAGCCGCCGTTCGGCAGCCTCACGGCGATCGACCTGAAGACGCGCAGCGTGGCGTGGCAAGTGCCGCTCGGCACGGTCAAGGACACGCGCCTCTACGGCGTGCAGATGCACATGCCCACGCCGATCGGCATGCCGACCATCGGCGGTTCGCTGACGACCGGCGGCGGTCTGGTGTTCTTCGCCGCGACCCAGGATTACTACCTGCGCGCGTTCGACAGCTCGACCGGCAAGGAAGTCTGGAAGGCCCGTCTGCCGGTGGGCAGCCAGGGCACGCCGATGAGCTACACGATCGACGGCAAGCAGTACATCGTGATTTCGGCAGGCGGCGCACGCCAGTCGCCGGATCGCGGCGACTACGTGATCGCTTACGCCCTGCCGCAGACGCACTAAGCCATCACGCCGGAACAGATTGATTTCCGGCCCGCAGGGGCGCGTACCATACGCGCCCCTGCTGCTTTATCAGCAGCGCAATTTTTAACTACTCAGTTCAAATAATTCTTCAGAATCCGGAATCGCCGGCCGCGCGGCCGACATCATCCGGGTCGATATCAGGGTTGACGATGAAATCAGAACACTTTTTCTGGGGCGGTTCGCTGCTCGTGTGCGCCGCCGCCATCTCCCAGCCGGCCATGGCGCAGAACAGCCTGACGCTGTACGGCAACGTGGACGAAGCCATCACCTACGCGAACAACCAGGGCGGCCACTCGAACGTGTACATGCGCAACGGCAATCTGTACGCATCGAAGTTTGGCTTCAAGGGCTCGGAGCAACTCAGCTCGACGCTCAACGCGATTTTCGATCTGCAGGAAGGATTTGACCCGGGCACCGGCGCGCAGCAGTCGGCCGGTCTCGCGTTCAACCGCTATGCGTTCGTGGGTCTGCAGGACAGCCGTCTGGGCACGCTGACGATGGGCCGCCAGTACACGCCTTACTATCTGCTCGCCGGCACGCTCGGCCCGGTCACCTACCTGACCGGCGCAACCGGCGCGCATCCGGGCGATATCGACGGTTTCGATACCGACATCCGCGCGAATAGTTCGGTTACCTACACATCGCCTTCGATTCATGGCGTGCGCGGCAGCGTGCAGTATGGTTTTGGCGGCGTGGCTGGCAGCATGAAAAGCGGCAGCATGTTCAGCGCGGCACTGCGTTACGATGGCGGCCCGCTTTCGGTTGGCCTCGGCTATCTGCGCATGGACAACACCGAATACACGGGCGGCTTCGATCCCAGCGCGAGCGCCACGTTCCCGCATTCGACCATCAATACCGGTTATCTGTCGGCGCGCACGGTTCAGCACGCGGCGGCGCTGGCCACGTACACGTACGGCAATCTGCTGTTCGGCGTGAACTATTCGAACGTGGTGTATCGTCCGGGCGGCCATTCGCTCTTCACCGATACCGCCGTGTTCAATACCTACGGCGCGCTGGTGAGCTACCACGTGAGCACGCCGATCGAAGTGTCGGGCGGCTATAGCTATACGCGCGCGTCCACGGCGAACGGCATTCACGATGCCGCGCGCTATCAGCAGGTTTCGCTGCGCGAGATGTATCACCTCTCGAAGCGCACGACGCTGTACACCATTCAGGCCTATCAGCACGCTTCGGGCCAGACGCTGGGCGCGAATGGCGCGGGCGATCTCGTCGATGCCGTGGCGATGGTCGGCGACTCGCAGAACACCTCGGCGTCGTCGACGGGCAATCAGTTCGTCGCCATGTTCGGTATCGCGATCGCGTTCTAAGCCGCGCGTTTTACGGTTTCAGGCAACACGCAAAAGTTTGGGCAGCGATTTCGCTGCCCTTTTTTTATGCCGTCGATAAAGCATCAGGTCTTGTGATGGAGCTTGAGGCAATCGGCGCCGTAGTCGGCGGTCAGGGATTTTTGCGCGGCTTGCAGATCGCTCGGGTAGACGCCGTTGTCGTCGCCGGGGTTATAGCCGCGCGCTTCGAGTTCGGCCAGTTCGCCCATCAATTGCGCATGCGTGACCTTACCGGCCGCGACGTGCTTGAACGGGTAATCGGCGCATTGTTGCGGAGTCAGGCGTGGCCCGGCGAAAGCGGCCAGACTCACGGTTGCTGCGGCCAGCGCAGCCAGGTATCGCAGAGACGCATGCATGTGGGCCATCCGGTAGGGTTTTCGGGTTCGAAACGATGTGCGGACAGCTTAGGGGACGGCGAGTATGGCAACATCATCGGCCAGATGTAAGTTTTTTTAATTGGCGCGATTTGCGGCGTTTTAGCGCGGCCACGGTTGTTTTTGCAGCCGCAATGGCGTGATTTCAGCGCCTGACGCGCACGCGCGGATCGCACCAACGGCATGAAGCCGCGAGCTTGTTTATGCTGGGTGCCATGCGAGCGAACCGTCATTGACCAACCACCATGCCGATCTATCTCACTTCGACCGAGGCGGCCACGCGCCTGGGCGTCTCGCGCCAGACGCTCTACGCTTACGTGAGCCGTGGCCTGCTGCGCGCCGAAAGCGATCCGGCCTCGCGCGAGAGCCGTTATCTCGCGGCTGAAGTCGAGCGCCTCGCCGCCGAACGTGCGCGGGGACGCAATCCGAAAGAAGTGGCGCGCGCGGCGCTGGACTGGGGCGCGCCGGTGCTCGAATCGGGCATCACGCTGATCGAAGACGGGCGGCTCTCGTATCGTGGCGTCGATGCGCTCGATCTGGCGAAACACGCCAGTCTCGAAGACATCGCCGCGCTGCTCTGGCAATGCGATAAAAACAGCGCCTTCGCGTCCCACGCGCCGCAAGCGCCCGATATCTTCAACACCCTGCTCGACCACTATCGCGGCCAACGCGCGGAACAGGCGCTGCTGCCGCTCTTTGCGGTGGCGAGCGAAGACGCGCCCACGGCCATCGGCCAGCGCAACGCGGCGAGCGAGAAGCAAGGCTGCGGCGATCTCGTGCGCCTGCTGGCCGCCTGCCTGTTGCGCACCGCACCCGATACCGCGCCGATCCACGAACAATGCGCGCGCGCCTGGGGCGTCGGCGAAGCAGGCGCGGAATTGATCCGCATGGCGCTGGTGCTGTGCGCCGATCACGAACTGAATGCCTCGAGCTTTACCGCGCGCTGCATCGCATCGACGGACGCAAGTCTGCGCTCGGTGGTAATCGGCGGACTCGCGGGATTGTCTGGCGGCCGCCACGGCGCCACCACGGCGCGCGGCGAAGCGCTGTGGGACGAACTCGGCGATATCGATCCCGAAACGCGGCTGCACGCACGCCTCGCACGCGGCGACGACCTGCCCGGCTTCGGCCACCCGCTTTATCCCGATGGCGATGTGCGCGCCGCCTGCCTGCTCGCGCGCGTGCTGCCGGATCATCCGCAATGGAAAACGCTGATGGAGCTGGGCAGTACGTTGATCGGTGCGCAACCGTCGCTCGATCTCGCGCTGGTTGCCGTGCGGCGGCATTTAGGGCTGCCCTTGGGTGCCGCGTTCGGGCTGTTTGCGCTGGGCCGCTCGGTGGGCTGGATCGCGCACGCGCTGGAGCAGCGCGAAAATCCGCATCTGATCCGCCCGCGTGCGGTTTATACGGGCAGCCGCCCGGCCGCCAGCGATAAGCAAAGCAATCCAGCAAACGCACGCAAACCCGCACCCAAACGCACACGCAGCGGCAAAACCGAAGCCGACACACAACCCGGCCCCGACATGTTCACCACCCTGTTCAAGATCATCTAGCTTTCGATCCGCTGAAACGGCCGTTTCATTTTTCGTACGGGTTTTCGTGCGCTTTCCTGACGATTTCCCGGCAAATATTGCGGCAAACGAAATAGAGTGTTTCGAGTGGCCTTTTTCAGCGCTTTGCACGGTTTTTCAGGGCCGATCGTGCGCGCCGCGACGTCGTGCCGCGCGCAAATTTGATACGATACGCGCGAGGAGAATTGCGGCGCATAGCGTGTCGGGCGTGCAGTTCATTCCGCCTGCCCGCATGAGCCTCTCGTTCCCCCTTTGTCCGGTGTGTCCGCGTAGTTTTGACCGAGTCAGTGCTTTGCCGGACGTCCGCCTGCCCATCCATTTTTTCAAGGAGTTCCGCCATGTGGACCAAGCCCGCTTACACCGACCTGCGTTTCGGTTTTGAAATCACGATGTACATTTCGAACCGCTAAGCACAGCGTCAGCAGTATCTGAGTAGCCCCGGCCTGCCGGGGCTATTTCTCTTGAGCGGATCCCCTCTGGCCTTCCGCAGTCTTTCTCAGCAAGCATGCATATTCACATTCTCGGCTCCGCAGCCGGCGGCGGCTTTCCTCAGTGGAACTGCAATTGCGCGAACTGCGCGGGCTTCCGTAACGGCCGCCTCAACGCGAAGGCGCGCACGCAGTCGTCGATCGCCGTTTCCGACGATGGCGAATCCTGGGTTCTCTGCAACGCATCGCCCGATATCCGCGCCCAACTGCAGGCTTTTGCGCCGATGCAACCGGGCCGCGCACTGCGCGACACCGGCATCGCGGCCATCGTGCTGATGGACAGCCAGATCGACCACACGACCGGCCTGCTGAGCCTGCGCGAAGGTTGCCCGCACGAAGTCTGGTGCACCGACATGGTCCACGAAGACCTCAACACCGGCTTCCCGCTGTTCCCCATGCTCACGCACTGGAACGGCGGCCTGCGCTGGAACCCGATCATTTCGGGCGCAGCCTTCACCGTTCCGGCCTGCCCGAATCTGCGCTTCACGCCGTTTGCGCTGCGCAGCGCGGCGCCGCCTTATTCGCCGCATCGGCATGATCCGCATCCGGGCGACAATATCGGCCTCGTGATCGAGGACACGCGCACGGGCGGCAAGCTGTTCTACGCGCCGGGTCTGGGTGAAGTCGACGAAGCGCTGCTCGCGCGTATGCACGAAGCCGATTGCCTGCTGGTGGACGGCACGCTCTGGCACGACGACGAAATGCAGCGCCGCGGCGTGGGCACGCGCACGGGCCGGCAAATGGGCCACCTCGCGCAGAGCGGCCCCGGCGGCATGCTCGAAGTACTCGAGCAATTCCCGCGCGCGCGCAAGATTCTCACGCACATCAACAACACGAATCCGATCCTCGACGAAGACTCGCCGGAGCGCGCCGAACTCGCGCGCCGCGATGTCGAAGTCGCCTTCGACGGCATGAGCATCGATCTGTAACACCGGCATGGCGCGCGGGCGACAACCCCGCTTGCTGCGCGCCGCCTTTGCATCACGCTGCTGAAGCGATCCTTGCAGCAGCTTTCATTGGAATTGGACCGAAACATGAGCCAGCCCGCCCTCACTCCCGAGCAATTCGAACAGGCCTTGCGCGCCAAAGGCGCGTTCTATCACATTCACCACCCGTATCACGTGGCGATGTACGAAGGCCGCGCGACCCGCGAACAGATTCAGGGGTGGGTCGCGAACCGCTTCTACTACCAGGTCAACATTCCGATGAAGGACGCGGCGATTCTCGCCAACTGTCCCGATCGCGAAGTGCGCCGCCTGTGGATTCAGCGTCTGCTCGATCACGATGGCGCGCCGGGCGAAGATGGCGGTATCGAAGCGTGGCTGCGTCTTGGCGAAGCCGTCGGCCTCGATCCCGATCAACTGCGCTCGCAGGAACTGGTGTTGCCGGGCGTGCGCTTTGCGGTCGACGCTTACGTGAATTTCGCGCGCCGTGCGAGCTGGCAGGAAGCCGCCAGTAGTTCGCTCACCGAATTGTTTGCGCCGCAAATCCATCAATCGCGTCTGGATACCTGGCCTACGCACTATCCGTGGATCGACCCGCGCGGTTATGAATATTTCCGCTCGCGTCTGGGCCAGGCGCGCCGCGACGTCGAACACGGCCTGCAGATCACGCTGCAGCACTATACGACGTATGAAAGCCAGCAGCGCATGCTGGAGATTCTGCAATTCAAGCTCGACATTCTCTGGACCATGCTCGATGCGATGACGATGGCTTACGATCTGAACCGTCCGCCGTATCATACGGTCACGAACGAACGCGTCTGGCACAAGGGGATCGCACTGTGAGCACTTTCGACCGCAATCTCAAGCCCGTCTGGCGGCGTGGCTATCGCTTCCAGTTCGAACCGGCGCAGAACGCCCACGTTCTGCTCTATCCTGAAGGCATGATCAAGCTGAACGACAGCGCCGCGGCGATTGGCGGTCTGATCGATGGCACGCGAACGGTCGCTGCGATCGTCGCGCATCTGGACACGCAATTCCCGGGCGTGCCCGAACTGGGCGAAGACGTCGAGCAATTCATGCTGGTCGCCCGCGAAAAGCACTGGATCGATCTTGTCTGACGAAAGCCTCACTGCCGCCCCTCAACCCGCCGTGGGCCTGCCCTTGTGGCTGCTCGCGGAGGTGACGTACCGTTGCCCGCTGCAATGCCCGTACTGCTCCAACCCGCTCGACTTCGCGCGCCAGGGCGAAGAACTGACCACGGAGCAATGGATTCGCGTAATGACCGAAGCGCGCCAGATGGGCGCCGCGCAGATCGGCTTCTCCGGCGGCGAGCCGCTGGTGCGCAAGGATCTGGCGGACCTCATCGCCGAAGCGCGCAAGCTCGGCTATTACACCAACCTGATCACCTCGGGCATCGGCCTGAACGAGCAGAAGCTCGCCGATTTCCAGCGCGCCGGACTCGATCACATCCAGATCAGCTTCCAGTCGAGCGACGAGGAAGTGAACAACATGCTCGCCGGTTCGGGCAAGGCGTTCGCGCAGAAACTCGCGATGGCGCGCGCCGTGAAGGCGCATGGCTATCCGATGGTGCTGAACTTCGTCACGCATCGCTACAACATCGACGATATCGACCGCATTATCGAGTTGTGCATTGCGCTCGAAGCGGATTTCGTCGAACTGGCCACCTGTCAGTTCTACGGCTGGGCCAAGCTCAACCGCGCGATGCTGCTGCCCACCCGCGAGCAGCTCGAACGCGCCGAACGCATCACCAACGAATATCGCGAGAAACTGGAAGCCAGCGGCAACCCGTGCAAGCTGATCTTCGTGACGCCTGACTATTACGAAGAGCGCCCGAAGGCCTGTATGGGCGGCTGGGGCAGCATCTTCCTGACGGTCACGCCGGACGGCACGGCACTGCCCTGCCACGGCGCGCGCATGCTGCCGATCGAATTCCCCAACGTGCGCGATCACGATCTGCGCCACATCTGGTACGAATCGTTTGGCTTCAATCGTTTCCGCGGCAATAGCTGGATGCCCGAGCCGTGCCGCTCGTGCGACGAGAAAGAGAAAGACTTCGGCGGCTGCCGCTGCCAGGCCTTCATGCTGACCGGCGATGCGGCGAATACGGACCCGGTTTGCAGCAAGTCGTCCGAACATCGCATCATCGTGCAGGCCCGCAGCGAAGCCGCGCAACCCGTGCAACCGATCCAGCAACTCATCTTCCGCAATGACAGGAACTCCCGCGAACTCAGCAAACCCTGAGCGCGTCAGCGCCGAACAGGCCGTCGCCGCCGGCAAGGATTTCGGCGAACTGGCGGCATCGGCGCGCGGCGTCTTCTGGACCGCCTACGATCCCGCCGATGCCGCCACGCGCCTGTGGCACTGGTGCAGCGGATCGCCCGCACGATGCCTCACGCCCGATGGCTTCAGCGTGCGCGGGCGCGTTTATGAATACGGTGGCGGGTCGTTCTGCATTGCTGAGGATGCCGTAGTATTTGCGAACGAAAAAGATCAGCAGCTTTATCGGCAGACGATCGATGGCGAACCGGCTCCCGTGGCGCTCACACGGCCCGGCCTGCGTTACGGCGATCTGCGCTTTAACGCAGGCGCAGTGCTGGCCGTGGAAGAAGACGGCAGCACGCATCGGCTCGTGTCGATTGCACTGGCCGATGGCGCGCGCACGGTTCTCGCCGAAGGTGCCGATTTTTACGCCGCGCCCTGCCTGCGCGCCGACGGCGCACGCCTCGCGTGGATCGAATGGCAACGCCCGCATCAACCCTGGACCGCCACACAACTGCGCAGCCGCGAACGCGATGCGCACGGCGCGTGGTCGCCCGCCCGCACGATCGCCGGCGCGGATATCGAAGACGCCCTGCAGCAGCCGCAATTCGACGCGAACGGCACGCTCTATTGCCTGAGCGATCGCGGCGGCTTCTGGCAGCCTTGGCGCGAGCAGGACGGCACACTTCAGGCGTTGCCCGCAGCATCGGCCGATCACGCATCGGCGCCCTGGCAACTGGGCGGACGCAGCTGGATCGCGCTCGACGATGGATCGAGCCTCGCCGCATGGACAGACGACGGCTGGGGCGTCCTCGGCCATCGCAGCGCCGCTGGCGTATTGCACACGCTCGCCGCCGAATACAGCCGCTTTCGCAACCTCGCAGCGGACGACGCGCACTTCTACTGCCTCGCGGCCTCGCCAGGCTGCCCCGCCGCCGTGCTGGCGATCCGGCGCGACGATTACCGCGTGCAGGTCCTCGCCGACGTATCGCCAATGATGCCGCCCGAGCGTATTCCCGTGCCCGAGCGACTGCGTTTCGCGAGCGGCGACAGCGAATCGCACGCCTACTTCTACGCGCCCGAAGCAATCGGCAATGAAGCAGGCGCGCCGCCCGTGGTCGTTTTTATTCACGGCGGCCCGACTTCGGCCTGCTATCCGGTCTTCGACCCGCGCATTCCGTACTGGACGCAGCGCGGTTTCGCCGTCGTCAATCTCAACTATCGCGGCAGCACCGGCTACGGCCGCGCGTATCGCCAGGCGCTGCACGAAAGCTGGGGCGTCGTGGATGTCGACGACGCCTGCAACGTGGTCGCGCATCTGGCCGCGCAGCAACGCATCGATCCCGCACGCGCCTTCATTCGCGGCAGCAGCGCGGGCGGCTACACGACGCTTTGCGCGCTCGCCTTCCGCGAGGTATTCCGCGGCGGCGCGAGCCTGTACGGCGTGAGCGATCCGCTCACCTTGGGCCAGCACACGCACAAGTTCGAAGCCGATTATCTCGACTGGCTGATCGGCGATGCCGTGGCCGACGCCGAACGTTATCGCGCCCGCACGCCGCTATGGCACGCGGACCGCATCCGCGTGCCCGTGGCTTTCTTCCAGGGCGAACTGGACGCGGTGGTCACGCCCGACCAGACGCGCAGCATGGTGAGCGCCTTGCAGGCCAACGGCGTTGCAACCGAAGCCCATTATTACGCCGATGAACGTCACGGCTTTCGCAAGGCAGTGAATCAGGCGCATGCGCTGCAAGCGGAATACGCCTTCTATTGCGGGATTCTTGGGCAAGCGGCGCTGTGATGACACGCCCAAAACCGTGCACACCCGCTAACCAATCTGGTGCATAACAAAACGCATTGACACGCGCGGCGAAAGATTCGCCGCGCATCGTTGCACGCAAAACGTTTGCGATCATTCAGAATCGCTTGCGCACGCAACAATCGAAGGGAAATCGACAGGCCCGAACCTTGCATGCTGCACCGTCATGTTCACACTCATGTAACGGAACTCTGCATGTCGAATCCGCAAGCCATTGTCGATCTCACCCACGAAGTCAAACGCCTCGCCACCAGCAAGATCAGCGACATCAACGATATCAACCGCGAGACCACCTTTCTCGCGCTGAACGCATTGATCGAAGCGGCGCGCGCCGGCGATGCGGGCAAAGGCTTCGCCGTGGTCGCGAACCAGGTCAAGCACGTATCGCGACGCATCTCCGAGATCACGACGGCCCTGAACAAGGATCTCGCCGGCTCGCTTTCCACGCTCACGCAACTGGGCGACAGCATGATCGACCGTCTGCGCTCGCACGACGGCCAGCGTTGCGCCGATCTCGCGCTCAACATGATCGACGTGATCGACCGCAATCTCTATGAGCGCTCCTGCGATGTGCGCTGGTGGGCGACGGATTCGGCGGTGGTGGAATGTCTCGCGGCGCGCGACAGTGCCGATGCCGCAGCCACGGCCGCCCACGCCGCCGAGCGCCTGGCGGTGATTCTGGACAGTTACACGGTGTACCGCGACCTCTGGGTCGTCGACGAACACGGCGCGGTGATCGCCAGCGGACGCCACGCGCAATATCCCGTGCGCGGCCAGCAGGTGGGCGAAACCGAGTGGTTTAAAGCGGCGATGAAAACGAAATCGGGCGCGGACTATGTCGCCACCGATGTCGAAACGCTTGCCCCCCTGCGCAATGCTCAGGTGGCCACTTACGCCACGGCCATTCGCGAAGGCGGCCGCGCCAATGGCCGCGTGCTGGGCGTGCTCGTGATCTTCTTCGACTGGGCGCCGCAGGCCGGTGCGGTCGTCAAGGGCGTGCGTTTGAGCGAGGAAGAATGGAGCCGCACGCGCTGCATGATCGTCGATTCTTCGTTCCGTGTGATTGCCGCCTCCGACGATAAAGGCATTTTCACCGAACGCTTTCGCCTTCAGGTCGAGGGCAAAAAGACGGGCTACTATCAGGCGCTCGATGGCACGGTCGTGTCTTTTGCGGCCACGCCGGGTTATGAGACGTATCGCGGTCTGGGCTGGTATGGCGTGATCTGCCAGAAGCCCTTGCTGCACGATTAAAGGGGTAACCGATTAAAGCGCGCCGGGTGTCATTGGCCGCCGCAGGAAAGATCGCCTTCCTTGCAATGCAGTTGCGCGTCCAGGCGTTTCGTCTGCTCCTGAGTCAGTTCGTCGATGCACAGGCCGTACATCGACGCATTGATACTGCCGCCGCTCGTGCCCATCGTGCTGAAACTGCATTGCGCGTCGCGCCATGTCAGCCAGGCGCGTTGGGCCTTGCGCAAGCGCGCACCGCCGTCTTTACCCACTTTCGCGAGCAATGCGCGATACGTCTCGTTGAGGCGTTGATCGGAAGCCTGCATGGTGCGGCCAACGCATTCATCCATCGCCCGCTGCGTGGGCGCATTATTTAAACACTCGGGCTGGGCGGCCAGGCACGGCGATGCAACGGCCAGCAGCACAACACTCGCACAGAGCACGTTAAGACGCATGGAAGCAGCACTCCGCATCGATCATGGGTGCCACGACTATGCCATCATTAAAGAAACATTAGTAGTCCGGCGTATGCCTGATCTCATCGGGCAGGACATCGCTATCGGGGCGCAGCGTTTCGTCACCATCGGCAGACGCGCGTTCACCTGTGCCGTGACTGTCTGTATCGCTTTTCGCTTCGTCTTCGCCGGTTTCCAGTGCGTGATTGTCGATATCGGAATCGCGGTCGAATTCATGGCGCTTCGCGCCCACCGTGTCACTACCGGAATCGGATGAATCGCCTGGACCTAGCGCTTCGGCGTCATGCCCCGGCGGCAAGGGTTGTGCCGATTCGGCGTCGTTGTCGGGATCGAGTGTGCTGGTCATGATGGGCTCCTGCATAACCGTGCTGCGTTGCAAAATCCGCGCGCTCGGGGCGCGCATCCACTCGTTCCTTGCGCAGTCGCCGTGCCTTGCCCCCACACGCGCCGAAATCCATTGTCAAGGCACGCCGCTTGCTGCTCACCTTGGGCTTTTGCTCATCGTCGAGACCGGTCCTCAATCGAGCGCCCATGAAATCGATCCCTTTTCCGGCTGCATCGTGTGCATTCGTGCGCGCCTGCGGAAGCACTCATGGCTGAGCAGCGCGACGCAGCCGGAGGCATCCGCGCATGGTCGCGCGCGCATCGCGGCAAACCGCGTCGTGGCGCAAAAGACATCGACAAGAACGGTAAAACCGCCCGCAAACGCCCCAGCAAAAAGCCGCTCGTCATCCTCGGCCTGATCGTGCTGATCATTGCGGTGGGCGCATTCGTCTGGTGGTTCGCCACGCGCAACGAAGTCAGCACCGACGATGCCTACACCGACGGCAACGCCATCACCATCGCGCCCAAGGTCTCTGGCTACGTCACGCAACTCAATATCAACGACAACGTGTTCGTCCACAAAGGCGATCTGATGGTCGAAATCGACCGCCGCGACTATCAGGCACAAGTCGATCAGGCCAACGCCCAACTGGGCCTCGCCAAAGCGCAGTTGCTGGCCGCGCAGGCGCAGCTCGATATCGCGCGCGTGCAATATCCGGCGCAGTACGAACAGGCGCGTGCGCAGATCGAAACGGCCAATGCCAACTTCGCGCGCGCCCAGGCCGATTACGCGCGTCAGCATGGCGTCGATCCGCGCGCCACCACGCAGCAGAACATCGACACCGCCACCGCCCAGCAACGCAGCTCGCACGCCGACGTGCTGAGCGCGCAAGCCCAACTGAGAACCGCGAGCCTCGTGCCGCAGCAGATCCGCCAGTCGGTGGCTGCCGTCGAGCAGCGCCGCCAGCAGGTTGCGCAGGCCCAGGCGCAACTGGAGACCGCACAACTCAATCTGGCGTGGTGCGATCTGCGCGCGCCATCGGACGGCTGGATCACGCGCCGCAACGTGCAGTTCGGCAGTTTCCTGCAGGCGGGCACCTCGCTCTTTTCGATCGTCACGCCGCAGGCGTGGATCACCGCGAATTTCAAGGAATCGCAGCTCACCCACATGCGCCCCGGCGACAAGGTGAAAATCAGTATCGACGCTTATCCGCAGCTCGATTTGCGCGGCCACGTGGACAGCATCCAGCTGGGCAGCGGCTCGCGTTTTTCGGCGTTTCCCGCTGAAAACGCCACCGGTAATTTCGTCAAGATCGTGCAGCGCGTGCCGGTCAAGATCGTGATCGACGCGGGCCTGCCCGCCAACCGGCCCTTGCCGCTGGGCATTTCGGTGGTACCCACGGTTTATCTGACGCACTGAGCGCGGCGATGAGCGACGCAAAGCAGGCACAACATCACTGGCGTCCCGCTGGCAATCCGTGGCTGATTGCCATTGCCGTCACGCTCGCGGCCTTCATGGAAGTGCTCGATACGACCATCGTGAACGTCGCGCTGCCGCATATCGCGGGCACCATGTCCGCAAGCTACGACGAAGCCACCTGGGTGCTCACCTCGTATCTGGTCGCCAACGGCATCGTGCTGCCGATATCGGCGTTCTTTGGCCGCGTGCTCGGGCGCAAGCGCTACTTTCTGCTGTGTATCGTTGCGTTCACAATCTGTTCGTTCCTGTGTGGCGTGGCAACGAGTCTTGCCCAGCTTGTGATTTTTCGCCTGCTGCAAGGCTTTTTCGGCGGCGGTCTGCAGCCGAACCAGCAGTCGATCATTCTCGATACCTTCGATCCCAGCCAGCGCGGCCGCGCGTTTTCTATTTCGGCCATCGCGATCGTGGTCGCGCCGATCATGGGCCCCACGTTAGGCGGATGGATCACCGATCATTTTTCGTGGCGCTGGGTGTTCCTGCTCAACGTGCCCGTGGGCGTGCTCACAACTTTCGCGGTGATGCAACTTGTCGAAGATCCGCCGTGGATCGTGCGCGAAACAAGGCAGCGCATGAACTGGCGCAACATCGATTTTCCCGGCATCGCGCTGATTGCGGTGGGACTGGGTTGCCTTCAGGTGATGCTCGATCGCGGCGAAGACGACGACTGGTTTTCCTCGCCCTTTATCGTGACCTTCGCGGTGCTGGCCGCGCTGGGCATGGTGGGCGCGGTGTTCCGCCTGCTCTATGCAAAGCATCCGGTCGTGGACCTGCGCTGCCTGCGCGACCGCAATTTCGCGCTCGGCTGCGTGATGATCGGCGGCTTTGCCACCGTGCTTTACGGCAGCGCCGTGATCGTGCCGCAACTCGCACAGCAGCAGCTGGGTTATACGGCCACGCTCGCGGGCCTCGTGCTCTCGCCAGGCGCGCTGCTGGTAACGATGGAAATCCCCATCATCAGTAAACTGATGCCTTATGTGCAGACGCGCCTCATCATCATGACCGGCTTTATTCTGCTAGCCGTAGCATTGATTTATGCACGCATTCTCACGCCCAATGTCGACTATATGACGCTGGTGAAACTGCGCAGCGCGCAGTCGATGGCGATTGGCTTCCTGTTCGTGCCGGTAACCACACTCGCCTACCTCACCGTGCCCAGAGCGCTGAACAACGATGCCTCCGCGCTCTTTACGATGTTCCGCAACGTGGCCGGTTCGATCGGCATTTCGGTTTCGACGGCGCTGATCCGCGAGCGCTCGCAGGCGTGGATGGCACATCTTTCCGGCCATATGTCGCCGTTCTCGCAGAACTATCAGGACACGCTCGCGCGCAATGCGCGGACCGTGATGGACAGCACCGGCGTGCCGCTTGCGCAGGCGCTGCAAACGGCCACTGGGCACTTGTACGAAACCTTTGTTTCGCAGGCGACGATTCTCGCCTATATCGACGTGTTCGGAATACTCGCGGTTTATTGCGCGATTTTTGTGCCATTCGCGCTGCTGTTTTCGCCCGTGAAGGCTTCGGGCGGAGCGGGAGGGCATTGAAATGCGCCTTGTACTCCATATCATTTCGATGACCATACTTGCAGCCGCTATGTCTGCCTGCACCGTTGGGCCGGATTTCAAACCGCCTGAAGCAAACGCGCCTGCCAGCTGGAACGCTCTGCAAACGCAGCCCGCGGATACGCAAGCCAGCTCGAACCCCTCCGTCGAATCGGACCCCGACCCGCGCTGGTGGCAAAGCTTCCATGATCCCGTTATGGATACGCTGATCGCGCGCGCCGTGCAGGGCAATCCCGATCTGCGCATTGCCGTCGTGCGTATCGCCGAAGCCCGCGCGCAGACTCAGCAAGCCGCCTCGCAAGGGCTGCCCAATGTGCGCGCGAGCGCGAGCTACGAACGCGAACAACTCGGCGCCAAAGGCATTCTCGAATCGGCGGGCGTCTATAACAAGGTCGATTCGCTCGGCGCGCCGGATTCGCCGATCAATACGCTCGCGCCGGGCTCGGGCGCCGCTGTCGAACGCGGCGCGCAAGGCGCACTCGACGAACTCACCAAGCCAATCAGTCTCTGGCAGGCGGGCTTTGACGCTTCATGGGAACTCGACCTGTTCGGCCGCGTGCGCCGCTCGGTCGAAGCTGCAAACGCGCAAACCGACGCCGCCATCGAATCGCAACACGACGCACAAGTCTCGCTCGAAGCCGAAGTCGCCGAAACCTATCTGCAGTTACGCGGCGCGCAGATGTTGCGCGCCACCGCCGTCGCGCTGATCGAGCAGCAGCACGAAGTCGTCGAACTTGCGCAAAATGCCGCGAAACACGGGCTCGAAAGCCAGCTCGATGTCGAACGTTCGCAGGCGCAGCGCGCGCAGACCGAAGCGTTGCTGCCGCAATACGACCAGCAGATCGCGCAGGCGCTCAACGCGCTCGCCGTGCTAACGGGACAGGCGCCGGGCGCGCTGGACGCCGAGCTATCGCCAGCGGGCGCATTGCCCCGTACGCCGCCCAGCGTGCCGGTCGGCCTGCCCGCGACACTCGCGCGGCGCCGCCCCGATATTCGCCGCGCCGAAGCGTCCTTGCACGCGGCCACCGCGAATGTGGGCGTGGCAGTCGCGCAGTTCTACCCCGATATCTCGCTCTCCGCGCAGGCGGGCACGCGCGCGACCACACCGCGCGATCTCGCGCACTGGGCGAGCCTGTTCTGGTCATGGGGGCCGAGTGTATCGCTGCCGATCTTCCAGGGCGGCGCGCTGGTGTCGAATCTGCGGCTCTCGAAGCTTCAGCAGCAGGAAGCCGCGCTCGACTATCGCAAGACCGTGCTAGGCGCGTTGCGTGACGTGAACAATGCGCTGGTGGTCTATCGCACCGATCAGGCACGCTTGAATTCGCTGGACGAAAGCGTCGCGGATCAGCAACGCGCGTATGGGCTCGCGCGCGACAGTTATCGCAAGGGCATCGTGTCGTTCATCAATGTGCTCGATGCTGAGCGCCAGGTGAGCACGGCACAGCAAAGCGCCCAGCAACAAAAGCTGCAGGTCTGCACGGATCTGGTGTCGCTTTACAAGGCGCTGGGCGGCGGTTGGGACGATGCGGGCCCGCTCGCCTCTTCAGCCGCTTCCGCCGCCACTTCGCATTGAAGCGCCGCAGCATGCGCACGCCATCAAGCGTCGATCAATCTGGCCGCGCGCCGTTGACACTGCTTGCGTTCACGCTTCAAAACGCCGAGCGATTGATCGGCGCTCGCATCGTCCTTGAAAATCTCCCGATGATCTTGCATAAGCCGCTCGACGGTGACCGCATCATTCAGGTTTCCGAATCGTTTCTGCAAACGCTTCAGCGGCTTCAATCGTTTTGTATCGCGACGCGACAGCATCGGCGCGAGAAACTCCAGCGTATAACGGAGTTTTTTGGCCGCCTTGCGGACGTCGTGCCACGCGGCGTAATCGCCTTTTTCAGCCTTGCTGGCGCGGCGCACACGCTTTTTCAGGCTGCGGCGGGCGTCACGCACGCACTCGCTGGCAAGACGCTCGATCGACGTGCGCCGCCGCGCCGTGTTGAGCGCGTGATTGACCTTGTGCAGCATCTCGCGCAGTGCATGATGCAGATCGGCGGCGCTCAGGGTCTCGCAGGCGCTTTCGAATGTGCTGCTACGCGCCGCGTTCAAGCGCGCACGGTCGACGTCGAGATTCGCCAGGCGCTCTGCCACGATATCCCAGTCCCGCGCCGCGCCCGCCGCTGCGCCCACGCGCTTGAGGTAGCCGCGTTCGAGCGCCGCCATCTCGCGCGCAAGCAGCGGCTGCCAGATCCAGAGCAAGGTGCGCAGCCGCCGCAAGGCCACCCGCAGCTTGTGCAGATTTTCCGCGCCACGTTCCAGATGCGCGCCGCGCTGCAACGCTTCTTCCACGAGCGGCTTCGCGTAACTAGCGAAGCGCGCCTGCGCGTCGTGCCGGGGTGGGATCTTCTTGCGCTTATCGGGCTTCATGGTCGTCTCCTTGCGTGCCGCCGTGCGCGGCTTGCGCGCATGGCGCGTGCCTTGCCGCGCTCACAAAGCCACCTGCACGCCCAGTTCGACCACGTGTTCGGACTGCAAGCCGTAATACTCCGCGCTCGACGAAGCATGCAGCGACATGAACGCAAACAGCCGCGCGCGCCACGCGCTCATGCCGTGTACCGCGTGCCCGTGCAGCACTTCATCGCGCGGCAGATAGAACGTCGTGTGCGCAGGATCGAAACGCCAATTGTCCAGACGATTAGCCCGACGATCGCCGAGCATGGCCAGCAGATTCGGCAGATTGGGCCGCTCGACAAAGCCGTGATGCGCGATCACCTCGTAACAGCCGCCGCCCAGATCGCGCACTTCGATACGCGTTTTATCGTCGGCTTGTGGCGCGGATTCGGAGACATTCGCGAACACGATGGTCGTCGCGTGCAGCACGTGGTTATGGCGCACATTGCTCGCGAGCGCGGCCGGCACGCGACCCGGCACATTGCCCGGATAAACCGCCGTGCCGGGCACGCGCGCGATATCGCCGCGACACACCTCGCGCAGAAAGCCGTCGAGCGATTCGCCCTTGGCGGCATGACGCGCGGCGAGTTCGCGGCCACGATTCCATGTCGTCATCGTCAGACACAGCAAGATGCCGATCAATACCGGGAACCAGCCGCCGGTCGGAATCTTGGGCACGTTCGCCGCCAGCAGCAGGCCGTCGATCAGCAGCAACGGCACGCACACCAGCGCCGTGACGATACGCGGCCAGCCCCAGACCGTGCGGCACACGGCCAGCATCTGCAGCGACGTGGTGAGCATCGTGAGCGCCACCGCCAGCCCATACGCGGAAGTCAGCCGCGCCGAGCTGCGGAAAAACAGCACGAGAAACAGCACGGCCACCAGCAGCGTGAAGTTCACGGCAGGCACATAAACCTGACCACGCCGCGCACGCGAGGTCTCGACCGTGCGCATGCGCGGCAGAAAGCCAAGCTCGATAGCCTGGCTCGTCATCGAAAAAGCCCCGGAAATCACGGCCTGCGAGGCGATCACGGTCGCCAGCATGGCGATGCCCACGGCAGGCACCAGCGCCCAATGCGGCACCGAGCGGAAGAACGGCTGATCCGCGCCCTGTGGATTGGAAAGGATCGTGGCGGCCTGGCCGAAATAGCCCAGCACGATGGCGGGCAGCACGACCGCGAAAAACGCCAGACGAATGGCGCGCTTGCCGAAGTGGCCAATATCGGCGTAAAGCGCTTCGGCGCCCGTCAACGCGAGGATCACGGCGGCCAGCACGGTGAAGGCCATGCCCGGATGCGATACCGCCAGATCGAGCGCCCAAAGCGGCGAAGCCGCCTCCAGCACGCGCGGATACAGCGCAATACGATAGATGCCCACGGCAGCGAGGCTCAGGAACCAGAGCGCCATGACCGGCCCGAACGTGCGCCCCACCACATCGCTGCCGCGCCGCTGAAACATAAACAGCGCGACCAGAATCGCCAGCGAAACCGGCAGTACCGCCGCGCCGAAACGCGGGTCGATTTCGTGCAGCCCTTCCACGGCGGACAAAACGGAAATCGCGGGCGTAATCATCGAATCGCCGTAGAACATTGCGGCGCCTGCGAGGCCCGCCAGCAGCAAGACGCGCGGCGCGCGGCGTCCCACGCGCGCGAAGCCGGCGCGCACCAGCGCAGTCAACGCGACGATGCCGCCTTCGCCTTCGTTATCGGCGCGCATGACGAAACACGCGTACTTGAGCACGACCACCACCGCCACGGCCCAGAGAATCATCGAGAGCACGCCCATAACTACGGGTTCGGCGCGCGAGTGCGCCGTGAGCACGGCTTCGCGCAGCGCGTAGATCGGGCTCGTGCCGATATCGCCGAACACCACGCCCAATGCGCCGATCGCCAGCGCACTGCGGCCCGGCTTCGCGGTATCGGAGGCAGCGGCTTTATCGTCGCCCGCGCTTTTTGCCTGCAATGCGGGCGACACTCGCGACGAAACTCGCGACGAAACATCTGCGCGTTCACGAAGCATGACGACGGCTCGCTGATCGGTGGGTCAGGCCTCTTTGCCCCGCAAGTCGCGTGCGCGCAATCCGCCTCCTTTTTGTATGATTGCATCTGCATCGATTTCACCCTTTTTGCCCTGCTTTTGCCCCATAGAGGGCGCGCCATGTGGTTGATATGGCGTGAAAAACCGGTCGATATTCCCGCCCTGGCTATATCGGCCTACGAACCATCGGAAAGAATCGGAAAAAAATGCCTGCCCTGAATGCGATCGACCCGCTGCGCTTCAAACGCATCATTCAAAGAAACGTCGCGCTGCCGCTGCTTGCGGGCGTGGCGACCGCCGTGGCTTTTGTCGCGCTGATCGCCTATCTCGTCTCGACGATGAACTGGGCGGAACACTCCGAGCGCGTGATCGGCGAAGCCTACGAACTGCTGCGCGTGCAGGCCGACCGCGAATCGAGCCTGCGCGGCTTCCTGCTCGACGGCGACGAGCGCGTGCTCGCGCCGTTCGAGGTGGGCCGTCCGCGTTTCGAAGCGCAGGTGGGCAGTCTTTCGAACCTGGTCGCCGATAACCCGCCGCAGATCGAACGCCTCAAGCGCATCCTCGCGCTCGCGCAGCAATGGGACAAAACCGCCAGCGAAGCCGTGCGGCTGCGGCGCTCGCACGACAGCGTGCTCGCCGTGGTGCAGAACGACAACGGCCAGGCCAATGCCGACGCGATCCGCCGCGATTTCGCCGACTTTCTCGCCGAAGAACAACGCCTGCGCCAGGAGCGCACGACGGCGGCGCGCGGCCTGACTATCATCACCGTGGCCGTCTTTCTCGCGCTCACGGTGCTGGTGAACGGCCTGCTCGCGTGGCTGGGCCGCCGCGAAATGACCGCGCTCTCCAACACCTACGACGGCGCGCTGCGCAGCCAGGCCGAACAGGCCGAAGCGCTCGCGGAACAGGTATGGCTGCGCTCGGGCCAGCGTCTGCTGGCCGAAAGCGGCATGGGCAAGGAAGCGCTCGCGGAAGTGGGCGGCGCGATGCTCGACTGTCTGGCCGGTTATCTGAGCGCGAGCGTCGCCACGCTCTACGTGCGCGATTCGCACGATGCCTCGCTGCGCCGCGTGGCGACCTTCGGCTTCGGCGAGGAAAGCGGCTACAACGTGCCGATGCTGCAAAGCGGCCAGACGCTGGTGGGCCAGGCCGCCGCTTCGCGCCGCGTGATCGAGTTGCGCGAAGCGCCGGCCGGGTATCTGAAGGTGGAATCAGGTTTGGGCTCGGCCACGCCCGCCTCGCTGCTGATTTCGCCGATCGACGCCAGCGGCCAGATCAACGGCGTGGTGGAACTCGCCTTCATGCGCGCGCTGCTGCCGCGCGATACCGAATTCCTCACGCGCGTGGCGGGCACGATGGGCGATCTGGTCGAAGCCGCGAATTCGCGCGAGCGCCTGCAACTCGCCTATGGCGACGCGCAGCAACTGAATCACGAATTGCAGGTGCAGCAGGAAGAACTGCGCGTGGCCAACGAAGGCCTCGAAGAACGCGGCCGCGCGCTGATGGATTCGCAGACGCGTCTGGAAGCGCAACAGGTCGAACTCGAACAGACCAACGTGCAGCTCGAAGAATACGCACGCCGCCTCGAAACGCAGAAGAACGAACTCGAACGCGCCCAGGGCGAACTCACGCGCAACGCCGAACGCCTCGCGCAATCGAGCCGCTACAAGTCGGAATTCCTCGCCAACATGTCGCACGAGTTGCGCACGCCGCTCAATAGCTCGCTGATTCTCGCGAAGCTGTTGCAGCAGAATCGCACCGGCAATCTCAGCGAAGAACAGGTGCGCTACGCGTCCACGATTCACGCATCGAACACCGACCTGCTCGCGCTCATCAACGACATTCTTGATCTGTCGAAAGTCGAAGCGGGCCAGGTTCAACTCACGCTCGAAACCGTCAAGCTCGACGAAATGACGGCCTCGCTGCACGAAATCTTCGCGCCGCTCGCGCGCGAGAAACACGTGGCGCTCACCATCGACCGCCTGCCCGGCGTGCCGGACGCGCTCACCACCGACGGCCAGCGCGTGCAGCAGATCCTGCGCAACCTGATGTCGAACGCGCTGAAATTCACGGCGCAAGGCGAAGTGTCGCTGACGGTTTCGCCGGTCGATGCCAACGTCCTGCGCTTCGACGTGCGCGACACCGGCATCGGCATCGCCGAAGACAAGCTGGACATGATCTTCGAAGCGTTCCAGCAGGCCGATGGCTCGACCAGCCGTCAATATGGCGGCAGCGGTCTGGGACTGTCGATTTCGCGTGAACTGTCGCGTCTGCTGGGCGGGCGCATCGGTGTCGCGAGCGAGCCGGGCGTGGGCAGTGTGTTCACGCTCTGGCTGCCGCTCGACAGCACGGCGGCGGCAAAGCTCGCGCAGGAAGAAAGCGCCGCGACCATCGCCAGTCTCGCGAACGTGGCTGCCGTGAAGAGCCGTGCGCAGAATACGCCCGCCACAGCGGCCGATTCCGCCGACACCCTCACGCTCAACGCCGATGCGCGCGCCGGTCAGGCCATCGTGTCCGCCAGCGCGCTCGCCGTGCATGCCGCTTCCATCGACGACGACCGCGCGCAGCGCAGCCACGGCAACCGCGCGATTCTCGTGATCGAAGACGATCTGTCTTTCGCCGAAATCCTGCGCGACCTCGTGCACGAACTCAAATTCGACTTCCTGCACGCCGCCGACGCCGCCACCGGCTTCGCCATGGTCAAGGACGAAGCGCCCGTGGCCGTGCTGCTCGACGTGGGCCTGCCCGACCGTTCGGGTCTTTCGGTGCTCGAATGGCTCAAGAGCGATCCGCTCACGCGCCATATTCCCGTGCATATCGTCTCCGCCACCGATCACGCCGACAAGGCGCTGCATCTGGGCGCGATCGGCTACACGCTCAAGCCCACGGCGCGCAGCACGCTGGAAGCGGCGATCCGCCGCCTCGAATCGCGGCTCGAACAGCGCGTCAAACGCGTGCTGGTGATCGAGGACGACTACGCGATGCGCGAAAGCATCCGCGCGCTGCTGGTGGGCGACGGCGTGGAAATCGTCGCCGTGGGCACGCTCGCGGACGCACACGCGCAGATCGCGCAAGGCACCTTCGATTGCATCGTCACCGACCTCACGCTGCCCGACGGCACCGGCTACGACCTGCTCGAAACGCTCGCGGGCGAAGCGGGCGTGGCGCCGCTGCCGGTGATCGTCTACACCGGCCGCATGCTCTCCGACGACGACGAACAACGCCTGCGCCGCTACTCGAAATCGATCATCATCAAGGGCGCGCGCTCGCCCGAACGTCTGCTCGACGAAGTCACGTTGTTCCTGCATAGCGTGGAATCGCAACTCGCGCCCGAGCAGCAGCGCATGCTGCGCGCGGTGCGCCAGCGCGACGACACCTTCGAAGGCAAGACCATCCTGCTGGCCGAAGACGACGTGCGCAATATCTTCGCGCTCTCGCACGTGATCGAACCGCTGGGCGCGAAGCTGCTGATCGCGCGCAACGGCCGCGAAGCGCTGGACATGCTAAGCGGCCAGGAGCGCGTCGATCTCGTGCTGATGGACGTGATGATGCCGGAGATGGACGGCCTTGCCGCGATGCGCGCGCTGCGCGGCGACCCGCGTTTCGCGCACGTCGCGCGTCTGCCGGTGATCGCGCTGACCGCCAAGGCGATGGCCGACGACCGCCAGCGCTGCCTCGAAGCGGGCGCCGACGACTACGTTTCCAAACCCATCGACGTGGACAAGCTGGTCTCGCTGTGCCGCGTCTGGCTGCGCAAGTAATGCGTCACCGAACCCCATGACCGAACCGAATCTCCCTACGCCCGAGGGCGCCGCGAAACCGGTGCCCAGCGTCTTCGACATCGAATTGCGCCTGCTGCTGGAAGCGATCTACCTGCGCTATCAGCACGATTTCAGGCACTATTCGCTGCCTTCGCTGCGCCGCCGCCTCGAAGAAGCGCGGCGCGATTTCGGCGTGGCGTCGCTGAGCCAGTTGCAGGACCGCGTGCTGCGCAACCCCGACGATTTTTCGCGCCTGTTCGGCTACATGACGATCCAGGTGAGCGACATGTTCCGCGACCCGGAATACTTCCTCGCGCTGCGCCAGCACGTGTTGCCGGTGCTGCAGACCTATCCCTCGCTCAAGGTCTGGGTGGCGGGCTGCAGTTCGGGCGAAGAGTTGTGGTCGTTGAAGATCCTGTTCGAAGAGGAAGGCCTCGCCGAACGCACGATCTTCTACGCCACCGATATCAGCCCGCAGGCGCTGGAGCGCGCGGAATCGGCGATCTATCCGGTCGACCGCTTCGCGGGCTTCAGCCAGAACTACCTCGCGGCGGGCGGGCGGCGCACGCTGTCCGATTACTATCACGCGGCCTATAACGGCGCGCGGTTGTCGAGCACGCTCAAGGAACGCGTGGTGTTCGCCGATCACAGCCTCGCCACCGACGAAGTCTTTCTCGAAGCGCATCTGGTGTCGTGCCGCAACGTGCTGATCTATTTCGACCGCCCGCTGCAGGACCGCGCGATCGGCCTGTTCGAACGCGCGCTGGTGCGGCGCGGCTTTCTGGGACTCGGCAGCAAGGAGAATCTGCGTTTTTCGCAACGCCACGAAGCCTTCGACGAGTTCCGTGCTGCCGAACGCATTTACCAGAAGCGCTGAACTGCATAGCCAGACCATCATGTCCGCTCAACCAACCGCCTGTCCGCCAGCACACGGGACAACACCGGCCGCTGGCCCGTTCGACGCCGTCGTGATTGGCGCGTCGGCGGGCGGCGTGGAGGTGCTCGGCCAGATCCTGCCGATGCTGCCCGCACGTTTCGGCGCGGCCGTGCTGATCGTGCTGCATCTGCCGCCTGCCACGCCGAGCTTTCTCGTGCGCGCCCTGTCGGACCGCTGCGCGCTGCCGGTCAGCGAACCGGACGCGGGCGAGCCGATCGTCGCCGGGCGCGTCTATATCGCGCCGCCCGACTACCACATGCTGGTGGACGCGCAGGCCTGCATCGCGCTGTCGATCGGCGGCCCGGTGCGCTATTCGCGCCCGTCGATCGACGTGCTGATGGAATCCGCCGCCGACGCCTACGGCTCGCGCCTGCTGGGCGTGCTGCTGTCGGGCGCCAACGACGACGGCGCGCGCGGGCTCGCAGCGATCCGCGCGGCGGGCGGCACGGCCTGGGTGCAGACGCCCGCCACCGCCAGCGCGCCGCAGATGCCCGAAGCGGCCATCGCGCTGGGCGCCGCCGATGAAACGATGACCCCTGCCACACTCGGCGCGCGGCTTGCCGCGTGGCCGGGGCTGAATCTGGCTTGATCCTGGATTGACCTTAATGAACAGCATCAATATGCCCATCGTCAATGTGCTGATCGTCGACGACATCGAGCACAACCTCACCGCGCTCGCGGCCCTGCTCGCGCGGCCCGAAGTGCGGCTGCTCGTGGCCCGCTCGGGGGTCGAGGCGCTCGAACTGCTGCTCGAACACGACGTCGCCGTCGCGATTCTCGACGTCAACATGCCGGGCATGAGCGGCTTCGAACTGGCCTCGCTGATCCGCGGCAGCCCGCGCACCTCGCATGTGCCGATCATCTTCCTCACGGCCACCTCGCAGGACGCGATCCGCACCTTCCAGGGCTACGAAGCCGGCGCGGTGGACTTTCTCTACAAGCCCATCGAGCCGCGCATCGTGCAATCGAAGGTGGGCATTTTCGTGCAGCTCGAACTGCAAAAGCGCCAGCTCGCCGAACAGCTCGCGGCCACGCGGCAAATGCTCGAAGCCAACGAAATGCTGATGGCGGTGCTCAGCCACGATCTGCGCACGCCGTTGTCGGCCGTGATGAGTTCGGCGGAATATCTGATGCGCGCCTCGACCGACGAAAAGACCACGGCCGTTGGACGGCGCATCGAACATTGCGGGCGGCGCATGACGCGCATGGTCGAGCAGTTGCTCAATCTCGCGCGTCTGCAAGGCGGACGCTTGCCGCTGCGGCGCTCGCACGTGCAGCTCGACACGCTTTGTCAGGCGGTGATCGAAGAGTTCGCGGCGAACACGGCCACGCTCGCCGATAGCCGTCTCGTGTTCGAAGCGCACGGCGATCTGGCCGGCCAGTGGGATTCGGATCTCGTGGCGCAGGCGGTGGCCAATCTCGTCAACAACGCGCTCACGCATGGCGAGGCACACGCGCCCGTGCGCGTGCGCGCAAACGGCGAGTCGCCCGGCGAAGTGCTGGTGACCGTGGCCAACCTGGGCGCGATTCCCGCCGATGTGATGCCGCTGCTGTTCGGCGCGTTCAGCACCGCCACGCGCGCCGAACGTCAGGGCTCGGGACTGGGTCTTGGCCTGCATATCGTGCGGCTGATCGCGCGCACGCATGGCGGCGACGTCAACGTGATCTCGAACGAAGCCGAAGGCACCGTGTTCACCATCCGGTTACCCCGCCTGCCGCAACCGGGGGCGCAACCTGGCGACGTCGCGTTGTTCTGACGCGGCTCGCAAACACGCGGCGAGGGCGGCGCAATTCGCGTGCCCTCGCCCGCTTGCTTCATTGGCAATTCATTCGCGATTCATTGGCAATTCATCTGCGCTTCATTCACGTTTCCATTGTGCGCCATCGTGCACTGTCTCACTGTCTGTGTGCCACGCCACACAAACCCTGCGTTTTATTCCGAGTCCATAACGTTTGATAATGCGCACTTTTTGAATAAGCACTTGTTAAAAGCGTGACTGAAAATACGTCGCGAATGCAGCCGTCAGGTTGTTTTGTCATCGATTTCATTTTTCCTTCCTTTGCCTTACCTGACGGCTCCGCCATAGCTGCTTCATCCATTTGCCATCGTTCGTCGTCCAGAACATGCTGGACAGCGCACACATTCCGATGGCACGAATCGATTCCCTGACTACAATGATTGGGTGCCTGCGATACCGCACCGGCGCACTGCATCAAGCGCTTGTTCAGACGTAATCATCGGTCGTGTGACGTTTCGATTCCTTCTTCTAGGAGGCATGCCCATGACGTGCCTGAACGAAAGAATGGTCGGTGCCGTCCTGCTCACGCTGGGCGGCTATGCGTACGCGGGCGGTCCCGCGTCCGACGTGCCCGAGGCGATCACCGTCGCCAATATCGCGCCGGCGCTGCCGGTCGAGGTCGTCACGACCACCATCCCCGAGCCCCAGGGCTACCTGTTCCACTACGAGATGCAAACGCAGGCCAGCCAGGCCAAACCCTTTTTCGCGCAGATGGACCAGTACTACAGCGCCGATCTCGGGCATACCTACACCTACACGAAAAACGCCGCGCCAGGCGCGGGCGCGGCTCCGGCCAAGCCCACGGCGCAATTCCTCGATACCGGCACGTCCACGGCGCCGCAGATTTCCATCGTCCAGTTGCCGACCTCGAACACCGTGCTCGGCGCGCAGCCGCAGCGCCGGCTCTCGCTGACCGTCAACGACTGGGTGTTCTCGGGCACGGCGCGCGTGGCCGTGCTGCACTCGCACGATTCCGGCGCGACCCTGACCGTGCGGCACGGCTTCTGAGCAGCCTCTGACAAGCTTTTACGCGCCATCCGCCAGCATGGCGCGCTGCGGCGTGCCCGCACGCCGGAAGCCCTGGGAGCGCTAAGTGCTATGCGATCTGCAAGAACAGATCGCGAGAACAATCAATGAAAGAAGGCACGAAAACGCGCGCCTCGGAGCCTGACGCCCGCTTCGGCTTTCTGCCGGAACACGGCGAAATGGCCCGGCGCGTGCGCTCGCTCGACTGGACAGGAACGGCGCTGGGCGGCCCCGAACAATGGTCGCCGAGCCTGCGCTCCGCGCTGAGCCTGTGCCTGAGTTCGCGCTTTCCCATCGTGATCTGGTGGGGCAGCGACTATCGCATTCTTTACAACGACGCTTACATTCCCTTTCTCGGCACCAGCAAGCATCCGCACGCGCTCGGCCAGTCCGGGCGCGACTGCTGGAGCGAAATCTGGCCCAGCATCGGGCCGATGCTCGAAGGCGTCACGCGCAAAGGCAAAGCCATCTGGTCCGACGACGGCCAGTATTTCTTCGATCGCGACCTGCCGCGCGAAGAGGTCTACGTCACCTTCACCTATGGCCCGATCCTCGCGGCGGACGGGCACACCGTCGAAGGCGTGTTCTGCCCGTGCACCGAAACTACCGAGCGCGTCGTCAGCGCGCGGCGGCTTGAAACGCTGCGCATGCTGGGCGTGCGCGCGCCGGACACCACGGGCATCGTCGCCGCCTGCGAGCACGTGACCGGCGTGCTCGCGCAGAACCGCTACGACGTGCCGTTTGCCATCGTGTATCGCTGCCACGCCAGCGAGGGCGCGGATATCGGCGACACCCGCTTCGAACTGCTGGCCTCGACAGGCCTCGACACCGCCACCGCCGCGCACGACGCCGCCGCCTGGCCGCTCGCCGACGTTCTGCACACCGGCCATGAAGTCGATGTCGATCTGACCGCGCGCGCGCTCGCGGCGCCCGGCGGCGCGTGGTCGGAGGCCGCCGTGGCGGCGCGCATCCTGCCGCTGCGCTGGGGCGGCGACGCCAGCATCTGCGGGCTGATCGTGCTGGGCCTGAGCCCGCGCCGCCCGCTCGACCGCGCCTACGGCACCTTTCTCGATCTGGTGGCCGGGCAGACCGGATCGGCGGTCGCGAACGCGCTCGCCTACGAGCAGGAACGCCGCCGCGCCGAAGCGCTCGCCGAAATCGACCTCGCCAAGACCGCGTTCTTCTCGAACGTGAGCCACGAGTTTCGCACCCCGCTCACGCTGATCCTCGGGCCGCTCGAAGATGCGCTGTCGGAAGCCGCCATGGCGGCAAACGCTGCGGCGGCCATGACGTGGCCGCGCGAGCGCGTCGAGATGCTTCATCGCAACGCGCTGCGTCTGCAAAAGCTCGTCAATTCGCTGCTCGACTTCTCGCGTATCGAAGCGGGCCGCGTGCGCGCAAGCTTCGCGCCCACCGACCTCGCCCGCTTCACGACGGACCTCGCCAGCGTGTTCCGCTCGGCGATCGAGAGCGCGGGCATGCAGCTGACGGTCGATTGCCCCACGCTCGCCGAACCGGTCTACGTCGATCACGACATGTACGAAAAGATCGTGCTCAATCTGATGTCGAACGCCTTCAAGTTCACGCTCGCCGGCGAGATCGAAGTGAAACTGCGCGATGCCGGGCAAACGGTCGAACTCGCGGTGCGCGATACGGGCACCGGCATCGTCGAAGCGCAATTACCGCATATCTTCGAGCGCTTTCATCGTATCGAAGGCGCGCGCGCCCGCACGCACGAAGGCACGGGCATCGGCCTCGCGCTGGTGCTGGAACTGGTCAGACAGCATGGCGGATCGGTCAGCGTCGACAGCACGCCGGGCGTGGGCAGCACCTTCACGGTGACGATCCCCAAAGGCCACGCTCATCTGGCGCCCGGGCATGTCAAACCGTCAGAAGTCACGCCAATGCCGCCGGCTCCGGCAACCCCGGCCTCCACGCGCCAGTACGCCGAAGAAGTTCTGAGCTGGCTGCCCGCCGAAGCGGCTCAGGCATCGCCGACCCAATCGCCGACCCAACCATCAACCCAGCCGCCAGCAACTACGCCCACGTTGCTGCCCGGCGCCATCGACGCGGTGCAACTGCACGCGGCCTTGCGTCCGGCGGCCATCGCCCAGGCCGCCCAGCGCGCGCGCATCGTCTGGGCCGACGACAACGCCGATATGCGCCGCTACGTCGAGCGCCTGCTCGCGCCGCTCTACGACGTGGAAGCCGTGCAGGACGGCGCGGCAGCGCTGGCCAGCGTGCGCCGCGCGCCGCCCGCACTGGTACTCGCCGATGTGATGATGCCGGGCCTCGACGGCTTTGCGCTGCTGCGCACCCTGCGCGCCGACGCGCAGACGCGCGCGATCCCGGTGATCCTGCTGTCCGCGCGCGCGGGCGAGGAAGCGCGCATCGAAGGCATGCAGGCCGGCGCCGACGATTACCTCGTCAAGCCGTTTTCCGCGCGCGAACTGCTGGCGCGCGTGGACGCGCATCTGATGCTGGCGCGCCAGCGCGAACAGGTCAACGACACGCTACGCGCCAGCGAAAAGCGCCTGCGGACCATCATCGAGCAGTTGCCGGCGGGCGTCGGCGTGATGGATCTGTCCGGCAACTGGACGCTCAGCAACACGGTGATGAAGCGCTGGATGCCGCAAGGCATTCCGTCGATGCAGGTCGACCAGATCCCTTACTGGCGCGCGTGGGACGCACGGGGCAACCCGGTTGCGCCCGAAAACTGGCCCGGCACGCGTGCGTTGCGCGGCGAGACCGTCATGCCGGGCCTGGAGATGCGTTTCACCGAAACCACCGGCGAGCCGCACTGGATGCGTTCGAGCGCTGCGCCGCTGCGCGACGGCGCGGGCCGCGTGGTGGGCGCCTGCGTCGTCGTGCAGGACGTGACGCAACTCAAATCGGCCGAACAGGCGCTGCGCGAAGCCGACCGCCGCAAGGACGAATTCCTCGCCACGCTCGCGCACGAACTGCGCAACCCGCTCGCGCCGATCCGCAACGGCCTGCACATCCTGCGTCTCGCCGATGCCGGCAGCGCCGCCGCGCAGCGCACCCACGACATGCTCGAACGCCAGCTCGACCATATGGTGCGTCTCGTCGACGATCTGATGGAGGTGTCGCGCATCACGGGCGGCAAGATCGAGCTGCGCCGGGAAGCGGTCGAACTCGGCAAGGTGCTGCGCCAGGCGATCGACACGAGCCGCGCGCAGATCGACGCCGCCGGGCACCAGCTCACGGTGAGCCTGCCGCCCGAGCCGCTGACGCTCCACGCGGACCCGGTGCGGCTCGCGCAGATCGTCGCGAATCTGCTCAATAACGCTGCGAAATACACCGATCCGGGCGGGCAGATCTGGCTCACGGCGTCCTGCAACGAGGGGCTTGAAGCCGTGGTGTCGATCCGCGATAACGGCGTGGGCATTGCGGCGGCCATGCTGCCGAAGGTGTTCGACCTGTTCATCCAGGGCGAGCGCGCCGAGCGCACGTATAGCCGTGCCCAGGGCGGGCTCGGCATCGGCCTGACGCTGGTGCGCAGTCTGGTGGAGTTGCACGGCGGCACGGTCGAGGCCAGAAGCGAGGGCCCGGGGCGCGGTAGCGAATTCGTCGTGCGCCTGCCGATGGCCGCCGCGCCGCACGGCGATTCGCGCGACGAACGGCCCGCGCTGCCCGCCGATACGCTGATCGGCCGCAGCATTCTGATCGTCGACGATAACCGCGACGCCGCCGATAGCCTCGGCGTGCTGCTCGAACTGCTGGGCGCCGATGTGCAGATCGTGCGCGACGGACCCGCCGCGCTGACGATGATCGAGACCTGGCAGCCCGATGTGGTGCTGCTCGATATCGGCATGCCGGGCATGGACGGTTACGAAGTGGCGCGGCGCGTGCGCGCGCATCCAGAAAGCGCGGATCTCGTGCTGATCGCCTTGACGGGCTGGGGGCAGGATGAGGACCGGCGGCGCTCGAAGGAAGCCGGGATCGACTTTCATCTGGTCAAACCCGTGGATATGCGGGCGCTGCATCGCTTGTTGATGGAGGCGGTGGGGAAGCGGGCCAAATAAGCCAGCCAAAAATAAGCGGCCCGAGTAAGCCGCCGAACCCACTCGTCGCGCCCCGACCGGAATCGTCGTAAATACGCCGCGCCGGACCGCGTGGCGTGCCCATACCGGCAACATAGCGCGAACGTTCTATGCACCGCCCCTGCGGCTCCCGTACCGTGCCAGTCATCCCGCGCAGCTTCGACGCCCTCACCCCGCCGCGCGGCCACGACGACACCAGGAGAACCGCATGTCCGCGCCCGAAGCAAATCACGCCTACGCCCTCACCCTGTCCTGTCCGAGCGCGGCGGGCCAGGTGGCCTCCGTCGCGGGCTTTCTCGACCGCCATCGCTGCTATATCGACGAACTGACCGTTTTCGACGACGCCGAAAGCGCCCGCTTCTTCCTGCGCTGCGTCTTCCACGCGGACGCGCAAAACGGCGCTCAGGATGCCGCAACGAAACTCGACCTCGCCGCCATGCGCGACGACTTCGCGCCCACCGGCCGCAAGCACGGCATGGACTGGGCGATTCACGATCTGCGCCGCCGGCCCAAGGTGCTGCTGCTCGTCTCGAAGCTCGAACATTGCCTGAACGATCTGCTGTTCCGCTGGCGCATGGGCGAACTGGAGATGGAGATCGCGGGCATCGTCTCGAATCACCCGGATTTCGAATCCATCGCGCAGCAGCATCGCCTGCCGTTCCATCATCTGCCCGTGAACGCGCAGACGCGCGACCAGCAGGAAGCGCAGTTGCTGGGTCTGGTCGAGAGCAGCGGCGCGGAACTGGTGGTGCTCGCGCGCTACATGCAGATTCTTTCCGATGCCACGAGCGCAAAACTCGCCGGACGCGCGATCAATATCCACCACTCGTTCCTGCCCGGCTTCAAGGGCGCGCGGCCGTACCATCAGGCGCACGCTCGCGGCGTCAAGCTGATTGGCGCGACCGCGCATTTCGTGACCGCCGATCTCGACGAAGGCCCGATCATCGAACAGGAAGTGCAGCGCGTCGACCATTCCTTTGGCCCGGAGCGGCTGCTGGCGGTGGGGCGCGATCTCGAATGCGTGACGCTCGCGCGCGCGCTCAAGGCGGTGCTGGAGCATCGCGTGTTTATCAACGGTGCGCGGACGGTCGTGCTGTAAGGGCTAAACGGCGCGCCTGCGTACCATTAATTAGCTAACGTTAAACCCCGCGTCTGCGCCGGGCCTCCGCTGCGAGGCCCGCGAGCGTTTCTGCGCTCAAACGTTGCGCGATCCGCTGCACATAGTCGTGATGATGCGCCTGCAAAGGCGCGCTCAGATATTGCGCATGCAGATAGCGCAGCAAGGCAATCCGCCGATGCCCGCGCGCCATGCTCAACTCCAGCAGCGCAAGCGCGGCCTGCGCATCGCCCGAGGCAGCGCGTTCGGAGAGTTCGACGGTCTGTGGGCGCATACTGGCGGGGTAATCGGCTGCGGGCAGGGTTCGATAGCCCGAGCATCGCTCACGCCGGCATCCCGCCGATAGAACGCGCGCGGCATCGAGCAGGAACCGCCGCGCCGCGGTGCGCATTCGCGATGGTAAATGGCGCAAAATGACAAGTGCGCGCGCGCCGGATCGGCGACGCTTGCCCTGCGGGCATCGCCCTTTGCGCCAGAACCCGTGCGCGTACGTTCCGCTTCCCTGAGCCGCTGTATCGACACATGAACATGCACGCCGAACCGCTTCCGCCCGCCGACCAGACCGAGGATCGCATCCGCTTCGGCATCGTGCTGCTGCCGAACTTCACGCTCACCGCCTTCTCGGGCTTCGTGGACATGCTGCGTCTGTCCGCCGACGATGGCGATTACAGCAAACCCGTGCGCTGCTCGTGGCGTATCGTCGGCGAAACGCTCGCGCCGGTGCGCGCGAGTTGCGGCATCCAGATCGCGCCGTGGGAAACCTTTGCGGATGCCGGTGAATTCGATTACGTCGTCGTGGTGGGCGGTCTGCTGCATTCCGGCCCGCAGGCGAACGAGGAAACGCTGCGCTTCATCCGCAACGCGGCACGCGGCGGCGCCACGCTGGTGGGCATCTGCACGGGCGCATTCACGCTGATGCGCGCGGGCGTGCTCGACGAGCATCGCGTCTGCGTGAGCTGGTTCCACTACTGGGATTTCATCGAGCGCTTTCCAAACGTCAACGCCGATATGCTGGTCGCCGATCGCCTGTTCGTGATCGACCGCCGCCGTATTACCTGTTCGGGCGGGCGCGCGTCGATCGACGTGGCGGCCGCCATTTTGCTGCGCCACTTCGATCACGCAACCGTGCAGAAAGCCTTGCGCATCCTGCTGGTGGGCGAAATGCAGAAAGGCAACGCGCCGCAGCCGCATCCGCCCGGGCTCGATCCGGCGACGCATCCCAAGGTCAAGCGCGCGATCCTGCTGATGGAGCAGCATGTGGGGCGCAACGTGCCGCTCGAAGAACTGGCGTGCAAACTCAATCTTTCTCCGCGTCAGCTCGAACGGCTATTCAAGGCCGAAACCGGCAAGAGCCCGCGCGCGTTCGCCAATGGCCTGCGCCTGCGCACGGCGGCGTGGCTGCTGACCAGTTCGGATCGAACCGTCGCCGATATCGCATCGAGCTGCGGTTTTTCCGATGCCTCGCATCTGGGCCGCGAATTCCGCAAACAGTTTGGCGTGCCGCCGATGATGTTCCGCGAGCAGCGCAGCGGCCAGGAAGACGCGCGCCTCGAATCGTTCGACGACTTCATGCGCAACGGCGCGGCCGTTGAGCAAACGCCGCTGGAAGTCGATCACGATTGAGTCATCTGGCGAGTCTTCAAGCGCGCCCGGCCCGCCGCTCGGAACTGGGCGCATGACCGAACTGCACGCGATACGCCTTGCTGAAATGGCAAGGCGAATTGAAGCCGCAATGCGTGGTGATATGCGCAACCGACATATCGGTCGTGCGCAGCAATTCACGCGCGCGTTTGAGCCGCAGCGTCAGATAATAATGCGCTGGCGAGATATTCAAATACGCCTTGAACATGCGCTGCAAATGCCGTTGCGAAAGCCGCACGAGGCGCGCCAGTTCTTCCAGCGAAAGCGGCTCTTTCACATTCGCTTCCATCAGGCGCACCACTTCCACCAGTTCCGCACGAGAAAAACCCACGCGCGCATCGACGGGGATCGGCTGTAGATCGCTGGCGCTGCGAATACGTTCGAGAATGAATTGCTCGGAGACTTTCGCGGCCAGCGGCGGCCCCAATCGCGCGCTCACGAGATCGAGCATCAGATCGAGCGGCGCGGTGCCGCCCGTGCAGGTCAACCGGTCGCGATCGACCACGAAGAGTTCATCGGCGAAACGCACGCGCGGAAACTCCTCGTGCAGCGCCGAAAGACTTTCCCAGTGCACCGCACAACGATAACCGTCGAGTAGCCCGCTCGACATCAGCGCATACGCACCCGTGCAGATACCGCCCAGCGGCTTGCCGCTGCGCGCGATCTTCACCAGCGCTGCGCGCACGCGTTCATCGACGACATCGCGAATGCGAATGCCGCCGCAGACAATCAGCACATCGGGCAAATTGTCCACGTCGAGCGCTTGTGTCGGCCGCACGGTAATGCCATTGCTCGCACGCGCAGGCTGGCCGTCGAGCGAGAAAATCGACCAGCGATAATGCTCGCCATTGCCGACGTAATTGGCCATGCGCAACACTTCCACCGCGCTCGAAAACGCGATCATCGAGAAGTGCGGCAAAGTAAGGAAACCGAAATGCCTGAAAGACGATGCTTGCGACGATGCCGGGATAAGAGAGGGTTCCGCCTCGGCGATGTCGTGGGCCATGCCCGCAGCCATGTCGATAGTCACATTGCGCTCCCTGAGCAGGAAACGGTTCGAGCGCGCCGGGCCGGCGCGCCCCACTACGGATCGATCAAGCCTCGGCCGGCACCGCACGCACGCGGAACACCTGCTTGAGGCCCGAGAACAGCGGCGCTTTGGCGGCGCCGGGCGCGCGCCCGAAACTCTCGGTGATGCGGTCCAGAATGATCGCCAGCAGCACGACCGACAGACCGCTTTCGAAACCCAGGCCGATATCGAGGCGCTGGATACTCGCGAGCACATCGTTACCCAGACCGCCCGCGCCCACCATCGACGCGATAATCACCATCGACAGCGCCATCATGATGGTCTGGTTCACGCCCTGCATGATCGACGGCAGTGCATTGGGAAACTGCACCTTGTAGAGCAGTTGCCACGGCGTGCAGCCGAATGCCTGCCCCGCTTCCACGATCTCGCGGTTGACATGGCGAATCCCCAGGCTCGTGAGGCGCACAGCGGGCGGCATGGCGAAGATCACCGTGGACAGAATGCCCGGCACGCGGCCCAGACCGAACAGCATCGCGGCCGGAATCAGGTAGACGAAGGCGGGCATGGTCTGCATGAGGTCGAGAATCGGCCGCACGACGGTTTGCACGACCTTGCTTTTCGCGGTCCAGATGCCCAGCGGCACGCCCAGCACGAGGCTGATCAGCGTCGATGACAGCGTCAGCGCGAGCGTGACGACGGTTTGATCCCAGAAGCCCGTGGCGTAGATCAGCAGCAGCGAAGCCAGCGCGAATGCGGCGAAACGCCAGCCCACGCGCCACAGACCGCCGAGCACGAAGATCGCCATCAGCATCGGCATGGGAATGCCTTGCAGACCTTGTTCGATGAGTTTTGCGAAGCTCTCGATGGCCCGGCCAATGGTGTCGAAGGTATTGGCGTCGTGGTCGAGCAGATAGTGAACCGACTGGTCCACCCAGCGGCCAAGCGGAATGATCTCAGACATGGTGGTGACTCCCGTTGCGCATCATGACCTTGAGGACGGCCGCCTGGTCGATCGAACCGCAGAAGCGGCCTTCTTCGTCGACCACCGGCAGGGCCACCGGATTCGCGCATACGCGCGACACGACCTGTTCGAGCGGCGCGCCGCGCGAGATGCATTCGATCTTCTTGACCTGCGGTTTGGCCACGCCAATCGCGTCGCGCGTAACGAAGCCGCTGATCCGGCGTTCGGCGTCCAGCACGAAGGCGTAATCGGCGCTGCCGTTGAGCGAGGCCGCCACGCTGGTGGCGTCGAGCGAGTGCACGAGCGGCACGCGCTCGGCCTGCATCAGATCGCCCGCGGTGAGGTAGCGGCTGGTGTCCACGCCATCGAAGAAAGCGCGCACGTAGTCATCGGCAGGATGACTGATGATCTCGCGCGGTGTGCCGATCTGCACGATACGCCCGCCTTCCATGATGGCGATGCGGCTGCCGATACGCAGCGCCTCTTCCAGATCGTGCGAAACGAACATGATGGTGCGGCGCTGCTCCTTCTGCAGTTGCAGCAGCACGTTCTGCATTTCCTTGCGCTTGAGCGGGTCGAGTGCGGAAAACGCTTCGTCCATGATCATCAGCGAAGGATTCACGGCCAGCGCACGCGCAAGGCCCACGCGCTGCTGCATGCCGCCGGAGAGTTCGGCGGGCAGCTTGTGTGCGAAGGCCGCAAGGCCCACCTGCTCCAGCACGTCGAGCGCGCGCTTCTCGCGCTCCTTGCGGCTCACGCCCGCCACTTCCAGACCGAACGCCGCGTTGGACAGCACGGTGCGCTGCGGCATCAGCGCGAAGGACTGGAACACCATGCTCATGTCGGTGCGGCGCAGCGACACCAGTTCCGATTTACGCACCGCCGCAATGTCGCGGCCATCGATCACCACGCGGCCCGCCGTGGGTTCGACCAGCCGGTTGATGAGACGGATCAGCGTGGATTTGCCGGAGCCGGACAGCCCCATCAGCACGAAAATCTCGCCTTCGTGGACTTCGAAACTCGCATTGTTGACGCCCAGAACATAACCGGTCTGGCGAAACAGGTCGTCCTTGGTCGCACCGCGCGCCAGCATCTCGCGCGCGAGCTTGGGATTGGGCCCGAACACCTTGCAGAGTCCGTCGACCACGATCTTGGGGGATTTCATGGAGTCCATCTCCTCGTGATGCAGGCGCCGGCCCGCACTGTGTCTGAACAGCCATGCCGGCGCAGCGCGCAGCGACACGTTTCGGATGCCTGATTGAATGACCTTGACGCGCGGCCTTATTGCGTCGATGCCACCCAGTCCTGCACGCGTTCGCCGTGCGCGGCAATCCAGCTATCCGCGGCGGCTTCAGGCTTGGTGCCGTTCTGGATCGCCAGCATCACGCTGTCGATCTCGCCCGGCTTCCATTGAAACTTCTTGAGGAACGCAATCACCGGCGGCGCCTTGGTTTTCAGCCCCGGATTCACGACGCTGTCCACGTGCTCGGCGGCGCCGAAGACATTCTTGGGATCGTCGAGAAAGCGCAGCTTGTACTTGGCGAACATCCAGTGCGGCGTCCAGCCCGTGACGATCACCGGCTTGTTGGCATTGACCGAGCGCGCCAGTTCCGCCGTCATGCCGCTGCCCGAACTGGGCATAACCGAATAGTTCAGACCATATTGCTTGATCGCCTGATCGGTCTTGGCCATCACGCCCGCACCAGCGTCGATACCCACGATGCGTCCCGCGAACGCCGGCTTCTGCGCATTGAGATCGTCGATACTTTTGGCGGTGACGTATTGCGGCACCACGAGGCCGATTTTCGCGCCCGGGAAGTTGGTGCCCAGATCGACCACCTTGCCCTTGAACTGATCCCAGTACGCGCCCTGCGTGACCGGCAGCCAGGCGGAGAGCGTAGCGTCCAGATCGCCGCGCGCCACGCCCTGCCACATGATGCCGGCGGCCACCGGCACGAGTTCGACCTGATAGCCGAGGCGTTTTTCGATGATGCGCGCCGCCACGTTCGAGGTCGCCACGCTGTCGTCCCAACCTTCGACGTAGCCGATTTTCAGCGTCGGCTTGCTGTCCGCGAGCGCTGCCGCGCTCAAGGCCACCGACACCACACCCATGCCCAACAATTTCGCAAGCAGCTTCACGGCAGTCTCCTGAGTTCCGGGCGATGAGCGCCCCACACCTCCAGATTCACCCGTCACAAATGGTCGATACCGTTGTTTTCCGACGCGATCTTGTCCAGCCGCGACGTGGTGCGCATAAGCCGATTTATTTATCGACGACGAGGTCCGAGCGCGGCGTGCTGCAGCACAGCAGCACCATGCCCTGATCGATTTCCCGCTGGCGAATCCCGCCGTTGTGCTTCATCTCCACCTCACCGGAGACGAGCTTGACCTTGCAGGTGCCGCACATACCCTGAGTGCACGACGCGGGCAGACGCACGCCCGCTTCGCGCGCCGCCGCCAGCACCGGCTGATGCGAACCGCAACTGATCTCGCGCTGGCTCTTGGCGAACGTCACCTTGAAGGTGGAGGTTTCATTGGCTGCATTGCTCTTTTCCTCTGGCGCACTCAACGGCACATCGTTGTCCGCCAGCGTCTCGAACGAAAAACTCTCTTCGTGATAGCGCTCGCGTGCGAAGCCCGCTTCGGCGAGCAGATCGCGTACGGCCTTCATATAAGGCGCGGGACCGCAGGTGAAGATTTCGCGCTCCATGAAATCCGGCGCGATCAGCTTGAGCAAGGGCAGCGTGAGAAAGCCCGTGACGCCCGCCCAATGCGTGCGCGCGCCCACGCGCTCGCACACGAAAGAAGTACGGAAACTCGTATGGCTCGCGGCGATCAATTCGAGTTCGCGCGCGAAGATCACATCGTCGGGCGTGCGGGCGCTGTGCACGAATACGATGTCGCGATCTTCGGCCAGATCGTGATACGCGCGACTCATCGACATCAAGGGCGTAATGCCCGATCCCGCCGACAGAAACAGATATTTGGGCGCGGCGTGGCGCGCGCAGGTGAATTCGCCCGCCGGGCCGAGGACGCGTATCGACGCGCCGGGCATGAGGTTACCGTGCAGCCAGTTCGAGACCTTGCCGCCGGGCACGCGTTTGACGGTAATCGAAATCGTATGCGGCCGCGCGGGCGACGATGAAACCGTATAGCAGCGATTCACCGCTTCGCCGTCGATATCCAGTTCGAGCGTCACGAACTGGCCGGGCTCGAACGAGAACGTGCGGCCTTGCGGCGAGCGCAGGAAAAAACTCTTTACGTCATGCGTTTCCTGCCGCACATGACAGCACTCCAGCGTTTCCTCGACATCGCTCGTCCACTTCTCCGGCAACGCACCCCAGAACGCCGGGCGCGTCACGCGGCTATCCGCGGGATCGAATTGGGCCGCATCTCGCATCATGTCAGACTCCGCTTTCCACGCGCAGGGGAATGGTCCGCTTGCGCTCGAGCGCCGCGGCAAGACGGCCCACATACCAGGCCGAGAATTTTTCGACAAGCCCTTCCGTAAAGGGCGAATACGGACCCGGCTCGTACGCGCTGCTGGCCGCGCCGCTTTGCGAATATTCCACCAGCGTGCGGTCCTGGTTATTGGTTGCGTTCCAGACCGCCGTGAGATTCGCCACGTCGTAATCGATCCCTTCGCGCGCGTCCTGATGCACGAGCCAGCGCGTGCGCACCAGCGTTTCGCCAGCCGAAAGCGGAATCACCGAGAACGACACAATATGGTCGCTCATGAAGTGATGCCAGGAATTCGGCTGCGTCCAGAACGAGAGGCCGCCCAGATCGGCGTTGCGGAATTCGCCAAGCAGTTTCTTCGAGGCCACCTTGGCGTCGAGCGTCTGCGATTCGCCGCTACGGTCGAGCGGCAGGCGCTGCGTGCGAAAGCCGGTCACGTCCAGCAGTTTTTCGATTTCGACCGAAGGCAGGTCGAGTTTTTCCCACTGCTGCGCGCGCTCTTCGCAGGTGCGCTCGAAAGCGTCCATGCCTTCCGCGTTGGCGGGCGAACGTTGATAGCCGAAGCCGTATTCGTAGAGCGAAATCGTCAGTTCGGGATGGTTCGCAACGCAGTGATAGCACTCGCGATTGTTCTCCATCACCAGCTTCCAGTTGCCCTTTTCGATGATGTCGACCTGCGCCGCCACCTTGCAACCGGCCAGATCGTGCGGCAGCAGATACGGCTCCATGGCGGCGCGCATGAGATCGAAATCGGCGGGCGGTTCGTCGGCGAGACAGACAAAGATCAGGCCTGCCAGGTTTTGGACATGGACGCTTTTGAGGCTGTGTTTGCAGCGGTCGAACTGCTCGCCCATGTGTTCGGCGAACATCAGATCGCCATTCAGGTTATAGGTCCAGCTATGGTACGGACAGACGATATTGCCCACCGTGCCCTTTTCCTCGTTGCACAGACGCGCGCCGCGATGGCGGCAGACGTTGTGAAACGCGCGCACCTGCATGTCGTCGTCGCGCACGATCAGGATCGAGTCTTTACCGAGCTCCACCGTCACATAGTCGCCCGGCTCGGGAAGCTCCGGCTCGACGGCCACCTGAATCCAGTGTTCCCTGAAAATCGCCTGCATATCGAGCGCGAAAATCTCCTCGCTCAGATAAAAAGGGGCTTCGAGGCTGTAACCCGCCTTGCGCCGCTCCACCAGCGCGCGCGCCTGCGCCACTGCATTTGCCGATACTTCTGCCGATACGTTCATCGTGTGCTCCGGATTCTTCGTCCTGGGTGCGTGTCTGTCTTGCTTTGGATCTGCTTCTTGATCTGCTTCGGCCGGGCGGCTGGCGCCCGCTGAAATCAGTAATCGATGAGTTGATGCTCGCGCAAATACGCAAGGATCACTTGTGCTTTTTCGACCGAACTCCCCGCATTTACGACGTTCCCGCCACGGCTTTCCGTGGTGGTCGCGCCCAGCATGCGGGCGTGGCCCGAGCGGCGTTCGGCAGCGGCGAATTTCACCGGCTTGCGCGTGACGGGGCCGGATTGCCAGGCGGCGGCATCGGCGTTGGGAACGCGTGCGCCCGCGCTGGCACGCTGCACCGAACCGGCGCGCAGACGCGCGTAGGCGTAAGCGGGCTGCACCTCGGCGAGCGGATGCACGGCCACCACGGCTGGCAGCGCGGCCTCCACGCGGCGGCGCAGACCTTTGGGCAGGAACTGGCGCACGCGCGCATTGCCGTCCTCGACTTCGAGATCGACCGCCGCGCCCACCAGCGCGCGGCCCAGCAGCGCCGCCACGCGGTACGGCAGCATGCCGCTGTCGTACGCGCCTTCCGCACGCGTGCCGGTCAGCACGAGATTGTGATCGCGCACGCGCGCGGCGAGCGCCTGGGCGGCGTCGTCTTCCGGCGTGCACGGCAGCACGTCCACCTGCGGCGCGCCCAGCGCGAGATAGTCGGGCAAGGCCGGATCGGCCGGGTCCCCCGCGTGGATCACATCGAGTTGCGCGCCGTGGCGCTGCGCAAGCTTGCGGCCGAGTTCGAGCGCGGCCGCGTCGTTGCGGCTATAGCGCGGCGTGCCGCTCACGGGATGACGCCCCGTCGAAACCAGCACGGCGATACGTTGCAGTTTTACCTTGGCGTTCATGCGGCCACTCCTGCGGGCTTGCGTTCTTCGGTCTCGACTTCGCCGCGTGCACGCGCCGCGCGGGCGGACTGCACCTGCGCGATCAAGGCGGCGATGGTCGCCTGCGCATCGCCCACCACGGTGAGATTCGCGCGTTTGGCGATGGGCGCGCTGGCGTCCGTATTCACGGCAATCACGTGGCGGCAGTCCTTGATACCCTGCAAATGCTGCACGGCGCCGGAAATGCCGAAGGCGATATAGACGCTCGCTTCCACGGTCTTGCCGGTCGCACCCACCTGCTTGTCGCGCGCGAAATGGCCGTTATCGACCGCGACGCGGCTCGCGCCGATCGCCGCGCCGAATACCCCCGCGAGTTTCTCGAACGCCGCCACATCGCTCACGCCGTTACCCGCCGAGACGATGAAATCGGCCTCTTCCAGCGCGACCTGCGCCGCGTCGATCTCCTCCAGACCGAGATCGCGATATGCCTGCGCAATCGCACTGGCCGGACGAATGAAATCGCCCGCCAGCCGCTCGCCAGCGCCCACGAACGGCAGCTTCGCTTCCACCGCATTGGGCGCGTGCAACATCACCTCGGGCAATGCGCGCGTGGCGAAAGCGCGTTTGGCCTGCTCATAAACGCCCACATGCTGCGCGTCGATTTCCACCACATGCGTGGCCACGCTGGCGCCGGCCGCCGCCGCATAGCGACGGCCCAGATCGCCATCGCCGGTTGCGTTGTCGGGCAGCAGCACGTGTCTGGGCGCCAGCGCCGCCGCGCAAGCCTGCAGCGCGCGCAATTCGCTTTCGGGCGCAAAGGCCCGGCGCTCGAAACCCGGCAATTCGATCAGCTTGTCCACGCCGAGCGCAGCCACATCGTCCTTCACTTCGCCGAAAGCGAGCAGCGCGACTTCGGTTTGCGCATCGGCGAGCAAGGCCGCGGCGGCAATCGTCTGACAAGCGTGATCGTCTAGCGCGCCGCGTTCGCTATGCGCAACCACCAGCAGCACGTGCTTGCGCTCGCGCACTTCGCGGCGCGGCTTCGCCGCCGTTGCGCCGTGGCCGTGCGAGGCGCGTTGCAAGGCGTTCAGGTCGGCGCTACCGGCTTCGCCCAGGGTGATGCGCCGCAGCCCATCGACGGTAATGATGAAAGGCCGGCGCGGATCGATTCGTTTGATGGCGTTCATCGGCTCACTCCAGCGCGGCGGCGACGAGTTCGGCCACGTCGAGGACTTCGGGGCGCGGGCCCACGACGCCTTCGAGCATCGCCGTGCAATTGGGACAGCCGACCGCTACGACGTCTGCGCCCACGGCGCGCGCGTCGGCGATACGGATATCGGGAATGCGCTGCTTGCCGGGGATATCGGTCAGCGGCGCGCCGCCTCCGCCGCCGCAGCAGCGTCCGCGCATGCCGTTGCGCTCCATCTCCACCACGCGAATACCGATGCTCTTGAGCAGCTTGCGCGGCGCTTCGGTTTCGCCGTTGTAGCGGCCCAGATAGCAGGGATCGTGATACGTCGTGCGCTTCTCGCGCAGCGCTTCGAGCGCTTTCGGCGCGATCCGGCCTTTATCGGCAAGCTCGGCGAGCAGCGTGGTGTGATGCAGCACGTCGTAGCGCGCGCCAAGTGCGCGATATTCGTTGCGCAGGCTGTGCATGACGTGCGGATCGGCGGTGACGATGCGGCCGAATTGCAGCGTGCCGAGCGTGCCCATCATCTGCTGCGCCATCTGGCGGAAGGTCGCTTCGTCGCCCAGACGGCGGGCCACGTCGCCCGTATCGCTTTCGGTCGCGCCCAGCACGGCGTAATCGACGCCCGCCTTGTTGAGCACCTTGACGAGCGCGCGCAGCGTGCGCTGATAACGCATGTCGAAGGCGCCTTCACCGGCCACCAGCAGGATATCGACCGGCTTGCCGGGCTGCGCGACGGGCGCATCCAGATCGACGGACCAGTCGTAACGCGCGGCCATGTCGTGCCCGCCCATCGTGCCGGTCTCGCGCAGATTGGCGAGCACTTCCGGGCCCTTGCCGGGCACGCTGCCGTGCACGAGCGTCTGGTTGCGGCGCATATCGACGATAGCGTCCACGTGCTCGATCAGCATCGGGCACTCCTGCACGCAGGCGCGGCAGGTGGTGCAGGACCACAGCGTCTGCGCCTCGATCAGACCGGCGACGATCGGGCCATCGGGCTGACCGCTGTGACGGCCGACGGGAATGCCCGGCGTCGGGCTGCCCGCGTAGGCGGAATCCGTGCCGCCCGCCATGCCCGTGACCAGATCCTGAATCAGCTTCTTGGGATTGAGCGGCTGGCCCGCCGCGAAGGCCGGGCACGCGGCTTCGCACTTGCCGCACTGCACGCAGGCGTCGAAGCTTAGCAACTGGTTCCAGCGGAATTCCACCGGCCTGGCGACGCCGTATTCCTGCTGCTCGATGTCGGGCAGCTTGAGCGCCGTGGGCGGCGTGGCGCGGCCTTCGCCGGTCCAGTCGGTGCGATTCGCAGAAAAACGCTCCTGGCGCGGATGAAACGCCAGATGCAGCAAACCGGCGACCGCGTGCTTCATCGGCCCGCCCTGCGCCGCGCCGAAGGTCATGGTGTAAGCGCCGATCACGATCAGCAGCGCGCAGATCAGCGCAAACGCGCCCGACATCGCGCCCGCAGGCACCGCCGTGTACAGGGCAATGCCCAGCGCGAACGCGCCCAGCATCCACGGCAGCGTATTCCACGGCCCGCGCGACAGACGTGCGGGCACCTGCTTCGCATGACGGCGACGCCACACGAACACCGCGCCCACCAGCATCGCCAGCGCGGCCAGCAGAATCAGCTTGTCGAGCCAGGGCGAATAGATCGCGAGACCGTAGTTGACGAACACCAGCACGAGCGCGCCAATCGCGCCGCCCGCGGTGGCCACGTGCGTCTTCGCGATATACGGGTCACGTGCCACCACATGATGCAGATCGACGAAATAACGCTTCGGGATACTGAACAGATTGCCGACACCGAATTTCCCGTAAGCGCTGGGCGCCACTGCACGCCCGAGACGCCAGTAAGCGGCGCGCTTCGCGACAGCGAACGCAAGGCCCGCCATCGAAAGCCACAGCAACGCGGTGATGAGGTAGGCAGGCTTCATGGCTCAGAAGTCCTTGACGAGACGCAGCGCATCGTAGATCGCGCCGTGAATGTTGTGCATGGAAATGCAGTCGCCCACACGGAACAGCAGGAAGCGGCCATTGCCGAGTTCTTCGGACAGGCACGGCTGCGGTTCGGCCGCAAAGAGCTTGTGCACATCCACCTGACCGCGATTGAGCGATTCCGGCTTGAGCTTCCAGTACAGCGCGTCGTTGGGCGTGCTGCCGTTCTCGATCACCACCTGATCGACGGCGCGCTCTTCCTGCTCCTCCGTGTACTCGTTACGCAGCACGGCGATTTTCTTGCCGTCTTCCTCGTACACGCGGTCGAGCCAGTAGTTCGGCGTGTGAATCACGCCCTGCGCGTAAAGGCGGCGATAGAAAATCGGGAAGGTCGTGCCGCCCACGTCGTCGGCCACTTTCACGTCGGGCGTGACGATCTCCGCATTCGAGCCGCGGCTCGAGATGAAATCGGCGACACCCGCGCCTGCATGCGTGCTCACGCCGTCGTAGATCAGCACGTTCTGCTTCGGCTCCACGCGACCCGAAAGAATGTCCCACGAACTCACGGCGAGGCCATCTTCCACGCCCCATGCCGGCACCTGTTGCGTGAAACTCGACCCTCCGGTTGCGAGCACAACGATATCGGGTTGCTCAGCGAAGATCATCGCTTCATCGGCGGCCACACCCAGACGGCGATCCACGCCCAGGCGTTTCGTTTCCATATCGAACCAGCGCACGATGCCGGCCATCTGCTCGCGCTGCGGCGCCTTCGCGGCCAGCAGGATCTGCCCGCCTACCGCATCGCCCTTTTCGAACAGCACGACATCGTGGCCACGCAGCCGCGCCACGCGCGCCGCTTCCAGCCCGGCGGGGCCCGCGCCCACCACCACGACCTTGCGCTTCGGACCACGCGTGCGCGCAATCACATGCGGCATGGTGGCTTCGCGCGAAGTCGCCGCGTTCTGCACGCACAGCACGTCGTGGCCGTTGTACTGGCGGTCGATACAGTAATTCGCGCCCACGCACTGCTTGATTTCGTCTTCGCGGCCGTCGCGGATCTTGATGACCATATGCGGGTCGGCAATCTGCGCGCGCGTCATGCCCACCAGATCGACCATGCCGCTTGCCAGCAGACGCTCGGCTTGGCCCGCATCGCGAATGCTTTGCGCGTGCATCACCGGCAGTTTCACCACCGACTTGATACCGGCTGCGAGATGCACGAAAGGCTCGGGCGGCAACGCCATCGGCGGCATGCAGTTGGCGAGCGTGTTGTGCGTATCCGCCCCCGAACCAATCACGCCGAGATAATCGATCAGACCGGTTTCGGACATCGCCTGGGCAATCTCTTTCAACTGTTCGTGATCGAGACCGTCTTCGTGGAATTCGTCGCCGCACATGCGCAGGCCCACGCAGAAGTCCTTGCCCACGGCTTCGCGCACGGCCTGCAGCACTTCGACGCCAAAACGCAGACGGTTTTCGAGCGAGCCGCCCCATTCGTCGGTGCGGAAGTTGGTGCGTGGGCTCCAGAACTGGTCGATCAAATGCTGGTGCGCCGCCGAAATCTCGATGCCGTCCATGCCCGCGTCCTGCACGCGTTTCGCGGCCGTCGCGAAGTCGCCGATAATGCGGCGGATTTCCTCGACCTCGATAATCTTGGCATTGCCGCGGTGCACCGGTTCGCGAATGCCCGAAGGCGACATCAGATGCGGCCAGTGTTCGCCATGAAACGCCGAACGGCGGCCCATATGCGTGGCCTGAATCATGATCTTCGCGCCATGGCGATGCATGGCTTCGGCCAGCCGCGAAAGCGGATCGACAATACGGTCGGTCGAAAGATTCACCGACTTCCACCAGCCTTGCGGGCTGTCGATCGACACCGGGCTGGAGCCGCCGCAGATGGCGAGACCCACGCCGCCCTTGGCCTTCTCCTCGTAATAGCGGATATAGCGGTCGCCTGGCAGGCCGCCCGGCTCCGCGTAGACCTCGGCATGGGCGGTGCTGACGATGCGGTTGCGCAGCGTGAGCTGGTTGAGCGTCAGGGGCTTGAACAGATTGGGATAACGCATCGCGGACGACCTCAGGTGTTCAGTTGTATTGCGAGCTTATTGTTGCGAATTTGTTGCTGCGGCCAGGCTTTTTTAATTTGGCATGCTTATCGATTCGCATGCCGTGTTCTTCTCAGGTTCTGCGCAGGCGTCTCAGGCCGTGAGCGGCGACACTTCGAACACGCAATGCGCGTGGCCTTCGGCGGCGCAACGCACTTCGCGCGACTGCGCGCGCGGTGCGCTCTTGCCGCCCGACACCGTGTCGTTGACCCAGTCCATCGCGCCCGCAAACCAGCCGGCGAACATATAGCAAAGCTTTTCGTCCGTGCCGTGCTTGTCCGGTTGCGCCAGCACGAAGGACGAATTACGCAGTTCGATGCGCGCGCGGGCGCTGGCCGGATCGGCTTCGACAATCTTGAAGAGACCCCAGCCACGCTGCGAAAGACGATTCAGATAGTGCTCGAAAACCGCCATGCCTTCGATGCCGTGTATTTCGGCTTCCTTCGCGCACCAGTGATACGCCGATTTATAACCGGCCTTGTAAAGAATCTCCGCATAGGCATCGCGGCCCAGCGCTTCTTCCACGGCAGTGTGGTTATTGGTAAAGAAGTGACGCGGCACGTAGAGCATCGGCAGCGCGTCGGTGGTCCAGACGCCGGTTTCCGGGTTCACGTCGATGGGCAGTTGCGGTTGCATCGTGTTTTCCTGATCGTGGGGTTTTTAAAGGCTTGAAAAGCGCGGTGCTTCAGACGTTCCAGACTTCGCCGAACACGCGCAGCCAGTTTTCGCCCATCACCTTCCTGATACGCGATTCGCTCCAGCCTGCCCGCTCCATCGCCGCAGTCAGATTCGGAAATTCGCCGATGGTGCGAATGCCTTCCGGATTCACCACCTTGCCGAAATTCGTCAGACGGCGATAACGGCCCTTGTCGTGCGTGATCCAGTCGAAGAATTCGGTCGTATAACCTTGCGTAAAGTCCGTGCCGATCCCCACGCGGTCCTCGCCAATCAGATCGACCACATATTCGATTGCTTCCAGATAATCCTCGACGGTGGCGTCTGCGCCGCGCTTGAGGAACGGCGCGAACATCGTCACGCCCACGAAACCATTGGCGTCCGCGATTTCCTTCAGTTGTTCGTCGCTCTTGTTGCGCGGATGCTCCTTGAGACCCGAGGGGCAGCAATGCGAATATGTGACCGGCTTTTTCGACGCCGCAATCGCATCCGACGAAGTCTTGCCGCCCACGTGCGAGAGATCGACCATGATGCCCACGCGGTTCATTTCCTGAATCACTTCGCGGCCATAACCGGAAAGACCGCCGTCCGCCTCATAACAACCCGTGCCCACCAGGTTCTGCGTGTTGTAGCAAAGCTGCACCACATTCACGCCCAGTTCCTTGAACACCTCGATATAACCAAGGTTGTCCTCGAAGGCATACGAATTCTGGAAGCCGAAAATAATGCCGGTCTTGTTTTCTTTTTTCGCACGCAGAATGTCGTCGGTCGTGCGCACGAGCGTGAGGATCTCGCTGTATTCGCGGATCTGCTGCTTCATCTCGGCGATGTTATCGACCGTCTTCTGGAAATCTTCCCAGACCGACACCGTGCAATTGACGGCGGTGACGCCGCCCTTGCGCATGTCCTCGAACACGGAGCGCTCGAACTTCGAAATATTCAGGCCGTCGATGATGATGCTGTTGTCGTGCAGGGTGCTCATCGTGGTTATGCTCCGTGGGGTCTCAATAGATGGGAAAGCGTTCGCAGAGCGCGAAAATCTCGCGGCGCACGCGTTGTTCGACGGCCGGGTCGCCTTCGGGATGCGCCCGCAGCGCGTCGAAGACGTCCAGAATCAGCGCGCCGATCTGGCGGAATTCCGCCACGCCGAAACCGCGCGTCGTGCCCGCCGGCGTACCCAGGCGAATGCCCGACGTCACCGTAGGCTTTTCCGTGTCGAAAGGAATACCGTTCTTGTTGCAGGTAATGCCGGCGCGCTCGAGCGCCTGCTCGACCTGGGTGCCCTTCAGACCCTTGGGACGCAGATCGACCAGCAGCAGATGGTTATCCGTGCCGCCCGTGACCAGATCGACGCCACCGGCCTTCAGCACCTCGCCCAGCGCGGCCGCATTAGCCAGCACGTTGTCGATATAGGTTTTGAAACTCGGGTCGAGCGCTTCGCCGAAAGCCACCGCCTTGCCGGCGATCACGTGCATGAGCGGGCCGCCCTGCAGGCCGGGAAACACGGCGGAGTTGATCTTCTTTGCGATGTCTTCGTCGTTGGTCAGCACCACGCCGCCGCGCGGGCCGCGCAAGGTCTTGTGCGTGGTCGACGTCACCACATGCGCGTGCTCGACCGGGTTCGCATGACGGCCCGCCGCGATGATGCCGGCAATATGCGCCATGTCCACCATCAGCTTCGCGCCCACGCTATCGGCAATCGCACGAAAACGTGCGAAGTCCAGTTCACGCGGATAGGCAGAAAAACCGGCGATGATCAGACTGGGCTTGTGCTGCCCGGCCAGTTCGGCGACCTGCTCGTAATCGATACGCAGGGTGTCGCGATTCACGCCGTATTGCACCGCGTTGAACCATTTGCCCGAGAGCGCCGGCTTCGCGCCGTGCGTGAGGTGACCGCCCGCGTCCAGCGACATGCCGAGTACCGTATCGCCCGGTTTGGCCAGCGCCAGCATGACCGCGCCATTGGCCTGTGCGCCGGAATGGGGCTGCACGTTGGCGAAGCCTGCACCAAAAAGCTGCTTCAAACGGTCGATCGCGAGCGTTTCGATTTCGTCGGCGAATTCGCAGCCGCCGTAATAACGCTTGCCCGGATAACCTTCGGCATATTTATTGGTGAGCACCGAGCCCTGCGCTTCCAGCACCGCGCGCGACACGATGTTTTCCGAGGCGATCATTTCCACCTGCGACTGCTGGCGTTCGAGTTCTTTCAGGAGGCTGTTGCGCACCGCGGAATCGCGCTGGGCGAGCGGTTGCGAAAAGAAAGCTTGCGAGTTCGACATAGGGCATCCATGACGATAAATGGGGGTGGGCGGCCCGGCGCTGCTTTGCTACACAACCGTGGCTTCCGACGGCTCTATTCTTGTCTCTCGGCTTTTTGATCGATATCCGATTTCAGACGCGTTCTTTTCCTTTTCCGCCATCAACGTCCGTTTTTCACAAGTCGTGGTGAATCGGCGGGTCTCCGTCACACCGCTGCAAATTCTTTCTGATCCGAATAAATTTCTCGTACACTCGAAACGGCCATTCCCCGATGCGTTCCGTTGATGTTCAGCGTGCTTTACCGGCTGTCTGGTTGATGCGCTTCATGCGCGCCGGATAGCACGACCGTTTCCTCAGGGGAAAAGACCGAAGCTCGTTGTAAGGAGGTTGGCGCATCAGGGTTTTGCCGCATGGCAGACCGATGGTGCCCGACTCCAGAATGCCGTAGCCTGGTCGCGCCCCGAGCGTCGCCATCGAATAAAAGGAATGGTTCCCCATGTCTCCCGAGCGCACCGCGTCGCTAGCGCATTTCGCGTTCATGCCGTTGCCGAACTTCACGATGATCGCCTTTACTAACGCGATCGAAGTCCTTCGCATGGCTAATTACCTGAGCGGGCAGCCGCTTTATCGCTGGTCCATCATCAGCCCCGAAGGCGGCACGGTCACGTCCAGTAGCGGTATTGGCTTCGATACGGGCCCGGCCGAATGCGCCGGACAGCCCGATATTGTGTTTGTCTGCGGCGGCATCGACGTGCAGCACGTCACCTCGGCCGCGCATCTGAATACGCTGCGCCGTTTCGCGCGCATGGGCGTGGCGCTCGGCAGCCTGTGTACGGGCACCTATGCGCTCGCCAAATCGGGTCTGCTGGCAGGCTATGCCTGCGCGATCCATTGGGAAAACATGTCGGCGCTAAAGGAAGAGTTTCCTTCTACGCGCTTTCTCAAGGAACTGTTCGTAATCGACCGCGATCGCGTGACCTGCACGGGCGGGGTTGCACCGCTCGATATGATGCTGCACCTCATCACGCCGCGCGTGGGCACCTCGCGCGTCACGCAGATCGCCGAGCAATTCGTGGTCGAGCATATTCGCGACACCAGCGCGCAGCAACGCATGCCGCTGGTTGCACGGCTGGGTTCGGCGAATAAATCGCTGTTCGAAGTCATTTCGCTCATGGAGAGCAATATCGAAGAGCCGCTTTCGCGCGAAGAACTGGCGCGGCTCGCGAATATGTCGCAACGCCAGTTGCAACGGCTTTTTCACGAGCACCTGGGCATGACGCCCACGCACTATTACCTCACGCTGCGTCTGCGCCGCGCGCGAGAGCTGCTGTTGCAGACCGATATGTCGATCATGCAGATCACCATGGCCTGCGGTTTCCAGTCGGCGTGCCATTTCAGCAAGAGTTATCGCGACGCGTTTGGTATCGCGCCTACTGGCGAGCGCCGCAAACGCGTTGCGCCGATGGCGGGCGTAGACGCACCATTGCGGCATTTACCGGCAATTCCCGTACACGCCTGAAAAAATCAGCTTAAAAGAATCAAACGCCAAAAGGCAGCCCATTCAAGGGCTGCCTTTTTTATTTAACGCGGCAAGTTTTAATTACGCCGCCAGCATCCCGTGCGGATCGATAACAAACTTGCGCGGCGCGCCGCCATCGAACTTCTTGTAGCCCTCGGGCGCTTCTTCCAGCGAAATCACCGATACATTGACGATCTTCGCAATCGGCAGACGGTCGAACAGAATCGCCTGCATGAGGTTGCGGTTGTACTTGAGCACCGGCGTCTGCCCGGTATGGAACGTATGCGATTTCGCCCAGCCCAGGCCAAAGCGAATGCTCAGACTGCCGTGACGGGCCGCCACATCGGTTGCACCCGGATCATCGGTCACGTACAAGCCAGGAATGCCGATCATGCCCGCAGGCCGCGTGATTTCCATCAGCGAATTGAGCACCGTGGCGGGCGCTTCTTCGGCATGACCCGACGCGCCATGACCGTGCGCTTCGAAACCCACGCAATCGACCGCGCAATCGATCTCCGGCTTGCCGAGAATCTGCTCGATCTGCTCGCCGAGCGTGGCGTCTTTCGAAAGATCGACGACTTCGAAACCCATCGCCTTGGCATGCGCGAGACGTTCCGCATTGATATCGCCGACGATCGTGCAAGCCGCGCCCAACAAACGTGCCGAAGCAGCCGCCGCCATCCCGACCGGCCCCGCGCCCGCGATATACACCGTCGAACCCGGCTTCACGCCTGCCGTTACCGCGCCGTGATAACCCGTGGGCAAAATATCCGATAGACAGGTGAGATCGCGAATCTTCGCCATCGCCTGATCGCGATCCGGGAATTTAAGCAGATTGAAATCGGCGTAAGGCACCAGAACATATTGCGCCTGGCCGCCAATCCAGCCGCCCATATCCACATAACCATACGCACCGCCCGCACGCGAAGGATTCACGTTCAGGCACACGCCCGTATGTTGCTCGCGGCACATCGCGCAACGTCCGCACGCCACGTTAAAGGGCACGGAAACCAGATCGCCGATCTTGAGCGTTTCCACGTCGCGGCCCACTTCGACCACTTCGCCGGTAATCTCGTGCCCAAGCACGAGACCAACCGGCGCCGTCGTGCGCCCGCGCACCATATGCTGGTCCGAACCGCAGATATTGGTGCTGACCACTTTGAGCACCACGCCATGACCGATCGAACGTCCGGACGGATCGACCATCTTCGGGTAGTCGATATTCTGGACTTCGACTTTGCCCGGTCCGAGATACACCACGCCTCGATTGCTACTCATCGTTGCTGTCTCCTGTGTGATGGGCTTTTTGCCTCGGTTGACACAGCGCTACGGCTTACATCGCAGCGCTCCATGCAAGAAAATCGGCCCGCGTCCATTCGAGCGCAACACCCACGCGCCGCGTGCCGGGGCGAATCTTCGGTTTGTGAACGGCGAGCGTGAGCGTCTGCAACGCGGGCCATTCGCGAAACGACAGCGCCGCAAGGTCGGCCACCAGGGTTTCGAGCAGCCGCGTATGCGGTTTCTGTGCGAGCCATTCGCTCACGCGCGTGCACCAGCCGTCGTAATCGATCCATTCGCCGGACTCATCCGGCGCGCAGCCGTAGCCCAGTTGCGCATCGATCACGACCGGCTGCGGCGCTTCATGCTCGTACGCGTGGATGCCCACGCGCACCGGCACGCTCAGCGCTTCGACAAACACGCTCCAGCCGCGGCCCCTCCCGGCCGCCAGCGTGTGAGGCGAAAGCGCCTGCACGATGCCTTCATCGACGATCTTCATGACATCAGCGGCGCAGCGGCGTCGAGCAGAATACGGCAGAAGTAATCGGCGAAACTGCGCCGCACGACCACTTCATAACGATCCGCGCCGATGGGAATCAGCACGATCGACGCCTTGAAAAAGAAGCTCTGCGCGCACTGGCCTTCCTTGAACACGCCCGGATGCAGATCGAGCGGACAACCGCGCGCGAGCACGTCGCGCACACGCGTGCCGGTCAATTCCACGGTCGTAAAGCCGCTGCCGACGTCCACCGCCGCCGCCCACGCGCCGCTGTCCGCATTCAACGCTTCGGCCAGTTTCGCTTCGAGCACGCCGGCTTCCACGGCAGCGGTCGAGCGCACGAGCCATTCGTCGGGGCCGAGCCAGAGCACGTCGTAATCGGCGCCTGCGGAGCGCGTATTCGGCTGCAACGGCAGGCGGCAACCCACGACCTCTGCAAAGGCACGGGTGAACGCAGCATCGCCGGGTTCGCCGCGCACATTGACCAGATCGCGGAACGGCAGCTCGCGCATGGCGAAGGCCTTGGACGGGCGTGCTGCGTGTTGCTTCATGACATCATCCGCGCCGACGAACGGCGATTCCAGCCACACTGCCGCGACGCATTCCGCGAGGGGCATCGGTTCTCTCGTTTCATTCAACATGCTGACGCACCCCTTCCGTGTCATAGAAAATCGGGCTGGCGATGGTCGCGCTCACGCGACGGCCATCCGCCATCGGCACCACAACCTTTTCGCCCATCTTGCCGAGACCACCCTTCACCACCGCCAGCGCAATCGAGCGCTTGAGAATCGGGCTGTAATAGCTGGACGTCACGTGGCCGATCATCGGCATCGTGCCGTCCGTGCCGGCGCGCGATTCCGGCGCAACGATCTGGCCGCCTTCGGGCAATACGTATTGCGCGTCTTCGGTGAGCAGGCCAACGAACTGCTTGCGGCCTTCCTTCGCCGTATCGGAGCGCGACAGCGAACGCTTGCCGAGAAAGTCCTTGGTCTGCGAAACCAGCCCGCCCATGCCCAGATCGAACGGCGTCACCGATCCATCGGTGTCCTGACCGACGATGATGTAGCCCTTCTCCGCACGCAGCACGTGCATCGTTTCCGTGCCGTACGGCGTGATGTCGAATTCCGCACCAGCGGCCATCAATGCTTCCCAGACCGCGCGGCCCGCGTTGGCCGGCACGTTCACTTCATAAGCGAGTTCGCCCGAGAAGCTGATGCGCATGACGCGCGCCTTCGCGCCCGCCACCGTGCCGTTGCGATACGACATGAACGGGAACGCCGCGTTGGCGAAATCGATATCGGCGCAGACTTTTTCCAGCACCTTGCGGCTCTTCGGGCCGACCACGGCGAAGGTCGCCCAATGGTCGGTCACGGAAGACAGACGCACCTTCATATCGGGCCATTCGGTTTGCAGCCAGCGTTCGAGCCACGTGAGCACGCGCGCCGCGCCGCCCGTCGTGGTCGTCATCATGTAGTGCTGCGGCCCGAGGCGCACGGTCACGCCGTCGTCGAACACCATGCCGTTTTCATCGAGCATCAGGCCATAGCGGCACTTGCCCACTTCGAGCTTGAGCCACGGATTCGTATAGACCCAGTTGAGCAGCTTCGCAGCATCCGGGCCCTGAATATCGATCTTGCCGAGCGTCGAGGCATCGAGAATCCCCACGCTATTGCGCACCGCGAGGCATTCGCGCGCCACCGCTGCATGCAGATCTTCGCCCTTCTTCGGGAAGTACCAGGGACGCTTCCAGTTGCCCACGTCTTCGAACAATGCGCCGTTTTCCACGTGCCATTCGTGCACGCAGGTCTTGCGGATCGGGTCGAGCAGATCGCCCAGTTCGCGGCCCGCGAAAGTGCCGAAGGTCACCGGCGTGTAGTTCGGGCGGAACGTCGTGGTGCCGGTTTCCGGAATCGTCTTGCCGAGCGCATTGGCAAGAATGGCCATGCCGTTGATATTGCCGAGCTTGCCCTGATCGGTGCCGAAGCCCATCGCCGTATAACGCTTGACGTGCTCGATCGATTCGAAACCTTCGCGCGCCGCCAGCAGAATATCGGCGGCCGCCACGTCGTTCTGGAAATCGACGAATTGCTTCGGCCCGCGTGCCGCGGCCGCGTGGCTGCCTACGAGCCAGAGCGGTTGCATCGGCGCTTCGGCGTGATCGGCGACCTTCGGCATCTCTGGGCGCTTCACGGCGAAGCCCAGCGATTGCGTAGCGTCCACGCCCGCATCGATGGCCTGCGTGAGACCGCGTGCGAGACTGAATTCGCCCACTGCCGCGCCCGCGCTCACTTCGGGCTGCACGCGCTTGCCGGGAATAAAGCACGCCTTCGCGTCGCTCCAGGCCGCCTTGCCGCCCGATTGCGCGAACAGATGCAGCACCGGATTAAAGCCGCCCGACATCGCCACCAGATCGCAGGGAAGATCGGCCTGCTTCGCGCCGGTCTGGCCTTTATTCCAGGCGACCACTTCAACGGCGTTCACGCGCGTCTTGCCACGCGCACTCATGATTGCCGCGTTATTCATGATCTTCACGCCCTGGCGGCGCGCGGCGGATTGCCATTCGCTCGCGCCCTGGCCACGCGGATCGACCACGGTGACCGCTGCGCCGCATGCCTTGAGATCGAGCGCACAGCGATAGCCCGCATCGTTGTTCGCGAACACCACCACATTGCGGCCGGGCAGCACGCCATAGCGATGGATATACGTCGATACCGCCGATGCCAGCATCACGCCCGGCAGATCGTTATTGCCGAATACGATCGGACGCTCGTGCGCGCCGGTCGCCAGAATCACGCGCTTCGCACGCACCTTCCACAGCAACTCGCGCGTGCCCTGACGCGTGGACACGGGCAGATGCTCGGTCAAACGCTGCGTAATCGTGACGAGATTGTGGTCCTGATAACCAAAGGCCGTGCTGCGCGACAGAATCTGCACATCGGGCAATGCCGCCAGTTCGGCCTCGATTTTTTCGATCCAGTGAATGGCGGGACGACCGTCGATTTCGATCTTGCCTGCGAGCAGACTGCCGCCCAGTTCGCGCTGATCGTCGACGAGAATCACGCGCGCGCCGCTGCGCCCCGCCGTCAACGCGGCCAGCAAACCCACCGGACCGCCACCGACCACGAGCACATCGCAATGCGCGAAGCACTTGTCGTAGCGATCCGCGTCGAGCACTTCGGGCGCCTTGCCCAGACCCGCGGCCTCGCGAATCTTCTCTTCATATTTCGGCCAGAATTTACGCGGCCACATGAAGGTCTTGTAATAGAAACCGGCCGGCATGAAACGCGAGAACTTCTGGTTCACGGCCATGCGGTCGTTTTCCAGATTCGGCACGGCATTCACGCTGTTGGCAACGAGGCCCTGATACAACTCGATTTCCGTGGCGCGCGCATTCGGCACCGTATATGCGCCGCTTTCCAGTTGCACGACTGCATTCGGTTCGGCCACATCGGCCGTAACGATGCCGCGCGGACGGTGATATTTAAAACTGCGCGCGACAAAATGCACGTCGTTGGCGAGCAATGCCGATGCCAGCGTGTCGCCCTGATAGCCCTGATACGTGCGTCCGTTGAACGTAAAGCTCAAGGGAATCGCGCGATTGATGCGCCCGCCGGCGCCCAGACGATTCTTCTGGCTCATGCCTTGCTCCCTTGCGTGCCCGTATTGCTCTGGTTCGTGTTCTGGCTTTCGTTCGTGTTGACAGCGCCGCCCGTGCGGAACTTCTCGTAGCCGTGAATCTGGTAAGTGACCGTATCGCGCGTGGCCATGAACCAGCGGCGGCAACCCTGCGCATGCAGCCATTGCTCCTTGTGCACGCCACGCGGGTTATGGCGCATGAACAGGTAATCGCCCCATTCTTTATCAGTGAGTTTTTCGGTCTCCAGCGGGCGCGCGATTTCCGCCTCGCCACCACAGGTAAATTCCGCTTCGGCACGCGGACCGCACCACGGACATTCGATCAGCAACATAGCGTGTACTCCTTTCAAGCCCGTGGATGATTAGTGCGCAACGGCAGCAGCGCCGTGTTCGTCGATCAGATGGCCGGTATAGAAACGGTCCAGCGAAAACGGTGCATTCAGCGGATGCGGTTCGTCGTTGGCGATCGTATGCGCGAAGACCCAACCCGAACCTGGCGTGGCCTTGAAACCACCCGTGCCCCAACCGCAATTGAAATAGAGACCCTTCACATCGGTTTTGCTGATGATCGGGCAGGCATCCGGCGAGACATCGACAATGCCGCCCCACTGCCGGTTCATGCGCACGCGCGAGAACACCGGGAACATTTCGACGATGGCCTGCAGCGTGCCTTCGATCACATTGAAACTGCCGCGCTGACCAAAACCCGTGTATTGATCGACGCCCGCGCCAATCACCAGATCGCCCTTATCGGACTGGCTGATATAGGCGTGCACGGCGTTCGACATAATGACCGTATTGACGACCGGCTTGATCGGCTCGGACACCAGCGCCTGCAGCGGATGGCTTTCGAGCGGCAGACGCACGCCGGCCATATCGGCGAGCGTGGTGGTATTGCCTGCGGCCACCACGGCGACCTTCTTCGCCTTGATAAAACCCTTTACCGTATCCACGCCCGTGACACGCGCGCCGTCGCGGCGAATACCGGTCACCTGGCAATTCTGGATGATGTCGACACCCAGACGATCGGCGCCGCGCGCGAAGCCCCAGGCCACGGCGTCATGGCGCGCCACGCCTGCGCGACGCTGGATCGACGCGCCCAGCACGGGATAACGGCTATTCAGATTGATGGTGGGCTCGATTTCCTTGATCTGCGCGGGCGTGAGAAATTCGGCATCGACGCCATTGAGTCGGTTCGCATTCACACGTCGTTCCGTATCGCGCACATCCTGCAGCGTGTGCGCGAGATTCAACACGCCGCGCTGGCTGAACATCACGTTGTAATTGAGGTCTTGCGCGAGACCTTCCCAGAGCTTCATGGCCTTTTCATAAAGGCCCGCCGATTCGTCCCACAGATAATTGGAACGCACGATGGTGGTATTGCGCGCCGTATTGCCGCCGCCGATCCAGCCTTTTTCGAGGATCGCGATGTTCTTGACACCGTGTTCCTTCGCGAGGTAATAAGCGGTCGCCAGACCGTGCCCGCCGCCACCGACGATCACCACGTCGTATTCCTTTTTCGGCTCGGGACTTTTCCATTGCCGCTCCCAGTTCTCGTGATACGACAACCCGTTGCGGAAGAGACTGAATATCGAATAGCGGCTCATTTCACGGTTCCCTCGTTGCGCATTTCCATTAGCATTCGATGACGTTCACGGCCAGGCCGCCGCGAGACGTTTCCTTGTATTTGGTTTTCATATCGGCGCCGGTTTCGCGCATGGTCTTGATGACGTTATCGAGCGTGACGTAGTGCTCGCCATTGCCCTTGAGCGCCATGCGCGAGGCGTTGAGCGCCTTGATCGCGCCCATTGCATTGCGTTCGATGCAGGGAATCTGCACGAGACCGCCCACGGGATCGCAGGTCATGCCCAGGTTGTGTTCCATGCCGATTTCAGCGGCGTTTTCCACCTGCGAGGGCGTGCCGCCCATCACCGCCGCGAGCGCCGCTGCCGCCATCGAACAGGCCACGCCCACTTCGCCCTGGCAACCCACTTCGGCACCTGAAATCGAGGCCGTTTCCTTATAGATGATGCCGATGGCCGCTGCCGTCAGCAGAAAATCGACGATGCCCTTATCGTTCGCGCCCGGCGTGAATTTCACGTAGTAATGGAGCACGGCGGGAATCACGCCGGCCGCGCCATTGGTGGGCGCCGTGACCACGCGGCCGCCTGCGGCGTTTTCCTCGTTGACGGCCATCGCATAGAGATTGACCCAGTCGAGCATCGAAAGCGGATCGCGCAGCGACTCTTCCGAACGTGCACGCAGATTCGCGCAGAGATCGGCGGCGCGGCGGCGCACCTGCATCGGGCCGGGCAGCTCGCCACGCATGCGGCAGCCGCGCTCCACACAGGCGGCCATGGTTTGCCAGATCGCCATAAGCCCTTCGCGCACGGCTTCCGGCGAACGCGAAACGCATTCGTTGGCGAACACGACTTCCGCGATCGAAAGACCGCTTTCGCGGCAAACGCGCAGCAGATCGTCGCCGGTGCGGAACGGCCAGGGCACCTCCTGCACGCCGCGCACGCCATTGACGCGATCGCCCTCGCGATTCACGACGAAACCGCCGCCTACCGAGTAATACTCCTTCTCCACCAGCAACTGGCCTTGTTCATCGAAAGCCTGAAAGCGCATGCCGTTCGAGTGCAGCGTATTGGTGCCGCCGAGCGTCTTGCGAAAGAAACCGATGCACTCGCGCTCCTCGAAGCGGATCTCCTGCTTGCCGAGCAGCATCAGCGACTTGTCGCGACGGATCTCGGCGAGGCGCGGCTCGATGCTGTCCGGGTCGATGCTATGGGGCAGATGGCCTTCGAGGCCGAGCAGGACGGCCTTATCGGTGCCGTGGCCCTTGCCGGTCGCGCCGAGCGAACCGTATAGCTCCACTTTGACGCGGCGCACGAAGCCGAGCAGATTGGCGTCTTCGATATGCGAAGCGAAGCGGCAGGCGGCAATCATCGGACCAACCGTGTGCGAGCTCGACGGACCGATGCCGATCTTGAACAGGTCGAAGACGCTGACGTTCATCTGACTTCCCTGAGTTCGGTGGGGCCGCTTGCGCGGCGATGGGAGCAGTAGATCAAAATCTGGGTGGGGGGTGATAGAACAAAAGCGGCATGGGATTAGGATGGGGTCGCCAGTTGGGGGGCGACTAGAGGGTTGGTGCGGGTTGGCGATGGTTTTTGGCGGAAAAACTATGGGTGGTGCGGTGCAGCATTTTTTTGGTTTTTTTGGAGGTTGGCATTTCCTTGTTTTCGTGTCGGTCTATTAGCGTCGCCCCTGTGCGGGGCGGCACCTACTTTCTTTGCGGCGGCAAAGAAAGTAGGCAAAGAAAGCCGCTCACACCGCCAGAATGACGCAGTCCACAAACAGCCTTTAAAGGGGAAAGGTATAGGGGCGTCCGTCACCTCGCACCTTCAAAGGTAGTGACAAAGCCGTCATTCATCCCGTTGCTCGCTGCGCGCGCAACGGTTGGGTTTGCCGGTGAAACCAGCAAACCTTCGGTTTGCGTTATGCCCCTCGGGGCGCGCAGCGCCCCCGGGTGGGCGGGCGCCTTGTCACTTAGTGGTAGGGTGCAAGGGACCGGATGCTCCTATACCTTTCCCCCTAAAAGGCTGTTTGCCAACTGCGTCACACTGGCGGTGTGAGCGGCTTTCTTTTGCCTACTTTTCTTTGCCGCTGCAAAGAAAAGTAGGTGCCGCCCCGCACAGGGGCGACGCTAATAGACCGACACGAATTCAAGGAAATGCCAAAACAAAAGAAACCCGATCAGAACGAATGCCTCATCCCAATACGCACATCGGCCTGCGTAGTAGTGGAAGAAGGCGTAAAGCTATACCCAATCACAGCATCGACCCCTTGCGAAGCCTTAAGCCAGTCGCCAGAAAGATAAACATCGGTATTCTTGGAAAGCAGATAATGCAACCCAGCCGAGATTTGATTCCAGTGATGCCCATCGAAGTGAGTGTACTGATACCCGCCAATAGCACTAAAAGCCGGCGTAACCTGCCAGTTAGCGCCGCCTTCGGCCACGAGCATATGTTCGCTGTCCCCGAACGCCTTGATCTGCGTATAAGTGAAGTCTCCAGAAAGCGTCACAGCGCCGATCGCATAGCTAGCCCCAATCCCAAACGTCCCCTGTTTATCAACAGGAAACGAATCGCTGGAATAAAGATCGGTAACCGCCCCCGAAGCATCCACGCTCACAGTAGGCCGCCCAAAAAAAGACCGCACACCAATCATGGCATAAGGATCGAACGCATAAATCCCTGAAGGATTATTCAACTGCGTATACGCGGTCCCCATAGCAAAATCGCCATGCTGATACTGCGCTCCCACGCTCCACGCGCTACCCGTATGGAAATCCCCTGGCGTATTGCTGAATGAATACATACCGCCGAACTGGAACCCACCATAGGTATTCGACATGAACTTGATCGAATTAGGCAGATGATCCCCATTCATGCGGTCGAAGTCGCCCTGATTGATCGCATAGCCGCTCGCCCACGCGGTGATATTGAACAGATAAACAAACTCCTGCGTCATATCGATCTGGTTACCGAGCGTAAGCGTTCCCCAATCGCTTTGCAGTCCCACATAAGCAGCACGCCCAAATAGCGATCCACCGTTCGCCAGTTGCCCGTTGCCCAGGTGAAAACCGCTTTCCAGTTCGAACACCGCTTTCAGTCCGCCGCCCAGGTCTTCCGTGCCCTTTAAGCCAAAACGGTTCGCATAGGAAATACCGTCGTCGAATTTGACCTGATGCGAGCCGCCAGCGTTGTTCACCCACGTCACACCCGCGTCGATAATGCCGTAGAGGGTCACGCTGCTCTGCGCATGGCTCGCGTTCGACATCAGCATCGTCGCCAGCGCAATGGCACTCAAGGCCGCCGTATTCGTTATTTTCATGGTGTCGGTCTCTCCAGACTCGCACTACGGTTGAAAGGCCGCATGCTGCAAGCAGCGCACGGACCTGCAAAACGTATAAGTCCAAATCTCCCGCCACTTGCGCTCAAACGACGCCCGCCAGGCTTGATGCGACATGACGGCCCAGGATCATCGCGAATCCGTCAAGCAGCTTCGAAAATACGTCATACAGGACCCATCCCGTTTTTTATTGATTGATCGTTCAATAAAAAAAACTTAAAGTTAAGCCCTTCACGATGCACCAGGAATGCCATGCCCAAGATCGGAATGCGCGAAATTCGCCGCGCCCAGCTTATCGATGCCACTCTGGAGTCGATCGATCAGTCGGGTCTGTCCGGCACGACGCTTGCTACCGTGGCGCAGCGCGCGCGCATTTCCACGGGCATCGTCAGCCACTATTTCGGCGGCAAGGATGCGCTGCTCGAAGCCACCATGCGCCATGTGCTGCGCGATCTCGGTGCGGCTGCGCAACGCCGGCTCAAGGCTGCGCGGCCGCAGGCACGGGCGCGTTTGCGCGCGATCGTCGCGGCGAATTTCGACGTTTCGCAGGTTAGCGGCCCCGTGATGAAGACCTGGCTCGCGTTCTGGGCCGAGAGCATGCATGTGCCCGCGCTGCGGCGGCTGCAACACGTCAATACGCGGCGGCTGTATTCGAATCTCTGTGTGGAGTTCGGCCGCGCACTGCCGCACGCGGCCTCGCGCCGCGCCGCCAGCGGGCTTGCCGCCATGATCGACGGTCTGTGGCTGCGTGGCGCCACCACCGGCGAGCCGTTCGATACAAAGGCCGCGCTGCGCCTTGCCAACGACTACATCGACCTTCTGCTGGAAGCGCACGCCCGCCCGCGTGCGGCCCAGCGCGCCTGAACTGGAGCGACATTCGCATGACCACTCGCACGACTGCTTTCGGCCCCGAACGCCTCTTTATCGACGGCCAGTACGCCGACGCCACCAGCGGCGAAACCTTCGAAACGCACGACCCCGCCACCGGCGAACTGCTCGCCATCGTGCAGCAAGCCAGCGCGGCCGATGTCGAGCGCGCCGTGCAATCCGCACGCGCGGGCCAGCGCGTCTGGGCCGCCATGACCGCCATGCAGCGCTCGCGCATCCTGCGCCGCGCCGTCGAATTGCTGCGCGAGCGCAACGACGAACTCGCCGAGCTCGAAATGCGCGATACCGGCAAGCCCATCGCGGAAACGCGTAGCGTCGATATCGTCACGGGCGCCGACGTGATCGAGTATTACGCGGGCCTCGTGCCCGCACTCGAAGGCCAGCAGATTCCGCTGCGCGAAAGCTCGTTCGTCTACACGCGGCGCGAACCGCTGGGCGTGACGGCCGGTATCGGCGCGTGGAATTACCCGCTGCAGATCGCCTGCTGGAAATCCGCGCCTGCACTCGCAGCCGGCAACGCAATGATCTTCAAGCCCAGCGAAATCACTCCGCTTTCTGCCTCGCGTCTCGCGCAGATCTATATCGAAGCGGGTGTGCCGCCTGGTGTATTCAACGTCGTACAGGGCAATGCACGCGTGGGCGCGCTGCTGAGCACGCATCCCGCCATCGAGAAAATTTCGTTCACGGGCGGCGTGGAAACGGGCAAGAAAGTGATGGCGGCCGCGGGCGCATCGTCGCTCAAGGAAGTGACGATGGAACTGGGCGGCAAGTCACCGCTGATCGTTTTCGACGATGCCGATCTCGATCGCGCCGCCGATATCGCCGTCACCGCCAACTTCTTCAGCGCGGGCCAGGTCTGCACCAACGGCACGCGTGTATTCGTGCATCGCGCCGTGCGCGAGGCCTTCGAAGCACGCGTCATCGAGCGCGTGGCGGGCATTCGCGTGGGTCAGCCCAGCGACCCCGCCACCAACTTCGGGCCGCTTGCCAGTGCGGCGCAACTCGAAAAAGTGCTGCGCTATATCGAGAGCGGCAAGCGCGAAGGAGCGCGGTTGCTCGCAGGCGGTGCACGTCGGATCGAAGGCGACTTCGCGCGCGGCCAGTTCGTGCAGCCCACGGTCTTTACCGATTGCCGCGACGACATGCAGATCGTACGCGAGGAGATTTTCGGCCCGGTCATGAGCATTCTCGTATTCGATGAGGAAAGCGAAGTAATCGATCGAGCGAACGATACGCTCTACGGTCTGGCCGCTGGCGTCGTGACGGAAAACCTGGCGCGCGCGCATCGCGCGATTCATCGTCTGGAAGCGGGTATTTGCTGGATCAATACGTGGGGCGAGTCGCCCGCCGAAATGCCGGTGGGCGGCTACAAGCAATCGGGCGTGGGACGCGAAAACGGCCTCACCACGCTCGAGCACTACACGCGCATCAAATCCGTTCAGGTCGAGCTGGGACCGTATCAGCCCGTCTTTTAAAAAGCGCCGCAGAGAGGGAACCGCATATGGCCTCGCAGGAGTACGACTACATCATCATCGGCGCGGGATCGGCGGGCAATGTGCTCGCCACGCGCCTCACCGAAGATCCAGACGTCAAGGTGCTGTTGCTGGAAGCGGGCGGCCCCGACTATCGCTTCGACTTTCGCACACAGATGCCCGCTGCGCTCGCCTATCCTTTGCAGGGGCGGCGCTATAACTGGGCCTACGAAACCGACCCCGAGCCGCATATGGACAACCGCCGCATGGAATGCGGGCGTGGCAAGGGCCTGGGCGGATCGTCGTTGATCAACGGCATGTGCTATATCCGCGGCAATGCACTCGATTACGACGGTTGGGCCGCTATCGAAGGTCTGCAAAACTGGAGCTATCTGGACTGTCTGCCGTATTTCCGCAAAGCGGAAACGCGCGATGTGGGCGCGAACGATTATCACGGCGGCGAAGGTCCCGTGCATGTGACGACCAGCAAGCCCGGCGTGAATCCGCTGTTCGAAGCGATGATCGAAGCGGGCGTCGAAGCGGGCTATCCGCGCACCGACGATCTCAACGGCTATCGTCAGGAAGGCTTCGGCCCCATGGATCGCACGGTGACGGCGAAAGGCCGGCGCGCCAGCACGGCGCGCGGCTATCTCGATCAGGCGCGCCATCGGCCGAATCTGGACATCGTCACGCATGCCGTGACCGATCGCATTCTCTTTAGCGGCAAGCGTGCGCGCGGCGTGGTGTTCATGGACGGCCCCGCGCGCGTCACACGTCATGCGCGACGCGAAGTGCTGCTCTGTGCAGGCGCGATTGCGTCGCCGCAGATCCTGCAGCGCTCGGGCGTGGGTCCGGGCGAGTGGCTGCGCGAACTCGACATTCCCGTCGTGCTCGATCTGCCGGGCGTGGGCCGCAATCTTCAGGACCACCTGGAAATGTACATGCAGTACGAGTGCAAGGAGCCGGTCTCGCTCTACCCTGCATTGAAACTGCGCAATCAACCCGCTATCGGCCTTGAATGGATGTTGCGCGGCACCGGCATCGGCGCGAGCAATCACTTCGAAGCGGGTGGCTTTATCCGCACACGCGACGACGATCCGTGGCCGAATATCCAGTATCACTTTCTGCCGGTCGCCATCAATTACAACGGCAGCAATGCAATCGAAATGCACGGCTTCCAGGCGCACGTGGGATCGATGCGCTCGCCCAGTCGCGGCCGTGTGAAACTGCGTTCGCGTGATCCGCGCCAGCATCCGTCGATTCTTTTCAACTATATGGCCGAGCCGCTCGACTGGCGCGAATTCCGCGACGCCATTCGCATTACGCGCGAGATCATTGCGCAGCCTGCGCTCGATCGCTTCCGCGGGCGCGAATTAAATCCCGGCGCGGATCTGAAAACCGATGCGCAGATCGACGCTTTCGTGCGCAGCCGCGCTGAAACGGCTTATCACCCTTCCTGCTCGTGCCCGATGGGTTACGACAATATGGCGGTGGTGGATGCCGAAGGCCGCGTGCATGGTATCGACGGTCTGCGCGTGGTGGATGCGTCGATCATGCCGCTGATCACCACGGGCAATCTGAATGCGCCGACCATCATGATGGCCGAGAAAATCGCCGATCGTATTCGCGGGCGCGCCGCGCTTGCGCGGGTGGAAACGCCTTACTACGTCGCCAACGGTGCGCCTGCGCGCGGCGGCGTGGTGCCGCAGAATCCAGTGGCGAAACGCAACGGTCAGCCGGCGACAGTCTGAAACTCGCGCCAACAAAAAAAGCCCCGGCTCTGTCTGTCACGCAGAACCGGGGCTGCGCGTATTCGAACACGCGGCCGCTTAAGGCATGAGTTTTGTCAGACCGGCTATTTGCACAACCGAATCCTCCTTCGGTGTTGCAATCCAGTCCAGCGCACTGAATACGAAAATATCGTAGCCGAAGTCCCAGATCGCTTTAGCCAACATGAGCGGATCGTTCTTTCCATATTCGATATAGATTGGCGGACGGAATGTATCGATGATTTTGCTGGCTCCGCGCAGCACGTCGATCTCCATCCCTTCCACGTCGATCTTCATGAAGTCCACGCGCGGCAAATTCAGGCTATCGAGCGTAATGATGGGAACGGTCTCTTCAGCGGCATCCCATTGCGGCGCTTGCCCGATGAATTCCTTTTGCTGCCCATTGCCAAACTCAATACCGCTAAAGCTGGAAGGTATCGAATAATCAATACGCGGCACCTTGAGTTTGCCCTGTTGCGCACCAACGGCCGCGAGATGGCAATGCACATTCTGGAAATTGTTCATTGCCACATTGCCCGCCAGCATCTGGAACAAAATCCGCTGCGGCTCGAACGTGTGCACGATACCGCGCTTCGATTCGCATGCCCGCGCGAACTCCAGCGTATGCACACCGATATTCGCGCCCACATCGAGCACCACGCACTCCGGCGGCAATACCTCGACGATCTCGCGCATCAAGCCAATCTCGCGCGGGTCATAGCCGCCTTCTTCCAGCAGCGCCACGCCGGTTCCAAACGCAAAAGACGCCTCGTTACGGTTGACCAGCATGAGACCATGCGGCGTGGGCACCAGCACATTGTTCAATTTCTTCAATTCGACCTCCATTTTCCGCATTTATTGTTTCTATTCGACGGCACGCATTAACGATTTCGCTGTACTGCTTATCGATATCGGAACGGGTACAGGAAAAGGCCGTTGAGTATAGGTGCGGGAAAACAGAGGGCGTCTGACGTGGCGCAGAGAAAGCGAAAATTACCAGCCAATGCATAAAATAAAAAAGCGAGTTCGACGATCCGTCAGAACTCGCAGAGGTCACCCCAACTCAAGCGCTACGCGCCAACCACTCGACTTAACCCACCCTCGCCGCGAAATAATGCGAAGCGGCAATTGTCGCTGCGGCCAGCGCGAGCGCACCATACGGCGCCAGCGACTTCCAGCGGCTGCGCACCGTCACCGCCAGTTCCATATCGTGCGCGCTGCCAGCCGGAAAGCGGCCGCGATCCTGCCAGTAATGGCGATAGGCAAACACCGGCACGATCAGCAGCACCGCAAAAAGCCCATCGCGCAAGGTGTTTTCGCCTTGCAGATTCGCGCCTGCGCCCACGAACACGAGATTCGCGTAGCCGCACACCGCACCGGCTACGAGCAGCCAGGTCGGGCAACGAAACGGCCGATGCCACGACGGACGGTCCATGCGATGAATCCAGCCTGACTGCAGATTCAGGAACACGAACAGCATGTAGCAGACGTTCGAGATCGACAGCACCGTCATGTAATCGGACATCGCCAGCAAGACGAGATTGAAACCAAGGTCCGTCCACATCGCCGCAGTGGGCGCGCCATGCTCGTTCACGCGCGACAGATAACGCGGCAGCCAGCCATCGACCGAAGCTTGATACAGCGTGCGCGACGAACCCATCATCGACGTCATCACGATCAGCAGGATCGACAGCATCAACATGACGACCATCACATTGCCGACCCATGCGCCGCCGCCGACGATAGACGCCATCGCCGTGCCCACGCCCGTACCGTCGCCGATACGCGGGTCCAGCATTGCCTGCGTGCCGAGCGCCCCCTGAAACGCGAGCGGCACGAGCGTCATCACCACGAGACACAAGGCGCCCGACCAGAAGATTGCGCGCGCCGTATCGCGGCGCGGGTCGCGGAATTCGCGCGTATAGCAGACTGCGGTTTCGAAGCCATAAGAAGCCCAGCCCGCCATGAACATTGCGCCCAGCGCCATCACCACGCCCTGCCCGTTCCATGCGCCGAAAAGCGATGCGGTGAGATTGCCGCGTGCATCGTGACCCAGCGGCAGCAGCGGAAACAGATGAGTCGCCGGCACATCGCCGGTCACGAACGGACCGATGCCGACGATCAGCAGCGGCGTAAGCGATGCAATGCCAAGAATCTTCTGCGTGCGCGCCGCTTTCGAAGCGCCGCTATGTTGCAGACGGAACGTGATCAGCAAGAACGCGGCGGCAATCAGAAACGTCGCGTTGATACGCAAGGTCAGACCGTGTTGAATAAAGCCGAGATTCGCAATCGTCCAGTGCCACTGACGCACGGTGGCTTCGGGCGGAAACAGCGTGGCCAGCGCGTAATTCGCCGCGAGTCCACAACCGAGCGCGAGCATGGGCGACCAGGCAAGCCAGTTGCACCACACGGAAACGGGCGCCACCATCTTGCTGTAACGCACCCAGCCAATCGCGCCATACACCGAAGCGCCACCCGACTTATGCGGGAAAAGGCCTGAAATTTCGGCGTAAGTCGCGCTCTGGATCAGGCCCATCGTAATCGACGCGATCCAGATCGCCCATGCGGGCTGACCGATGGTCGCGCATACGCCGCCTAGCGTGAATAGCACGCCTGCGGGCACGCCGCTTGTGACCCAGAAGGCGTCTTTCCAGGTGAGTCCGCGCCGCAAACCCGAACCGGGGCTTTCGCTTGCGCGTCCCTGCTCTGCACTGCCTGCTCCTATTCCAGCCTGCTCCATCTATCTCCTCCTTTGTTCAACGCTAATCGAACAAAATTACCGGGCCTATCGGGATTTCCGGCGTAGCGCGGCGCATACACCGGAAATCCGCAGACAAATGGCGTGACTTCGCACACCTCATGCCCGCTGCCATTCGAAGCCTTATTCAAAGCCTTATTCAAAGTCTTGAATCACGACATCAATGCGTGCCCAGATAGGCACGCACGGCGGGCAATCCCGGCTTGCCGTCGAAGGTCGTCACGCCAGCGAGCCATTTGTCGAGCATCTGCGGATTGCTCTTGAGCCAGGCCGCGGCGGCCTTATCCGGGTCTTCCTTATTCATGATCGGCACCATCAGATGGTTTTCGATCGACGTCGTGAACTGGAGATTGGAAACGAACTTCGAAACGTTCGGACAACGCGCGCTATAGTCGGGCGGCACGGCCGTGAGCACGCGCGCCTCGCCATAATTCGGGCCGAACACGGCATCGCCGCCCGTGAGATAGTCGATCTTCATCTGCACGTTCATCGGATGCGGTTCCCAGCCGAGGAACACGATCCATTGCTTGTCGCGAATCGCGCGATTGACCTGCACGAGCATGCCCGCCTCGCTCGATTCGACGAGCTTGAATTTGCCCAGGCCATATTGATTGCCGCTGATCATTTTCTGGATCAACGCATTGCCATCGTTACCCGGTTCGATGCCGTAGATATGGCCTTGCAGCTTGTCCGCGAACTTCGCGATGTCCTGGAACGAATGCAGACCGCCCTGATAGACATAATCGGGCACGGCCAGCGTGTATTTGGCGCCGGTGAGATTGGGCGTATTGAGCACCTTGATCGTACCGGCCTTGACGAACGGCTCGATGATCGGGTCCATGGTCGGCGACCAGTAGCCGAGGAACACATCGATCTGCTTCGACTTGAGGCCGGCGAAGGTGATGGGCACGGAAGCGAGCGTGGTCGTGGGCGCGTAGCCCAGGCCCGCGAGAATGGTCGAGGCCAGCCCGGTGGTCGCGGCAATATCGGTCCAGCCGACATCCGCGAAACGCACGCTCCTGCACATGGCCGGATCGGCCGCGAAGGCGCTGGAGCCTGCGAGCGCCGCCAGCACGGCGGCGCACATCGGGACTTTCCTGAATCGTGCCATTTCTTCTTCTCCTCGGGTTTCATCGGGGTCGATCGATGCTTAATCGTCGCGCGGCAATAAGCGCGCGAACGTAGCAAACGCGACGACGACTTGCGCTGAAACGACAAGTCATGAAACGGAGCATGAAAGAAGCGGGAAGGCTTCGAAAGGCTGTGGTACGGGTTACGGAACGCTGACGGTTCCGCTTGCTTTTCGTATGGGGCTGGAGAGGCCGCGCGTGGCTGTGCGCGGCCTGTGATGCGGAGGGTTTGAAGCGCTTACTTGGTATCTTCGGCCTTTTGTTCGACCGGTTCGCTGGGGTATTTGAACTGGCCGTAGCGAATCATGAGCACGCCTAGTGCGATCAGCACGATCGCGCCTGCCGATGCCAGCAGGTGAAGTTCGGTATTCATACCGGCGCGCAGGATCAGGTCTCGTGCGATCGATACCATCGCGATGTAGAGCGGAAAGCGTACGGGCAGCTGGCCGGCTTTGAGGTATTGGCCGACCATCGCGAACACTTCCAGGTAGAGGAACATCAGCAGCAGATCGGTCAGCGATACGCCGTCCGAATTCACCATGCGGTAGATGAGGTGGACCATTGCGGCCACTGTGCCGATTCCGATGATGAACAGGCCGAATAGTTCGGCAAGCTCCATCGCGCGTTCGAGGCGCACTTTGATCGCTTTTTGTAGCGCGTGTTCGTATTTCATATTCCCTGGGTTCCTTCGATTCAATCCGGTCAGACGGGTGGGTTTTATCGTAGCTTGGGAATGTGAATGTTGGGGTGGGTGGGGGAATGTTGTTGTAAGGATGGGACGGGGGGGTTGGTGGTTTCTTTTTAGGGTTTTTGGTGTGGTGGAATGTGGTTGGTGCTTTTTTGTTTTTGTTTTTGCATTTCTTTTTTGCTTTGGCATTTCCTTGTTTTCGTGTCGGTCTATTAGCGTCGCCCCTGTGCGGGGCGGCACCTACTTTTCTTTGCAGCGGCAAAGAAAAGTAGGCAAAAGAAAGCCGCTACAAACGCCAGAATGACGCAGTCCACAAACAGCCTTACGCGGGGAATGGTATAGGGGCGTCTGCCATCTCGCACCTTCAAACTGAGTGACAAAGCCGTCATTCATCCCGTTGCTCGCTGCGCGTGCAACGGCCGGGTATGCGTGGGAAACCCCTGAAATTCAAGCGTTTTTGTGAATCCAGCAAACCTTCGGTTTGCGTTTTCGTTATGCCCCTCGGGGCGCGCAGCGTCCCCGGGTGGGCGGGCGCCTTGTCACTTAGTGGTAGGGTGCGAGGGATCGGATGCTCCTATACCTTTCCCCCTGAACGGCGGTTTGTGGACTGCGTCACACTGGCGGTGTGAGCGGCTTTCTTTTGCCTACTTTTCTTTGCCGCTGCAAAGAAAAGTAGGTGCCGCCCCGCACAGGGGCGACGCTAATAGACCGACACGAATTCAAGGAAATGCCAAAGAAAAAGAAAACAAAAAAAGCTCAAAAACCCACTTCCCTCTGCAACACCGCGACAACAAACCGCACCCCACTCCCCATCAAACTCTCGCGCCCGGCCCCAAGAAAAACAGTCCCCTCCACATCCCTGGCAACCCCAACCGCCCCATCACACTTCCCAAACCGCACCTGCCAGGTCGCCTGCAAAGGCACAACACGATGGGTTTTAGCGTCCTGCTCAGCCGGAATCGGCCCCCCATAAACGCTAGCCACAGAAAGCTCATCCAGAGTCGCCAGATTAACCTTATCGACTGCTTCGACAACACAGCGCCTGGAAGCCATCTCAGCCACCCCAGCCACAAACACAGCCTTCTGCCCGGCCTTGAGCCGCCCCACATCGTTCTCGCCAACAAACGCGTCACCCTTAACGCCAACCGGCGCAATCACATCATAGACACGCTCCCCACGCGCAAGCCACGCCCCGGTCACCGGCGGGTCGCCCGCCTCCTGCACCGTCCCATCAAAAGGCGCCCGCAGCGTCAACTGCGCTATCTCCGCCTGCAATCCCGCCACCGTCTGCCGCGCCGCATCCCACCGCCGCGCCAGCGCCGTCCCCTGCTGCTGCAAGCGCTCATCAAAAGGCTGCTGCGCCACTTCCCAACGCAATTGCGCTTCATCGGCCTGCGCGGCCTTGAGCTTGTAATCGAGGTCCGGCGAGACCAGCACCGCCAGCGTATCGCCCGCATGCACGCTCGCACCGTCACGCACCGGCGGCACAGCCGCATCCAGATAGCCAGCCTCGACCGTATACACGCCCTGCGCGCGCTGCGGCCCCAACACAGCGGGCGCGCTCACGCCCGCGTGCCACGGCAGCACGAAAAAGCCCAACAGCAGCGCGCCGATCAACGCACTGCGCAAAGTCTCGCGACGCCAATGCAGTTCCGTACGCCGCCGCCACGTGGCCGCCGCTTCGCGCCACACCGGCCGCACGATAAACCAGCCGAATTCCACGCAAAACAGCACCATGCCCAGCAGTTTGAAAAACGCGTGATACACCACCAGCGCAATCGACATAAAGACGATCAGCCGGTACAGCCACGTCGCAAACGAAAAGCCGATCAAAAAGCGCCGCCGCGACGCCGTGCACGGTTCAGGCTGCGGATCGCCGAATCCGAACAGCCATTCGCGCAGCCACCAGCGCCCCAGCGCAAAAGCGCGGTCATGCAGGTTCGGCATGTCGAGCCAGTCGGACAGCAGAAAATAGCCATCGAAACGCATGAATGGGCTCGCGTTGATCGCAAGCGTGGCAATCCATGTGGTGGTGGCGAGCAGGAATGCACCCGCACGCAACGAGCCGTCGGGCAGCACGCTCCATGCGAGCGTAGCGACCGCCGCCAGCGCGATTTCGCTGAGCATGCCGGCCGCGCCAATCCATAAGCGATGCTGTCGCTGCGGCACTTTCCACGCTTCGGTGGTATCCGTGTACAGCACCGGCACCATCACGAGCAACGCAACGCCCATCGTCGGGACGCGACAGCCGTAGCGCTGCGCCGTATAAGCATGGGCGAATTCGTGCAGCACTTTCGCGCAGCCCAAAGCAACGCCCACGCCGATCAAGCCGCGCCAATCCGCGTAATTGTGGAAGGTATGCAGGAATTCGTCCCAGCGGCGCGAGGCGAGAAACAGGCCGATCAGCGCGCACGCCGCCACCGCCAGCCAGAATGCAGGCCGGTAGGCAAAGGCCGCATAACGCGCGGTACGGCGCAAAAACGACATCGGATGCCAGAGCGGCACGCGAATCATCAGATAGTGCTTGAGCAGCCACATCGCGCTCGTGCTGCGCTGGGCGTCGGCGTGTTGCTGCAGGCGCGCGGTGTCCTGTGCGTGGGTGGCGATCAGCAGGTTCTGCTGGCGCAGCATGCGCAGCAGCATCTCCATATCGTCGAGCGTTACCGTGAGCGTGGTCTCGCGATTCACGCTCTCGACAATCGCGCGCGGGTCGTCGAGCGGCCAACGCGCGAGCAGTTCGAATGCAGGCCAGCCAATCTGGAAGAAGCGGTTCGCGGCCGGATCATGGAGCATCCACGTCGGCGCGCCTTCAGGCGTGGACGCGCCGCGCGTGAGCGTCAGCTCCTGGCGTAAGGGAGGAAGTCGGGGCATGTTGCGAAGTGCCTGGCGTCACCAGCCAAGCCATTGGCGCGCCAGCGCCAGCGGGCGGCGAAGCACGTAGTAGATCGCCGGCACCCACGATCCGTGGATGCGCGCCGTGCCCATCGCGCCAAGCGGTGCATTCGCCTCGCCCGCCGCGAAACTCGCGCGCACGCGATAGGCCAGCACGCCTTCGGGCGTCGGTTCGGCACGATAGGCGATCGAGTCGATGTGCGCGTCGTAGCTCGCCAGCGGCGAACTCTTCGGGTAAAGCGTGAGCGTCGCGCCCGGCTTCACGTCGATGTTATCGGCGACGGGCAGCCAAGCGGTCAGTTCCACATGCGACGGATCGGCGATCAGCAGAATACGCTCGCCTACGGCCACCGCCTTGCCGGTCCATTCGTTCGGATCGCTAAATACTGCAACGCCCGCGCGCGACGCGCTCACCTTCACGCGCGCGAGTTGCTGCGCGGTGTAGTCGAGCGTCACCTGGCTCTGGTCGAGCTTGCCCTTGCGCTCGGCCATATCGAGTCGCGTGCGGTCGTCGGTGACGGCAAGCTGGGCGGTCTGGCGAAACTCTTCCTGCGCCGTGTCGAAGTCCTTGCGCGCGACCGCGTAGCGCGATTGCAGCGTGGTGGCGTCGAGTCCGAGCAGCGGCGTGCCGCGCTGCACCGGCTGGTTCGGCTGCACGTAAAGCCTGTCGATCACGCCGTCCAGCGGTGCACGCACCACGAACGGGTCCTTCGGCGTGACTTCGGCGGGCGCGAGCACGGTCAGGCGCAGCGGGATCATGCAGGCCAGCGCGAGCCCGATCAGCACGCGGCGCTGCGTGCGCCCCGGCTTGAGCAACGCACGCGCGCGTTCGAGCCACGAGGCGCGCGGCGCGAACGCATCGAGCGCATGACTCCAGACCAGGCCCAGTTCTTCGAGCAGCGCGCAATCGGTCGCGCTCCACGCGTCGTCGCGTGCGAGCACCACGCCGCCATGCGCGCGGCCATCGCGGCTCGTCAGCGGCAGCCACGCGCCGTGCGCGGGCCACCAGGCTTGCCATTCGTCGGCGACATGCGGGGCGTCGGCGCGCAGATCGTCGGCGGTAAAGGTCCGCACGTGCGGCCGCGCGGGCAGCACCGGCGCGGGCTGCCCTTCCACGCGTGCGGCGGCTTCGGCATCGGGCGCGGCAGGCGCCGTGCGCGCCAGCGCCTTGCAGAGCGCGCCCAGCCACTGCACGTAAGGTGCGTTGGCATCGCTTTGCGGCAAGCCCGACACCGCGGCAATCGCGCCCGGCGCACTGCCGCGCCACCACGCCGCCTGCCGGTACGGCAGCAGCGCAAGCGTTTCGTTGACGATGGTGAAGCCGAGCGTCGCCTCGCTGCTGGCCGCGCGTGCGCGCGCGCCCAGTTGCCAGAGCACCGCCAGCTGTTGGCCTTCGATGCGGACATGAGGCGCGCTGCTTTGCGCGCCGCGCTGTTCTCCGCGCTGTTCTCCGCTCGGTGCGTCGTTTTGCGCGGTATCCTGCCCTGCGCCGCTGGGCGTGCCCGACTCGCTCATGATTTCAGTGCGCCGGGAAAGTGGCCCAGCCGCTCATGCCGGGCAGCAGGTCAGCCGCGTTGGCGCTGAGCGCGGCCGTCACATCGACCGTCTGCGTCACCGGATCGACGCGCGCGCCAATCCGTGCCACCTTCGCCGGATAGGTCTTGCCGGTTTCATCGACTTGCACGCTCAACGGATGGCCGGGCTTGAGCCACATCAGCCACTTCGACGGCACGATCATCTTGAGTTCGAGATGGCTCGTATCGACGATCGTCAGCAGCGGCTTGCCCGCCTCGGCGAACTGCTGCGGCGCGGCGCTGCGCTTCGACACGCGGCCGTCGAACGGCGCGGATATCGTGCATTTGCGCACCGTCGCCTGCATATAGGCGACTTCGGCGGCGCTCGCCTTGTGTTTGGCTTCGGCCTGCTGCACTTCGAGTTCGCCCACCGAATGCAGCGCCACGAGCTTGCGGTTCACGTCGAGCAGATCGCGCGCGCCATCGGAATCGGCCTGGGCCTTGCGCAACTGCGCGCTGTAGAGCGAGCAATCGAGCGACACGAGCGTTTGCCCCGCGCGGAACGCGTCGCCGTCGCGGAACGGCAGCGCGGCGATCTTCGCCGAGATTTCGCTCGATACGTCCACCTGATCGCGCGACACCAGCTGAATGCGGATCTTGCCATCGCCTGCATCAGACGAAGCAGCCGATGCGGCCGGTGCTGCGATGGAAGGCGCCGCGGCGACTGGCGCAGCAGGCGCTGCACCCCAAGCCGACGATGCCGCGATCAACGCAACGCCCAGCATCAGCGCCACCGGTCGAACCCACTGCTGTATTGCACACTGCTTCATTGCTGCGAAACTCCTGCTGCTGCCGCTGCGGTGGTGGTCGGTCCCGGTTGCGCAACGGGCGGCACGCCGCCATGCGCAAGCAGATCCCAACGCTTCTGTTCTTCGCCGATCGATTCCTTGAGCGAGGCAATATCGTGTCCGCGCACGTTATCGGGCACCGGATCGAGGCCGAGCGTCGCCAGCATCTGCCCATAGGCGCTTTCCAGCTCGCCATAGCTTTGATAGAGGCGCAATTCGGACATCATCGCGCTCGTCGCCACGCGAATTTCCTCGAGCTTGCCCTGCGCATTCGCCAGCGTCGCATTGCGCGTGTGCTGGAGAATCTGCTGATCGACATCGTTGAGCTGTTTGAGCAGCACGAACTGGCGCTCCTTCGCACCCAGTTCGCTGCGCGCCACGTGCACCTGCGTGAGCACCGCCATGCTCAGCGCCATACGCTGCGTTTTAGCGACTTCGAGTTGCGCTTCGGCCGTACCGTGAATCGCCTTGTAATTGAGCAGATTCAGCAGATTCCAGCTCACGCTGATACCGGCCGCGCGCCACGCGTTATAGACAAGGAAGCTGTTGCTATCGTAATGGCCGCCGAGTTCGAGCTCGATACCCGGCAGCATTTTCGCCATCGCCTTGTGCGTTTCATTGACGCTGATGCGCTCGTTATAGCCCGCTTCAACCAGCTCAGGGCGACGTTGCAGCGCCATGTCTTCCATCTGCGGCATGGCCATGTCGAACTGCGGCACCGCGAAATCTTCGGTAGCCGCCAGCGTGTAATCCTTGCCCGGCTCCAGATTCATCAACGAGGCCAGCCGCGGCTTGGCTTCTTCGAGTTGATCGCGCACGGCTTCGAGCTGACGCATCAGGTCGAGCAGCGCGTGCTGATAGTTGAGCGTATCGATCGGCGAACGCAGCCCTTGTTGCTGCGTCGCGCGCGAATCGTCGAGCGCCGCGTGCGCCTGATCGAGCAGCGGCCCGATACGATCGCGCAGACGCTGTGCGCCCACCGCCTGCCAGTAGGCTTCGCGCACCTGCTGCATCATCAGTTGCACGACCTTGCGGCGGCGCTGTTCGAGCACCAGCACGCGGTCGGCCTGCTCCTTCGCTTCGTAATAACTCACGCCGAAGTCGAGCAGATTCCACGAAAGCGTGAGATCGGCCGTGCGATCGTTCTGATCGGTCGAGTACGACGGAATCAGCGACTGCTCGTTCGTGTACAGACCTTGCGACGACGAAGCGAGCGGATGATTACGGTTCGTATAACCGGCCTGCGCCGTGAGTTTGGGCAGCAGATCGAAATTCGACAGATCGAGCTGACGCTGCGCGAGCGCCTCTTCCATCATCTTCAGCCGATGATCGAGGTTGTAGCGGATCGCGCGCGCCATCGCTTCGTCGAGCGAGATCGGCCCTGTCACGGGCTGCTGGTTCGCGAACATCGACGTGCGGTCGGCCTGCGCGGTTTGCGCGCGTTCGGCGTCGGTGAACGGAGTGGGCTTGATCGCACAGCCCGACAGCCACAACAGGGCGACGGATACCGCGACCAGCGTGGGGCGCGGTGCACGCACCGCAAGCGACAGGGATTTCACGACAGTTGATCTCTTTTCCAGGATTGAAATATCGCTAAGGGACCGCGCGTTCATGCGTGCTGCCCTGACGCGGTGGGTTGTGCATCGTGAGCGGCCGTCTGCGCCGCCAGCGGGTGCGCCACATGCAGCGCCGCGTGCGCACTCGCGAACTGCGCGGCGAGCGACGGCTTGGCCAGCGAAGCGTGCGGCGCGGGCTTCGCGCCCGGGCTCTTGTGTGACGGCGCGGCCTTGTCCGCCCGGGCATCGTGCGCGCTGTGTCCGTTGTTGCCTGCATCGAGCGAAACCACGACTTCGCGGCGCGTGACATGACCGAACGCATCGCGCACCGACACCATCACGCGCACCTCATGCACGCCCTTGGGCGGCACGCCGCTCAGTTCGCCGCTTTGCGCGTCGTAGTGCAGCCACGCGGGCAACGGTGCGCCATCGGCCTGCGTGATCGCCGCATTGGTTGCGGACGCATCGATCATGCGCATGCCGTGGTTCGCCGTCATCGACATCAGCGAGAGCGCGAATGCGCCGTCGGCGTGCGTGAGCACCTGCACCTGCAATACCGGCAGCCATTGCGCGGAGTCCGTGGCGTCGCGCGCATCGGCGGGCAGCAGCGAATCGAGCGCGTCGACGTGCGTGTCGCCCAGCGAGCGGCCGTGCACGCCATCGACCGTGAACGTATGGCTCGCGGGCACCACCAGCGTGCCGACGTCCGCGACCGGCGCGAGCGAGTCGAGCACGATGAGCGGATTCGACACGCCGTCGTTATGGCCGCTGTCGTCGTTGGCGATCAGCGGATTCGCAAACGGCGTGCTCACCGGCGGCGGCGCGAACGACGGCGTCACCGGCGGCCTCACCACGGGCGGCTGCGGCAGGATCGGCGTGCCGACCGGATCGGCCACGCCCGCGATCTGCACCGTGCGCGTAGCGGCTGCGCTGGTGGAGTTGGCGTCGCTCACGGTGAAGGCGATCGTGCGCGTGCTGTCGTGGCGCTCGGCCTGCGTATCGCGATAGCCGATGCTGTTGAGCGCCGCCTGCCATTGCGCCAGCGTCGCCGTGCCGCTCGCCGAAGTCAGCTTGAGCACGCCCGTGGCGGCGTCGTAGCTGCCGGTGATATCGCCGGTTGCGGCGCTAGAGGTGAAGATCAGCAGATCGTGCTGCGCGTCGAACGTGCCGCTGAAAGCAATGCTCGCCGACGTCGGCGGCGTGGCGTTCAGATCGGTCAGCGTGATGCCCGTGCCGATATCGAGCGCCGGGGCCTTCGCACTGGCCGTATACGTGAGCGGAGAACCGTCGCCGGCGCTCACGATCAGCGTCTGATGCGTGGCCGTGACGCTGACCGCGCGCGCGATGGTTGCGCTCGACTGCGTGCCGTCGCTCACGCTGAAGCTGATCGTGCGCGTATCGCTGTTGGGCACGGAAGCCGTATCGGCGAAATACACCGAGCGCAGCGCCGCCTGCCATTGCGCGAGCGTAGCCGTGCCGCCAGCCGACGTGAGCGTGAGCACGCCTGTGGCGCTGTCGTATGAACCCGCGATATTGCCGGTCGTGCCGTTGCTGCTATCGGCGATGAAGCCGAGCACGTCTTCCGCGCTATGCAGATTGCCGGTGATCGCCACGGTCGCGCTCTGCACCACGTTGCCGAGCGGATCGGTCAGCGTCAAACCGCTGTCCACGGTCACGTTCGCGCCCGCTGCGTTGTCGCCGCCAACAAACGTCGCGCCGACGCTGCCCGTGCTCGTGAGCACCGGCGCGGAACTGCGCACGTCGATCGTATAGCCCAGCGCCGTGCTGGTTTTGGTGCCGTCGTTGGCGGTAATCGTCAGCGTGCGGGTGCCGGCCGTCACGCTCGTGGTGGTCGAAAACTGGATGCCGTCGAGGATCGCGTCCCACTGCGCCATGGTCTTGCCGCCCGACGCCGTGATGACCAGTTCGCCATTGGCCGTGTTGAAGGTCACCGAAAGACCCGTGCCCATGGTCGCGGCGTTGTAGTTCAGCGTCAGCGTGTCGCCGCTCTGGAAGCCCGAGGCGAAATCCACCGTGATGGTCATCGGCAGCGAGGGCGTGGTCAGGCTGTCGCGGTCGCTCAGCGTCATGCCGCTGTCGATGTTCTGCGCCGATGTGCCCTGCAGGTACGAGATGCCGCTTTGCGTACCGGTGAGCACCGGCGTCTGGTCCGTATCCACCACGCTCACGATCTTCGTCACCGTCACGCTGTTCTTCGTGCCGTCGTTCACGCTGAAGGCGATCGTGCGGTCTGCGGCGTCCGGCGTGATCGCGGTATCGGTATAGGTCACCGAGCGCAGCGCGGCCTGCCATTGCGCGAGCGTCGAAGCGCCCGCAGAAGAAAGCGTCAGCACGCCCGTGGCGGCGTCGTAGCTCCCGCTGATGTCGCCGAAGCTGCCCGCGCCCAGCGCCAGCACATCCTCGCCCGCGTGGAAATTGCCGCTGATGGCCACGGTTGCGGAACTCATCGTCGGGCTGTCGAGGTCGGACAGCGTGATGCCCGTGTCGATTGCCACCGGCGTGGAGGCCGTGTTGTCGCCCGCCGTGAAGGTGGTCGATCCGCTGCTGGCCGCGAGCAGCGGCGTCTGGTCGGTGCCCACCACACTGACGTCGCGCGTCCAGGCCGTGCTGGTCTTCGTGCCGTCGCTGACCACGAAGCTGATCGTGCGCGTCGCGCTGCTGGGCGTCACCGCCGTATCCGTGAAGGTGAGCGAGCGCAGCGCCGATTGCCACTGCGCGAGCGTGGCCGTGGCGCCATTCGACGAGAGCGTGAGCACGCCCGTGCCCGCATCGTAGACGCCGACGATATTGCCCATCGACGAGCCATCGTTCACGAAGCCGATCACATCGCCCTGGTTATCGAAATTGCCGATCGAAACCGTTGCCGATGCCAGCGTGCTGTTATCGCGGTCGCTGAGCGTGATGCCGCTGTCGATCGTCACGGGCGTGGAGGTCGCGTTGTCCGCCTGCGTGAAGGTCACGCTGCCGTTCGAGCCGCCGATGAGCGGCGTCTGGTCGGTATCGCTCACCTGCACGCCCACGGTGTAGGCCGTGCTCGACTTCGTGCCGTCGCTGACCGTGAAGGCCACGGTGCGCGTGGAGGCCACCGGCGTCACCGCGCTCGACGTGTACGTGATCGACTCCAGCGCATTGCTCCACTGCGCGAGCGTCGCAACCGCGCCCGACGAAGTCAGCGTCAGCACGCCGGTTCCGGCGTTGTAGCTCGCCACGATGTTGCCGAACAGCGACGTGTTGGTGTTCGTGAAACTCAGGATGTCGCTGTTCTGGAAGTTGCCGACGATGCTCACGCTCGCCGAAGCCAGCGTGGTGTTGTCCAGATCCGAAAGCGTCAGGTCGCTCGCGAGCGTCACTGGCGTGGACGTGGTGTTGTCGGCCGCCGTGAACGTCACGTTCGCCCCGCTGCCGCTGAGGACCGGCGTCTGGTCGGTGTCCGTCACGGTCACGGTGCGCGTTGCGACCGGGCTGGAGAGCGAGCCGTCGTTGATCTGGAAGCTCACGGTGCGCGTTGCGGGATTCGGCGTAACGGCCGTGTCGGTGTACATCACCGAACTCAGCGCCGATTGCCACTGCGCGAGCGTGGCCGACGCGCCATTCGACGACAGCGTGAGCACGCCCGTCGCCGCGTTGTAGCTGGCAGCGATATTGCCCATCGTCGAGCCGTCGTTGGTGAACCACAGCACGTCTTCGCCCGCCTGGAAATTGCCGGTGATCGACACGGTGGCGCTCGCGAGCGTGCTGCTCAAGGCGTCGCTGAGCGTCAGCCCCGAATCGATGGTGACCGGCGTGGACGCGGAGTTGTCGCCCGCAACAAACGACGCCGATCCGCTATCGGTCGTCACCATCGGCCCGCTCGCCACCACGACGTCATGGGTCAGCGCCGCGCTGCTTTTCACGCCGTCGTTCACCGAGAACGAGACCGTGCGCGTGCCGCCGCTCGCCCCGCTTGCGGTCGAGAAACTCACTGCGTCGAGCGCGGCCTGCCATTGTGCGAGCGTCGCCGTCGCGCCCGAGGAAGACAGCGTGAGCACGCCCGTGCCCGCGTTGTACACGCCGACGATGTTGCCGAACGAGCCGGTGTTCACGTACGACAGCGCATCGCCGTTCACGAAGCCCGACGAGATCGAGATCGTGGCCGTAGAGAGCGTCGTGTTGTCGAGATCGCTCACGCTCAGCCCGCTGTCGATCGCCGTGGCCGAAGCGCCCGCCACATACGAAGTCGAGCCGCCGCTGTCGCTCAGGAGCGGCGTCTGGTCGGTGTCCGTCACGGTGACGGTGCGCGTTGCGGTCGGGCTCGACTGCGAGCCGTCGTTGATCTGGAAGCTCACGGTGCGGGTCGCCGAATTCGGCGTGACGGCCACGTCGGTGTACGTCACCGAGCGCAGCGCCGCTTGCCACTGCGCGAGCGTGGCCGAAGCGCCCGTCGACGACAGCGTGAGCACGCCCGTCGCCGCGTTATAGCTGGCGACGATATTGCCCATCGTCGAGCCGTCGTTGGTGAACGACAGCACGTCTTCGCCCGCGTGGAAATTGCCGGTGAGTGCAACCGTCGCGCTGGACAGCGTCGTGCTCGCAGCGTCGCTCAAGATCAGACCCGAGTCGATGGAAACCGGTGTGGACGCAACGTTATCGCCCGCCACGAAAGCCGCCGAACCGGAATCCAGCACGATCGACGGACCCGCCGTGACGGCCACCGTGCGATGCAGCAGCGCACTGGACTTCGTGCCGTCGCTGATGCTGAACGTGACGTCGCGCGTGCTCGAAGTCGTGCTCGTCGACGAACTGAAGCCGATGGAATCGAGCGCCGCCTGCCACTGTGCGAGCGTGGCCGTCGCGCCCGCCGACGACAAGGTCAGCACGCCGCCCGTATAAGCCGCGCTGATATTGCCGAAGCTGCTGGCGTTGGCCGTGAACAGAAGAATGTCGCCGCTCGTGTAGCCCGAGGCGATGCGGATGGTCGCCGAAGCGAGCGTGGTGTTATCGGCGTCGCTGAGCGTCAGCGCGCCGTCGAGCGTCACGGCGCTGCCGCCCGCGACATAGGACGTGCTGCCGCCGCTGTCGGCGAGCAGCGGCGTCTGGTCGGTGTGCTGCACCGTGACCGTGTGCGTCGAGGTCGTGCTGGTGTGCGTGCCATCGTTCATCGAGAACGAGATCGTGCGCGAGCCGCTCGCGTACGCCGAGGTATCGGTGTATTGCACCGATTGCAGCGCCGCCTGCCATTGCGCGATGGTGGCGTTGCCGCTCGCCGAAGTCAGCGTGAGCACGCCGGCGCTATAGCTGCCGGCGATATCGCCGGTCGAGGCGCTGGTGGTGAACGAAAGCACATCGCCAGTGGCGTCGTAGCCGCTCGTGATCGAAACCGTCGCGCTGTGCGCGGTGCTGCTGAACGGGTCGCTGATCGTGATGCCGCTATCGACCGTGACCGGCATGGAGGTGGCGTTATCCGCCTGCACGAACGTCGTGCTGCCGCTGCCCGAAGTCAGCGAGAACACCTCGGTCAGCGCAACCGTGTGCGTGACGGTGTTGCTGTTGGCGTAGCCGTCGTTCACGGCGTAGGTGACGGTGCGATTGCCCGCGGTCGCGCCGGTCGAGCTCGAAAACGTCACGGCGTCCAGCGCCGCCTGCCATTGCGCGAGCGTCGCGGTATTGCCGGAGGACGAGAGCGTGAGCACGTGCGTCGAGCTGTTGTACGTGCCCGAGAGGTTGCCGTACAGCGATGCATTCGTGTTCGAGAAGCTCAGCACATCCGAATTCTGCGCGCCGCTGCTGATCGTCACCGTGGCGGTTTGCGGCGCGAGGCCGTTGGCATCGGTCACGGTAACCGTATTGTCGATGACCGTGGCGCCCGAGCCCGCCGTGTAGTTCGTCGTCGCGTTGGTCGTATTGGTCAGAACGGGCGCGGGGTCGCTGTACACCATGCGGCCAAGGTTCAGCACCATGTTGCCGCCCGTGATCGTGATGGTGCTGGCGTTGGCAAACGAACTGTGACCGGCGAAGCTGATTTCTTCTGCGGTGTATAAGTCGTTGCTGTTGATGACGATGGCGTCGGCCGTGTTGCCGTCGGCGGTAATCGTCACGTTGGCGTCGGCGAGCACGTCGATGTCGAGCGTCTCCAGATTGATATGCTTGCCGCCCGCGAGCGAGATCGTGACCGAATTGACGCCGCCTACCCCTTGCGTGTCGATAATCAGCGCGCCGGAGTTTGCGCTCGCCGCGGAAAGCGCCTGCATGTAGGGGTCCGTGCTCACGGCCGTTTCCACCGCCACATTGGTCGTGTAGGTGATGCCGTCCAGCGTGAACGAGGTCACGCTCGAATTGGTATCGAAGGACACGTTGAAGTTCTCGACGCTTTGCGCGAGCAGGCCGTCGTATTGCCGCTCGGCCGCCGCCGAAACGATCACGTCGGTGTGCACGTCGCCCACCTGATATTCGAGCGTCCAGTCGCCGCCGAGCGCGCTCGCGCCGGTCGGGTCCGTTGAGGCCGCAACGTTCAGGTGCGTGAGCGCCGCGATCTGCTGGACCAGCGCCTGGCCCGATGCGTCCTGCGCCACGTCGCAGCCGTAGATCAGGAAATCGCCGCCCGGTTTCATCGCCGCGCCGATCGCGGAAAGCTCCGCGCTGTACTGCGAGAGATCGCCCAGATTCAGCCATGCCGAACCGGCCTGGATTTCGCCATCGGCGCCGTGCGAGATCAGGTGAATCGCGCTCACGCCCGAATGCGTTTGCAGGTATTGCGCGATCTGCGCGAAGCCGTCGCTATTGGCGTCGAGAATCACGACCTGCGTGCCCGTGGGCAGGCCGGTGAGCAGCGACTGATAGTTCGCCACGCCCGGATCGACGAATACCACCTGATGCGCGCCGCTGGTGTCGCGCGTCGTGACGGCCGCTTCGAGTGCGGTGACGGTGGCGGCCTGGGTCGTGTCGGTGGTGGCGGTTGCGCTGCTCGCGGTGCTGCTGGTCGCGCTGTTATTCGTGCCGTCCGTGGTGCCGCTCGCGGTCTTCGCGGGCTTCGCGCTGGACGCCTGCGACGAAGACGACGAAGACGACGCATCGCCGGTCGCGGTGCTCGTGGTGTTCGTCGTGGCCGGATGCGTCTCAGCCTGGCTGCGATGCGCGCCTTCGTGCGCATGCTCGTGCGCCGCTTCATGCGTATGCGCTGCAGGCGCCGCCGCAGCCACCGAGGCGTCATACACCACACGCGGTTCGAGAGCCAGCATCAGCGGCGCAGCGGCAGTGCGCGGCGTACGAACGACTGCGCTGGTGTTCCAGCGCGCCAGGATCTGTTTGACGATCTTCTTCATGACGATGACTCCACGCGCGAACCGCGACGGCAATACGAGTGACGCGTGCTTAACCGCGCGAGGGGAAAATCCCGTTCAGCGAAATAATGAAATTCACGCCCAGATACGGGTTGCGCAGGCCAAGCGGCAGGCTCTGTCCGGTGGGCTGCACCGTGACCGTCGGCGCACTGGCACTGACCGAAACGTTGAAAGGCTTGAGCGTGACGTTGCCGTCGCCCGACACATAGAAGTTGCTCGTGCGCCCGCCCGAACTCACGGTGCCCAGCACGGTGTTGCTGCTCGGCTCGCCCTGCAGGCCCGTGGTGGCCGTCGAAGCCGGAATGTTGACCGGCGCCGTCATGGGCGCTCCCGGCGTCGCCGTGGCCTGGTGCGTGTGCGCCGGCAGTTGCGCCTGCGTGAGCGTGACGTTTTCGGTGCCTGCAGCCTCGCCGAGTTCGATCGCCGACAGCCCCAATCCCTGACCGAAGCCCACCGGCGCGCGGCCGCGCAGATCGGGCAGACCGAAGGTCTGGATGCCATTGCCGCCATAGGTCGTGCCGAGCAACGCGAACAGCGCCTGGTTCTGCGTAATCGACATCTGCTGCCCCTGGCAAAACGCCCAGCCTTGCGGTGCGAAATTAAAACCCACCATACGAATTTCACCGATGAACGGATCGGACATGCTGCCTCCAGAAAAAGTGGTTAAGACATGCAGGAAAAACGGCGGACTGTGCCGGGCAACTTGCCTAGCAGGCTGCGTCCGCGTTGTGGGCCGCTTCGTTTGCGGGTTGGGAATTCGAGGTGGGTTTCTCGCGATGCACGATCGCGCAGAGCACGCCTGCGCCGCTTTTCATCGGCATGATCGGCGTGGCGAACAGCATCCACATGTGGCCGTTATCGGCGATAAAACGGTAGGTATCCTGCGCAAGCTGAATCTGGGGAGGAAGTTCGAAGTGCGCGCTGTAGCATTCGTACCCGTCGTTCATGGGCACGCCTTCCGGTGCCGCGATAAGACGCGTCTGCACCAGCGCGAGCGCCGCCTCGTCTGCCGAGGCCAGCGTAAAGATATGGCCGAGCGCAGCACGCAGCTCGGCATGAGTCGGTATATCTGACACGGCGCCCCCCGGCGGTCGGCGCGACAAACGGCGTATTCCACGCCGCCAGCCCTGCGCGCCTGCATTCTCTCAGTTCGATACGGCGTCTTTATCAGCGCCGGACCCTTCTTGTGCTCTTGCTTCTGTTCCTTCTTGACCGGTTTACGACCGGTTGTCATTATTCTTTAGTAATCCTGCTCGATTGGGAACATCAACCCCGAGTGAATTTCATGCGGGGCGCAGGCGCGCCGCATCGATTCATAAACCCCGTTTTCACCCGTCTTCACGAAACCCAGCCGCTGGTACAGACCGCGCACGGGATTGTCGCGTTCGACATGCAGGCTCACGGCGCGGCGTTGCTGCCACGCCTGCGCCAATACCGCATGCATCAGCTGCGTACCAAGACCGCCGCCGCGCCACGCCGGCAGCAGTGCAATATCGATCAGGCGCCATTCACCGCCCGTCGGCTCCTCGCGCAACGCGTAATAAAGCCGGCCGACGGGCACGCCATTCAATTCGACGATATTGAAACGACCGTTCGGATAATGTTGCCGGTAATACTCGTGCTGTAACTGAAACTGCTGCCGCAAAACCTCGTCGATGCGCTCGGGCTCCCAACCGCTGCGCGCGAATTCTTCTACACGCGTGCTGACGAACACCTCACAAAGGAAATCCCGGTCGGCCGCCGTTGCCGCGCGCAGCGCCAACCCGTCGGCATCAAAGGCCTGGCGGGCGGTGCTTGCCATGATCGAGAGGCTAATCGTGCTAGACATCGGGATGCCTGTTCACGCCCTTTTTGTAAGGTATACAAACGATTGGTAAGACATTTTGCGCCGGAATTGTAGTCAATTGTTAATTGACCAACAACCAGAAAGTCATCGGGCGAGATGAGTAGAAACCCCAATATTGATGCTTAAACCGCTATTCATGCGCCGTAGTTAGTAAGGAATGGCAAATGGCGCGTCACAGGTTTAGTGAGGATTAAAAAAGTTAGATCGAGTGCGCAAACGAATGTGCAAACGTTTGCATGCACGCTCGCGCGTTCCGATCCTTTATTTCAATGCAAGATAGATTTTCCGGATTCAGGCTGGCGCGGCGAGGCTCGCTGATTGAACATGGATCACCCCACCACTTCACCCCGGGAGCGAGCCATGAAGTTTCATCCGATGTATGCGATTTTTGCCTGCGCGGCGGCGCTCTGGAGCACCGGCAGTTTCGCAGCGGCACCGCAGTCGTCGTACTCGACCGAGGTCCATCTGTCGAGCGGCAAGGATCTGATTTGCGGCGTCAACCAGGCCGCGCCGGCGGGCGGCGCGGTGTCGCTCACCGCAGGAGAGCAGGCGCAGGCCGATGTGCTGGCCACCCAGCGCCTGCGCCTGTTAAGCGGGCCGTCTTCGCCTTATCCTTCGGCGTACACGGCGCCGACCGTGGCCTGCGCGAGCATGAGTTGAGGCTCGGCAAGCGGGCGCGCGTGCGCCTTGATCGACGTGTCGCTTAGAAGCGCGTACGCACGCCCGTGGTGACTTCGACCTGATTGGTCGCGCCGTAGGTCGAACCCACGGTATAGCCGCCGTGCAGTTTCATATAATCGCCTGCCAGATAGACTTCGGTACGTTTGGACAGGTGATAGAACACCGACCCGTATAGCGTCTCCTTGAAGCCGTTGTGCAAACCGCTGGTGGGATCGAAGGCGCCGATATTGGCATTCGGAATATCGCCATCCGCGTTATAGGCCGCGTTGTGCGTGCGCATCTGCTGATAGCCCAGTTCGTAATCGAATGCGCCCTTCGGCACGAGTTTGAGCGAGACGGTCCACGCATTGTCCTGGCGCTGGCCGAGCGAGCCCTGATTGCCCCAATAGCGGAAGTAACCGGCGTTGGCGCGCACCATACCGAACGTGTAATTGCCGCCTACCGAGAACGCCTGATTCGTGAAGCCATCGCGATTCACATGGCTATAAAACGTGGACGCGGTATAAGCCGGGCCGTTGTAGCCCAGCGCGAATTGATAGGTTGAATTGCTGCCGAAACTCGTCGAATTGCCGAATGCGTAGCCAGCGCTGGCAAAGATGCCATTGTCGAACAGCTTCTTCCACGCCACGCCATTGTTGTAGCGCGTGCCCGTTGCGCTCCCCGCGTAGAAAATCATCTGCTTGAAGTTATTCGCGTTGGTCCAGCCGCCCTCTTCCGTCGTCAGCTTGGCATTGCCATAGGGATCGCCGTAAATCGCCGATACATCCCGCGCAATGGTGTTCTGGAAACCGGCCGTGAATTTACCGAAGCGATCGTCCTGGAGCCCCACCCACGCATCGCGATCGAACAGTTGGCCGGGGTCTTCCATCTGCCCGTCGCTCACGCGATATTCGCTTTCGAGCCGGAAAATCACCTTCGTGCCGCCACCGATATCTTCTGCGCCCTTGAGGCCCCAACGGCTGCCGCTGAACCACGGTTCGCCGCCCAGACCCATCCCGACTACGTGATTACCGGCGGCGTCCGCGTGCGTCTGATAGGTGGGCACGCTCAGATCCAGCAGGCCATAGAGTTGAACGCTCGATTGGGCGTGCGCGCTGCCTGCCGCCAATGCGCCAGCCGCCACGGTCAGTGCGAGATGTTGTTTCTTCAAGATTGTCTCCTCAGAGTGCTGCGTTGAAGTTCTGATGGTTCCGCTGCGAACGCAGTCGGTTGCTTGCCGGTTTTCGTCGGCTTGCACCGGCTCGTTCTGCGTTCAACGGATGAGACGAATCCTAGAGGGTTGAATCCTTCGCGCTCCTTTCCCGCATCCTTTGGAGGCCTAAGTGAATTCACCAATACTTAGGCGCTTTCGATACGTTCGTGTTCGTGTACCGGCACGGCTTTCGCGCGCAGGATATAACCCAGGCCGCGCAGCGTCATGATCTGCGCGCTCGAATCCGCAAGATGCTTGCGCAGGCGGTGAATATAGAGGTCGATAGCATCGGCGCTCGGTTCGTCGTCCATGCTGAAGATACGTTCCATCAGCACATGTTTGGAGACGGTTTTACCTTGCTGAAGCATGAGCGCCTCGAGTATCGAATGCTCGCGGCGACGCAGGTTCAGCACGGTATCGTGATGGCGGAATTCGCGCGTATCCGAAACGTATTCCAGATCGCCGCAAGTCAGACGCCCCGACTTCTCGCCCGTTTGCCTGCGCACCAGCGCCTTGATGCGCGCCACCAGTTCGCGGCTATCGAAGGGCTTGACCACGTAATCGTCCGCGCCCGCGCTGAAACATGCCACCTTGTCGTCGATCGAACCGTGCGCCGTGAGCATGAGTACCGGCACGTTATCGCGCCGCCTTCGCAGACGGTTGAGCACGTCCTTGCCGCTCATGCGCGGCAAGCGCATATCGAGCAGCACGACGTCGTAGCGCTGGGTATGCAGCACCGAATCGGCGGCTTCACCATCGGCTACTGCATCCACGGTGAATTGCTCGGCGCGCAACAGATTGACGATCCAGTGCGACAGTTCTGCGTTGTCTTCCACCAGCAGCAGTTTCATGTTCTCTCCTCACTCACGCCAGAGCGGCAAACGCACGGTCACAATCAGTCCGACGCGCGCCGCGCCGGATGCGATCGTCACCGATCCACCATGCGAGCGCGCAACCTGATGCACGATCGCAAGTCCCAGCCCCGTGCCTTCGGTATCGTTCGCCACGCGATAAAAGCGCTCGAATACATGCGCGCGCGCTTCGGCCGGAATGCCCGGTCCGTTATCGATCACCTGAAGCACCGCTTCGTCACCTTCGCGGCGGCATAGCGCCGTCACGCTGCCGCCGCGCTGCGTATAGCGGATTGCGTTATCGATCAGATTGGAAGCCAGCGACGCGATCAATCCCGCATTGCCCGCTACGCTCACGCGCTCGTCGAGTTCCGCGCCCAGATCGATATCGCGATGCTGCGCGGCCTGAATCAACTCTTCGAGCACGGACGACAACACCGCGGCAAGCGACACGCGCGTCGCAACGCCCGGCGACGCCATCGATTCCGCCTGCGCCAGCAGTAATAACTGACTCGTTAATTCAGCCATTTTCTGGCTGGTGCGATGTACGCCCTTGAGCGCGGCGGACAGCGCCGGGTCGCGCGCGTCGCACTGGCTTGCGAACTGCGTTTGCGTCGCCAGCAGCGTCAGCGGCGTGCGCAGTTGATGCGCGGCATCGGCAATAAACTGGCGTTGGGTCGACGCATGCACTTTGAGACGCGCAATGCACTGATTGATCGCATCGACAATCGGCCTGAGTTCCGAAGGCAAATGATCCGGGCGAATCGGTTCGAGTTGCGTGGGTTCGCGATCGGCAACGTCGTCTTTTAGCCGCATGAGCGGGCGCAATTCGAGTGTAAGCCCGAGCGGTACGAGCAGCATGACGAGCGCGAGCATCAGCCCTTGCCGCAAGAGTTGCGGCCGCCACAGCCCGTCGATCATGGCCTGGCGCGAGGCCATCGTTTTACCGACGATAACCGTGACGCGTTCGGCATGACCGGAATCGTAGAGCAGGCGCTCGTAGGCCACGGCGCGAATGGGCATGCCGGCATAGCGGCTGTCATACCAGGCGGGCAATGCCAGGCCCGCAGGCGGCGCGGGAAGATCGGGCGCGCCCACCAGCAAACGCCCTTTGCCCGCGAGCACTTTATAAAAGACCTGATCCTGATACGGCGATTCGAACAACTCCAGCGCGGCGGGCGGAATCGTCGCAATCAACGCACCGTTATCCCAATCGACATCTTCGATAATCGTGCGCGCCGAAGCCAGTAACGCACTGTCCTGCAGCAGATTGGCGGTCTGTCGCGCGGCATCGTAGGACACGCCGCCCGCCACCAGCACGAAAGCCGCCAGCGGCAGCAACAACCACAACAGCAAACGCGCACGCAGGCTATGCACCATGTCACGCCCCCCATACAAAGCCGTCCCGCGTTGGACGCGGGACGGCAATTGCCGTTCTTCTCTTTTCTGCACGACCGTTATTCGAGCATCAGAATGCGGCGGGCCGCCATCTCAGCAAACGCTTTTCAAGTGCGCTCAGCAGATAATCCGTTGAGAGCGCAACCACTGCGAGGACGATCATCGCGGCGAACACGCCACTCGCATTGAATGCGCCTTGCGCCGTTGAAATCAGCAGGCCAATGCCCTGCTTCGAGCCGAGGAATTCACCCACTACCGCACCGACCAGCGCAAAACCAAAGCTCACATGCAGGCTCGCCAGAATCCACGAGAGCGCCGATGGAATCACAACCGACGTGGTCACCTGGCGACGCGACGCGCCGAGTATCTGCGCGTTTGCGATCATGTAACGATCCGCTTCGCGCACGCCCTGAAACGCATTGCCGAACACCACGAAGAACACCATGACCACCGCAAGCGCGACTTTCGATGCCATCCCCAGGCCAAGCGCAATCACGAACACCGACCCCAGCACGACACGCGGAATCGAATTGGCGACCTTGATATAGATGCTGAACACGTCCGAGAGCAGCTTGTTGCGGCCCAACAGCACGCCGCACACCACGCCGCCAGCAGCGCCAATCAGAAAGCCCAGCACGGTCTCTTCCAGCGTGACCCACACCTGCAACAGCAGCGGCCCTTGCGAAGTTCCATTCTGAAACCAGTCGACGATCTGCAGATAGATCAGCGAAGGCATCGAGAAGAAGAACGGATCGATCCACTTGTGGCGTCCCGCGAGTTCCCAGCCGCCAAGCACGACAACGAGCACAAGCACGCGCAGGCCGATCACGAGCGCATGACGCTGCCGTATGCGGCGTTGTGCGAGGCGCTCGATCTGCGCGAGCGCATGGCCATCGAGCGACGCATTGGATGGCGACGCGGACATATTCGGTGAAGGCATGGATGCAGTCATGGGCGGTTTCCGGAGTTCAAGCGTGTCAGGCAATTTGCACCTCTTCGCGCAGGTCATGCCAGATATCGCGGGAGATTTCGATAAAGCGCGGTTCGTAGCGGATTTCCGAAGTAATGCGCGGGCGCGGCAGGTCGATTTCGTAGACCTTCTTGAGCGTTGCAGGGCGCGCCGTCAGCACGAACACGCGGTCGGCCAGCGCAATCGCCTCTTCGAGATCGTGCGTGACGAACACCACCGATCCCGTGCCGCCCCACAGTTGCAGCAGTTCGTCCTGCATCAGCGTGCGCGTCTGCATGTCGAGTGCCGAAAACGGTTCGTCCATCAACAGGATTTCGGGCCGGTTGATGAAGGTCTGCGCGAGCGCCACGCGCTTGCGCATGCCACCCGAGAGTTGATGCGGATAATGCTTGCCGAACTTGTCGAGACCGACGCGGCGCAACCACGTATTGGCTTCGTCGTAGGCCGCGCTCTTCGAGCGGCCGCGAAACAGCGGCCCCGCCGCCACGTTGTCGAGCACCGAACGCCACGGGAATACCGCATCGGCCTGAAACACAAAGCCGATGCGCGGATCGATGCCGTTCACGGGCGCGCCCATCACGCGGACTTCGCCCGCAGTCGGCTTGAGCAGGCCCGTAATCATGCTGAGCGTGGTGGATTTGCCGCAGCCGGTCGGACCGACGATCGCGACGAATTCGCCTTGCGCAACGGCCATGCTGAAATCGCGCAAGGCGACCGTCGCCTTGCCGTCCGGCGCGATAAAGCGGCACGACACCGAGCGAAACTCGATCGCAGGCGTGGCGGTGGAAGTTGGAGCTTGCTTCATGAAAGGCATCTCACGATAGATCGGGCGCCACGACGGGCGCCAAAGCCGCGCTACGCGACGCAGTTATTTCGCAGTGACGAAGTCGTTCGTCCACGTTCTGGCGAGGTCCACGTGCTTGCCCTTCACCGAAGGATTGAAGCTCGCGAGCACTTTGAGCACTGTCGTAGGACCGTCGGCGGGCATCTTGCCGTCGGACGTATACATCGGCAGCGAAGCCTTCAGGGCGCTCACATAAAGCGTCTTGTCCTTCTGATAATCGTCGGGCATCTTCGCGGCGATCTCTTCCGCGCTATGCGTGTGGATGAACTGCATCGTGCGCACGAATGCATGCGCGAGTTTCGCGGCCTGCGCCTTGTGCGTAGCGGCCCACGCATCCTGCACATAGAGGCTCGCGGCAGGATAAGTGCCGCCGAGCGCGGCGCGCGTGCCGTCCAGCGTGCGCATGTCGACCAGCACCTTCGCATCGCCGGACTTTTGCAGCGCGGAAACCGTGGGCTCCGTGGTCATGCCCGCATCGATACGCCCTTGCTTGACCGCAGCGATAAAGCTTGCGTCCGCGCCCACCGGCAGCATGGTGTAATCGGTCGATGCAATGCCGTGCTGACCCGCCAGATACTGCGTGAGAAAGCTCGTTGACGAACCCAGCCCCGTCACGCCCAGCGTTTTGCCTTTGACATCGGCCATCGATTTAACGCTCTCGGCGGATTTCGACGACACCATTTCCACTTCGCCTGGCACCTGTCCGAATACGACAATTGCTTTGACATCCTTACCTTTAGTCTGAAGGTCGATAGTGTGATCGTAGAAACCCACCACGCCCTGCACGGCGCCCGCCAGCAGTTCGTTTTCCGCATCCACGCCGGCGGGCTGCGAAAGCAGCTCCACGTCCAGCCCTTCATCCTTGAAATAGCCTAGTTGCTCGGTCAGACGCGCGGGCAGATAGATCAGCTTGGTAATCCCGCCCACCATGATGGTGATCTTGTTGCTGGCGTCATCGGCCGCGCGTGCGTGCGGCGTGGCCATGGCGAACAGCAGGCCGGTAGCGAATGCAAGAGCAGGCATAGCGCGGCGCCACGCGCGAGAAGTGGTTTGCATCGACTGTCTCCATTATTGTTGGCCTGCAACACGATGCTGCCGGCTCTCGATTAATGAAAGGCATTCTAGCGATGCGAACCCTTCTCGCTGCTTTCGCAAAAGCCCCTGAAACATGCGGGATTTCCATGAGTCGCAGGGTTTATTCAGGCTTTTTCTGTTGAATGACAATTGTTGTTATTCAGTGCAATGCAGCATGGCCGCACGAGGCATAGTCAGGCTTAGGGAATCCTTAAGGTCAAAAAAAAGGCCGGTAGCCGAAGTCACGGTCAATCGACCATGCTTCCTGCTACCGGCCTGCCGGGCTAACGCCGGATTTAAAACCCGGCGTTATATCGCTGCGTTATTGGTCTGCCAGCGCTGCACGCACCTTGCGGACTTCGCCCGCGTCGACAGCCGCCGCACGATTCGACCAGCCGCTGCGCACGAACGTAGCCAGCGCGGCCACTTCATCGTCATTCAGGCGAGCCGCGAAACCGGGCATCGGCAAGACCGAAGGCGCCTTCGCCGTGGAAGGCGTTTTCGCGCCCGCGAGCATCACGTGCAGCAGCGCATCGGGACTCGACGCATTGACGATGCTTGCGCCATCCAGACGCGGGAACACACGCGGCGCGCCGTTGCCATGTACGAAGTGACACGCGCTGCAATTGTCGAGATAGAGACGCTCGCCCAGCGTGAGGTTCTTCGCCGCCGTGAGATGCGCCGCCGTTTCGCTCGCTGAAGAAGGTGCGCGCGCAACGGTCTGCGCACTGCCCAGACTCTGCAGATAAGCGGCGATTGCGTTCAGATCGGCGTCGTTCAGATGCGAGGTGCTGTTGTACACCACCGACGTCATTTCGCCTGCCACCGAAGCCTGGCTATTACGCCCCATCTGTAGATAATCGACGATATCCGCGCGCGACCACTTCGCGATGCCACGCAGCGGCGGCACGTTCCAGCCATTGAGGCTGCCGCCCGCAAGATAGCGCGCGTCGCTGCCATCGAAGGCCTTCTCGTTCATCGCGATACCGCGCGGCGTATGGCAACTGCCGCAATGGCCCAGGCCTTCGACCAGATAAGCGCCACGCTGCACTTCAGCGTTCGCGCCTTCCGGTGCCACGAAAGGCTTGTCCGATGAGAACGCCCAGTTCCACAGCCCCATGCCCCAGCGCTGGTTGAACGGGAAGCTCAGCTTCGTGAGCGGAGCAGGCTCGTCGCTCGGCGTCACGCCCTGCATGAAATAGACGTAGAGCGCATGCACGTCTGCGTCGGTCAGCTTCGCATACGACGGGTAAGGCATCGCCGGATAGAGATTCGTGCCGTCCGCGCGAATGCCCTTGCGCAACGCATTCGCGAATTGCGCTTCCGTGTAATGGCCGATGCCGTTGCGCGTGTCCGGCGTGATATTGGTCGAGTAGATCGTACCCAGACCGCTCTTGATCGCGAGACCGCCCGAATAGGGCTTTCTGCCTGTCGTGCTATGACAGGCCATGCAATCGCCCGCACGTGCGAGGTATGCGCCGTGCTGAATCAACGCGGCCTGCGCGTCCTGGGTCTGTCCTTGAGCATGCGCCGCGGCCATGCCCATGCCTGCTGCAACCGTCATGATTGCAGCCGTCAAAGTCTTGAATAGTTTCATGGTCATGCTTGCACGAGCGGGCCGGGGTTCTTGAGGTACTGCTCCTTGATCGCGCGCGCGGCCATCAGCGTGATCGCGCCAATCGTGGCAGTGGGATTCGCCTGGAAGTTCTGCGGGAACGCATTGCCGCCCGGCACGAAGACGTTGTGCACGTCCCAGCTTTGCAAATAGCGGTTCAATGCGCTGGTTTCCGGCGAATCGCCCATCACCGCACCGCCCACGTTGTGCGTGGACACATACTTCGTGATATCCCAGTGCGAATCGAGCGACAGGAAGCTTTCCGAATAACTATCCGGGTTCAGTTCCTTTGTGACGTCCAGCACGATCTTGCGCAGATGCTGCTGCAATTTCAGTTCGTTCTGTTTCCAGTCGAACGTAATACGCAGCAGCGGCTGGCCCCACGGGTCTTTATAGTTCGGATCGAGATCGACGTAATGATCGCGGTACGACATGCAGCTCGTCGTGATGCTGATCTTCATCGAATGGCCGTACCAGTCCTGCATGCCCTCTTTCCAGCCCTTGCCCCAGGCAGGCGTGCCATGCGGCAGCGCGGTGCCGATCGGTGCGCCCGAAGACTGCGAACTATGAATCTTCGCGCCGCCGATAATCCCGAGCGAAGGCCCGTCGAAATTGCCCGGCGAGACATCGTTGAACATCTGACCGGTCGCGCCGGCCGTGGCAAACGGATTGAAATTCTTGTCCTTGAAGAACAGCGTTGCGCCGCCATTACTCAGGAATGCGTAGTTACGGCCGATCGTGCCCTTGCCTGTGACCGGGTCATAAGGCTTGCCGATACCCGAAAGCAGCATCAGCCGCACGTTCACGAACTGGAAGCCCGCCAGCACGACGATCTTCGCGGGCTGGAACACTTCGTTGCCGTGCTCGTCCGCGTAGGTCACGCCCTTCGCGGTCTTGCCGTCCTCGTGCAACTCCACGCGCAGCACATTCGCGTTGACGCGGTACGAGAAGTTGTCCATGCGCTTGAGCGCATCGAGCACCGCCGTTTGCGGCGAAGCCTTCGAGAAGTTCAGACACGGATACTTGCTGCAGAAGCCGCAGTAATTGCACGGCGCGATCTGGCAACCATACGGGTTCGTCCATGCGCGCGAAACGTTCGCGGAAGGATTCGGAAACGGGTGATAGCCTAGCTTGCGCGCCGCCGTGGCGAACATCGACGTATTAAGCGTGTCTTCCAGCGCGGGCAGCGGCGCAGGATTCGAGCGCGGCCCTTCGAACGGATCGCCGCCTTCCATGATCTTGCCGCGCAGATTGCCGGTATTCGCCGAGAGGCCGCAGACCTTGTCGAAGAAGTCGTAATACGGCTCGATTTCGTCCCACGTGAACGGGAAGTCCTGCACCTGCATGCCTTCTTCGAGCTGGCCTTTCTTGTAGGCCTGATCGGCGTAAGTCTTGAGCTTGAGGTCGGTTGGCGTCGGACGGATCAGCACGCCGGTCCAGTGCAGACCCGAACCGCCCACACCCGTGCCAGGCACAAAAGCGCCCCATTTGCGGGTCGGCAGCGCGGTGTCGTTAGCCGAATGCCGCACGGTCAGCGCGCCATCGCGCGGCGTGACCATGACCTTGTTGCGCACGGCGTAAGCGTATTGATCGGCGGGCTTCGGGTACGCGAAGTCGCTATTGCTGCGGTCCTCGCCGCGCTCCAGCGCGCGCACTTTCAGGCCCGCCTGCGCCAGTTCCATACTCATGAGCGAACCGGCCCAGCCCAGCCCGACGACCACGACGTCTACGGCGTCATTAGTGATGTTTGCCACGTTATTCCTTGAATCTGTCTGTCTTCAGTCGATCGGCAGCACCGCGTCAGGCGCGCATGCCGGTGAGGCTCACGGGGCCGAGCGGGTATTTCACGTTATGTTGCGTGACCCACTCCAGAAAGCTCGCGCGTGCGCCCGGAAAGCCAATCGCAATCCACGCTTTCATGCCTTTATTGCCGCCGTAAATCGGATCGGACAGATAGCCGTTTTTCGAATCCGAAAGCATTTCGCCAAAGAACTGACTGCCTTTGAGCGCCGGTTCGCCAAACTGCGCGAAGTCGATCTCATTGGCCTGCATGGCCTTGAGTGCGGCGTCCTGCTTGTCTGCATCGAGTTCGCTGAAACGCTTCTGATGCTGCTGCTCGCACCATGCGTCGACGGTCTTGATACCGCGCTGATAAATCTCTTGCGGCGTATAAGGCAATTGATAGCCGAGCGTCGGCGGCGCCTTCAGATCGAAGGGGCCTTGCAGATAGATTTCGTGGCCGAATTCGCCGTGCAATTGCTGATCGATAAAGATCGGCACATTGGTTTCGAGTGCGCCGGGGCCGCGGCCATCGGCGGGAATCAGGCGATCGCAGGCTGCCAGCACGAAGCGCCATTCATCGGCGGAAAAGAATGCCGGGTGATAGGCCGCGAGGTCAGGCGCGGCGATTTCCGCAACCTGCGCAGCGCTCATGCCATGCACGGCGATGCCCAATGCGGGCAACGCGAGCAAGGAAGAAACAAGGAATTTTCGTCGTGAGAATTGTGGGGACGACATGATCGAGCCGCTCCTTATTATTTGTTTGAATCTGCAAAGCGCACGCCATACGGCGGCGGCGCATTGTAGGGGTTGTGCCGAACAGTGCGCGGGATACGCAATCGACACCCCGCGCATGCAGGCTTAGAAGGTTTCCCAATCCTGATCGGCGTTCACTGCCGCAAGAGCAGTTTCACGCGCGGGGGCACTGGCTTGCGGCTCTTTGGCCGCTTTGGCGAGCTTTGGCTCGCGCGGTGCGGGCGCTTTGGCTTTGGAAGCCACGGGCGCACGGCGCGGCGCGGCGGGCGGCGTAGATGCGGTTTGCACTGCCGCTGGCAACGGCGCGGGCTGGACAGCATACGCAGCCTGCGAGGAAAGGCTGAACACCGAAACAGCCGTGCGCAAACGCTCGGCCTGATCTTCCAGCGACTTCGACGCAGCCGCCGCTTCTTCCACCAGCGCCGCGTTCTGCTGCGTGACCGTATCCATCTGCCCCACCGCCTGATTCACTTCGGCGATGCCGGTGCTCTGTTCCTCGGCAGCGGCGGAGATTTCGCTGACGATATCGGAAACATGGCGAATCGACTGCTTGATCTGCGCCATCGCCGAGCTGACTTCCGAAGCCTGGCGCGCGCCGCCATCGATTGCCGTGGCCGAAGCGCCGATCACCTCCTTGATCTCCTTCGCCGCTGCCGCCGAGCGCTGCGCGAGGCTGCGCACTTCGCTGGCCACCACCGCAAAACCGCGACCCTGCTCGCCCGCACGCGCGGCTTCCACCGCCGCGTTGAGCGCGAGAATATTGGTCTGGAACGCGATGCCTTCGATCAGCGTGGTGATATCCGCAACCTTGCTGGAATTCTCGCTGATACGCGACATGGTGTTCACCATGCCTTCGACGGTCGTTGCGCCCGCATCGACCACTTCGATGGCCGTGGTCGTGAGTCCCGCAGCCTGACGCGCGTTTTCAGCGCTCTGGCGCACCACGGTCGTAATCTGCGTCATGCTCGAAGCGGTTTCTTCGAGCGAGGCGGCCTGCTGTTCGGTGCGCGCCGAAAGATCGGTATTGCCAGCGGCAATTTCGCCCGAGGCCGTCCGTACGCTATCGGTTGCATCGCGAATACCGCGCACGGTGCTGGCAAGCTGATCGCGCATCTGGCGCAGCGAATGCAGCAGGCTGGTGCGATCGCTCGCCGCCGTGTCGATCGGCATGTCCAGACGGCCATCGGCGATATGACGGGCAATCTCCTGCGCGTAAGCCGGTTCGCCGCCAAGCTGGACGAGAATGCTGCGCGTGATCAGCACGGCAAAACCCACTGAAATCACGAGGCCAAATAGCGAAGCCGCAATCAGGGTATTGCGGCCCGCGCTATAGGTGGAGCTCGCTGCGGCGGCCGTAGCGGCGGCGCGGCTTACTTCGTAATCGCGGAACTTGCCGAGCACATCGGTCCAATCGGAGAGTGCCGGGCCGGTCTGCTTCGAGAGCATTTCAGGTGCGCCCGGGTCGGCCTGCATGCCGAGTTCGGCGTTCTTCTTGACGAGCGGCTCCGCTACCTGACCAAGCTGGTCGATCTGCGCGATGAAATCGCGCTCGCGCGCATCCGTGGTGTCGCTCTGCGCAAACAGGGTCTGCATGCGCGTCATGGCGTCGTGATAGTCGCCCAGCTTTTCGTCGACGTTACGCTTTTGCGTTTCCATGTCGGCGGGATCGTGCGCGACGATCAGGCGTTGCATCGCCAGCGACGCGCCCTGCGCCTTGCCCAGCGCGCGGCCAAGCAGGCCGATCTGCGCGGTGCCGACGTTGAGGCCCGAATAGATAACCGTATTGAGCGAATGCAGGACGAACAGTGCCGAGCCCACCACGACGGCGAACAGCACCAGCAGCGCACCGAAACCCACGGTGAGGCGCGTACCCACCCTAAGTCGCGAAAGTTGCATAAGAGACAAACCCCAAGAATTAAAAAATTGTCTCTTCCGTTTTACTGTCGCCACCTGGACCAAGGTGCTGTCGTTCTTGTTAGCCGATGCGCGGCCGCTGTTACGTGTCTTTTATCTGTCTGGCGCGCGCATCGCTTGCCACGGCGCGGCGCTTGTATCAGCGCTCGGCTCGTTTTTCCCTACCACTTCTCACCGTGACAGGCGCAGTAACGGCATTTGAAAGTAAAACTTTAGTTAAAAAGCCGCACGAGTGAGTTTTATTGGATCAATGTGACGGCCGTGTGAGCGATGAGCGCAATTAAATCGCGCTGTAAAGCTTGCGTAAGCCATGCGGGAAGGCTGACAAAACTGTAATTCGAAAACCCCAAAGTGGCCCCAATCCGCCCCACTGCTCCTTACATCGCCTTACCCCGAGCCGCGCTATCGTTCAGTCTGACGCGCCAATCGCTCCAGGCGCGATGAAAAGGATTCCCACCGTTGGACAGTACCCATTTCGATTGCACGAGTTGCGGCAAATGCTGCACCGATCTGCGCCTGCCGCTCACATTTGCCGAAGCGACCCGCTGGATCGAACGCGGCGGCCAGGTCGACCTGCTTTGCGAAGCGATTCCCTGGCCAGCCGAGCCCGACGCGAGCAACGCCTACGCCGCCTATAAGCGCGCACGCACCTTCGCGGCCATGAGCGGCGAATTGCCGGTGCGCGTGGGCATTACACTGGCCGCGACCTTTTCCGGCCCGTGCCCGAATCTCGGCGCAGACTTGCGTTGCGGCATTTATACGGAGCGGCCGCTCGTGTGCCGCATCTATCCCGCCGAAATCAATCCGTTCTACGCGATGAAGCCGGAATTCAAACTCTGTCCCGACGAAGCGTGGCAAGCGCCCACGCCGTTTGCCGTCGATGGCGTGCTGATGCAGGCCGACACGCGCGATGCGATCGACGCGAGCCGACGCGCGGACGAAGCCTCGGTCGAGATGAAGCGCGCGCTTTGCGAACGTCTGGGTCTTCAGCACGCATCGGTGGCCAACGAGGGGTTTGTGGTCGCGTCGCCCGAACGCGAGCGCCTGCTCGCGGCGCTGCTCGATGTGCAGCAGGACGCGCGCGAACCTGCAGCGCAAACAGTGTGGACGCTGGTGTCGAACCGGCGCGCAACCGTGGACACGCTAATTGAAGTGGGTGCGCGTGGCACCATGGATAACGATGCGAATCGCGAAGGCTGCCATTACATCGGCTTATAAGGCCAGGTCAGGCCCGCTCACGCCCATTCAGACCTGCTCCTGGCGCGAATCGGCTTCATCTTCGGCGGCAGTTCCGCTTTCGCTTTCATGCTCGCCGTCCGCCGCGAATACGACCTGGTTGCGGCCCGAACGCTTTGCGCGATACAGCGCGCGGTCGGCGGCGTCGATCAGCGCGCGCGCCGCCGCACCTTTATCGGCCGATGTGCCCGGCGTCACCGCCACGCCGATCGACAAGGTCACCGGCACCTGCGCGCCGTCGTTGCTGCGCACGACCAGCGCCTCCACCGCACGGCGCACGCGCTCCGCCACCACGTTGGCATTCGAGCGGTCGCCTTGCAGCACAGCCACGAATTCTTCGCCGCCGAAGCGCGCGACGGTTTCACCGAGCCGCACCGCCGAGCGAATACACGCGCCCACCGCGGCCAGCACGCGATCGCCCACGGCGTGACCGTGCGTATCGTTGACCAGCTTGAAATGGTCGAGATCCATGAATAGACACGCCACCGCCACGCCATGGCGCGCCGCGCGCTGCAATTCCTCTTCGAGCCGCATTTCGAAGTAGCGCCGGTTCGGCAATCCCGTGAGCGAGTCCGTCATGCCCAGATGCTTGAGCTGTTCGCGCTGCGCGACATTGACGAGTCCCGCGCTCACGAAACCCGCGAACCGCGCGAGCAGATCGGTCGCCATGCCGTCGGCGAAGCGCTCGCGATTCTTGCCGATCAGGCTCAAATAGCCGAGCGGGCCCGAACGATGGCGCAGCGGCAGAATAGCGACGCTCGCATCGTCCGATATCGAACCGAACAAGGCGGCGCGCACTTCGTCGCTCAGCGCATCCACGGCGCCGAGCATCGGCGATGCTTCGGGGAAGTCGAATTCGGCGGTACGTCCCCAGCGCAAGTGATCGCTCGCCGGTGCGGACTGCGCGACGGCCGCGTGCAGTTCGGCCGCGAGGCGCGCGCCTTCGTCGAGCCATAGCGTGGCCGCGCCGAGATCGAAAACCTGCACGAGTTCGCCGGTCAGAATGTCGAGAAAGGCCGCGAAATCTTCGGCCTCGATCAGCAGCAACTCGACATGCTGAAAGCGCTGCAGTGCGCGCTCGTTATGCTGGACGGTGTTCACGAGCAAACGCAGACGTTCGCCGATGGAGGTTGATTCGGTCACAGGAGCACCGGGGATGGATATGCCGTGCTTATCGGCAATTTCACCACGGGCCTTTAATCCGTTTCAGGCAATGATTCATTTTGCGCAAAGCGCCTGAATGCGGCGTTACGCAAGCTTATTTGGATTGCGTTTCAGCGGCCTTTGCAATGGCGGCGGCCGCGTGTGCGTCGGCATCGAGCAACGCGCGCAAGGTTACCTGACTCGAACCGTCCACCGCCGACTGCGCCCCCATGCGTCGCGCGCGCGGTTCATGCGCATGGATGGTCGAGCGCACCAGCGGATAAATCTGCGTATCCCAGCGTCGGCCGTTGAATACGCCGTAATGCCCCACGCCGGTTTGCACGTGATGGGTTTTCATATACGGCCGCAAACCCGAACACAATTCCTGCGCCGCCACGGTCTGCCCTACTGCGCAGATATCGTCCTTTTCGCCTTCCACCGTGAGCAATGCCGTGTGCCGGATCGCGTGCGGCTCCACCAGCCGCTCGCCCACCTTGAGTTTGCCGAGCGGCAGTGCATATTCCTGAAACACCGAACGCACGGTCTCCAGATAAAACTCCGCCGTGAGATCGCTGGTGGCGAAATATTCTTCATAGAAAACGCGGATCGCCTGCGCTTTTGCAGCGTCGCCATTGGCGCGTTCCCGCCGCATTTCATCGAATGAAGCCAGATGCCGTTCGAGATTCATCGACATAAACGCACTCAATTGCACAAAGCCCGGATATACACGCCGATGCGCGCCCGCAAACCCGCCCGGCACCGCGCCAATCAGATTGCGCTCGAACCATTCAATTGGCTTGCTATTGGCGAGGTCGTTAACCGAAGTGGGATTGACGCGGCAATCGATTGGTCCGGCCATCAGCGTCATGCTCGCGGGCTGCGCGGGATCGTTGTCGGCGGCCATCAGCGCGACCGCCGCGAGCGCGGCGACCGTGGGCTGGCAGATCGCCACCAGGTGCGCATCGGGGCCGATGCGGCGAATAAACGCCATCACGTGCTCGACGTATTCGTCGAAACCGAAGCGCCCCGCGGCGAGCGGCACGTCGCGCGGATTGTGCCAGTCGGTGATATAGACGTCGTGATCGGCGAGCATCGTGCGCACCGTGCCGCGCAGCAACGTGGCGAAGTGGCCGGACATCGGCGCGACCAGCAATACGCGCGGTTGTGGCGTAAGCGCTGTGTCCATGTTCTTGCGAAAGTGCAGCAGCGTGGCAAACGGCGTGCGTTTCGCAACCTCTTCGGTCACGGTCACGTGTGCGCCATTCACCAGCACCGAATCGATATCGAAGGGCGGACGCGCATGCGTGAGTCCCGCCATCTCCAGTTGTTCGCACCAGGCGTCGAGTTCGCGTGCCCCGTATGCGGCGCCCAGCGTGGGCCATGTCGCCAGCACGCTGCGCGTGAGCGACGCGGCGGCGCGCCACGGACGCATCAGATCGGCGAACGCTTGATACATCGGATAGGCAAGCAGATTCATGGCGGCTGTCGTGCGGGCAAAGTCCCTGCATGGCAGGCAATAGCTATGCCAGTACGCGCCGCATTGGCATGAGCCTTGCACCTGAATCGATGCACCCATCGGCGCTATCGTTGCTTCACGCAGCCTCGCGATGCTCGTGTGCCTCAGCGTAGTGCATGACGCCGACATTCACGGTGCGCCGCGCCCGCGATGTGTGCGTTGCCGAGTACTCGGCAATGCGCAATGGAGTAGTGAAGTATTGGAAATCCGTGGTCAGGAGACCTGCATGAATCAGACGAATACGAGCCTTACGATCAGCAGCCGCAATTACTCTTCGTGGTCGATGCGCGGCTGGCTGCTCGCGAAACTCGCGGGCCTCGAATTCGAAACCATCACCGTACCCGTCGACGATGCCGCCGCGCGCGCCGAACTGCTGCTGCTTTCACCGTCGATTCTCGTCCCGTGCCTGCACCACGACGGCAGCGAGATCTGGGACACCCTGGCTATCTGCGAATATCTCAACGAAATCAATCCGCAGGCCAAGCTCTTGCCAACGGACCGCAAGGCGCGCGCACATTGCCGCTCTGTGTGCGGCGAAATGCATTCGGGCTTTAGCGCGCTGCGTTCTGCGCTGCCGATGAATCTGCGCGGACATTTTCCAAACTTCCGCATCTGGTCGCGCGCGCAGGACGATATCGAACGCATCGTCACGATCTGGCGCGAGTGTCTGGCGCAATATGGCGGCCCGTGGCTATTCGGCGAGATTGGCGCCGCCGATGCGATGTACGCGCCGGTGGTCACGCGCCTGCTGACCTACGAAGTGCCGATCGACGCCGATATCGGCGAGTACTGCATGCGCGTGCTCAAGCAGCCTTATGTCGCCGAATGGATTGCCGCGGCGCAAGCTGAAACTATCGATATCGACGAACTCGACATGGAATTCTGATCGCGCATGATTTCGTGCATGATTACCCACATTATTTCGCCATACGAATTATTGCAAGGGCGCACACAGACCCTGCACCGCTGAAAAGAACGACGCCACCAGCCGGCTCTCGCGCCGTTCCCTGAGACAGCACACGTGGATGTGCGTTGAAATCGGATCGCCCGCGATACGCACTTTGCGCAAACGCTCGTCTGCTACGTATTCCGATTCGGACACCGTCCCCACACCCAGGCCGCGTGCCACGGCTTCGCGCAGCGCCTCGCGGCTGCCGATCTCCATCGCCACGCGCGGCGTCGCGCCAATTTCAGCCAGCGCTTCTTCCAGCGCCAGCCGCGTGGTCGACCCGGCTTCGCGCATCAAGAGGCGTTCACTCGCCAGCTCCGCCAGTTCGACCGTGCCGCGCTGCGCGAACGGATGGGCCGCATGCACGAACACCACCACCGGATAACGCGCGTATAGCTGCATGTGATAGCGCTCGTCGGCCGATGCGCGCGCGACCACGCCCACATCGCAGGCGTACGCATCCAGTTCGCGCATCACATGCTCCGAATTGCCGAGCGCCACCGAGAGATGCATGTTCGGATGCCGCGCGTGATAAGCCTCGATCATTTCCGTTACATGAAACGGCCCCACTGCGCCGATCTTCAGCGAGCCATGCGTGAGCGCGCCACTATCGCGCAGCAGCGAGATCGCGTCGTTTTCCAGGCCGCCAATCTGGCGCGCGATCGGCAAAAGATCGAGACCCACTTCAGAGAGTTCGACGCGGCGGCCGCGCCGGTGAAAGAGTTGAACGCCGTGTTCCTGCTCGAGCGCCTGAATCTGCGACGTCACGGTTGTCTGACTCATATTGAGCGCGCGTGCTGCTGCAGTGAAGCCGCCGTGACGCACCACCGCGATAAAGGCGCGGATCTGGGTCAATGTCATATAAGCGTCATTTTTATCGATCGGAATTTTCGGTGGCAACACCGAAATTCAACGGGTATTTCGATCATAGCGGCGTCATGTGTCAAAACTATTCTGTTGCTCACACCGGGCCGAAACCCATTCGAATCCAGCGACGATTCGTCTGATCTAAAACCCACACCCCGACCCCACTGGTGCGAGCATGACGACTTCTCTCAACGTTCATTCCCTTCACGACGCCGCCGAACCACGCGTGCGCAATCCGCGCCGCGCAGCGCCTTATCAGGGCCGCCTGACCACCGCGATTTTCGATTGGGCCGGCACGGTGCTGGACTTCGGCTGTATCGCGCCGGTCGAAGCCTTCTGCGAAGCCTTCGCGCTCGCACAACTGCCGATCACCGTGGCCGAAGCACGCGCACCGATGGGCGCCGCCAAACGCGAACACATCGCCCTGATCCTGCGCGATGAAAGCGTTCAGGCACGCTGGCAGGCGCAGTTCGGCCGCGCTTCGAACGAAGACGATATCGACACGCTCTACGCCTCGTTTCTGCGCATCGACGAAGTCAACGTCGCCAAATACAGCGCACTGATTCCCGGCGCGCTTGAGACGATCGCGGCACTGCGCGCACGCGGTATCGCCATCGGCAGCACGACGGGTTATCCGCGTGAAGTCATGAAGAATCTTCAGCCGATCGCCGCCGCGCACGGTTATGCGCCGGACTTCTGCTGCACCGTGAGCGATGTGGCGCGCGGCCGGCCGTGGCCCGATATGTGCCTAGCCAACGCGCTCGCGCTGGGCGCGGCGCACGTGCAAAGCTGCGTGGTGGTGGACGACAGCCCCACGGGTCTGGAAGCCGGTCTCGCCGCCGGAATGTGGACCGTCGGCATCGTCGCGACCGGCAACGAAGTGGGCCTTTCGCTCGCGCAATGGCAGGCGCTCGACGCTGCGGCACGCGAAGCGCTGCTCGTCCCCGCGCGCGAAAAACTCGCCCGCACCGGCGCGCATTTCCTCATCGACAGCATTGCCGAACTGCCCGCCGTGATCGACGCAATCGAGCGCAGCATGGCCACCGGGGAAGCCGCATGAACGCCTGGCATTTTCATAACCCGGTGCGCGTGCGTTTTGGCGCGGGCTCGCTCGATGAAATCGGCGAAGCCATTGCGGGCCGCCGCTATGTGATCGTCACTTATCCCGACGCCTTGTTCGCGGCCCTCGCCGATCGCATCGAAGCCCGCAACGGCGCTGCGCTCGCGCGCATCGATTCGGTCGAAGCGAATCCTTCAGTGCCGATGCTGCGCCGTGCGTGCGAGCAACTCGCCGCGCTGGAAACAGCGCCCGAAGTGCTGATCGCGCTGGGCGGCGGATCGGTGATGGACAGCGCGAAAGTGCTGGCCGCCGAACACGGCGCATTCGAACCCGTGCTCGCCTACCTCGAAGGCGCCGCTTCCACTGGCCGTCGCGCGCTGCCGATCATCGCGATTCCCACCACGGCGGGCACCGGCAGCGAAGTGACCTGCTGGGCCACTGTCTGGGACCCGGAAAACGATCGCAAGCTCTCGCTTTCGCGCGAAGACCTCTACGCAGAAGCGGTGATCGTCGATCCGAGCCTGATGGTGGGCTTGCCGATGCAGCCGACCATCGCCAGCGGACTGGACGCACTCTCGCACGCGCTCGAAAGTATCTGGAACGTACACGCGAATCCCGTCACACGCGGTCTTGCGATTCACGCGGCGCGCGAATTGATTTCGGGCCTGCAACGTGTGAGTACGAATCCTCAGGATATCGAAGCACGTGGCGCGATGGCACTGGGCGCGCTGCGCGCCGGCCTCGCGTTTTCGAATACGCGCACCGCGCTCGCGCACAACATCTCGTACGCCATCACGCTCTCGCGCGGCGTGGCGCACGGCATTGCCTGCTCGTTCTGCCTGCCCGCCGTGATGGCCGCCGCACTGGGCGTGGACCCGGATTGCGACGCCGCGATCGGTGAGATTTTCGGCGATATCGATCAGGCGCCCGAACGCCTGGCCGATCTGCTCGACACGCTGGGCGTCGCGCAGCATCCCGCCGCTTATGGCGTGGATGCGGCGCAATGGGAAACCATCGTCGATCAGGCCTTCGACGGCGCGCGTGGCCGCAACTTCATTGGCCAGCGCGCCAACTTCCCGCACATCGATTTCACCTCGCGCGCGCAAGCTGCCGCCGCGCACTGATATTCATCGCTCAGGAGATTCCAGCGTGACTATGCAAAACCCTGCGCCGCGCACCGTCCAAACCGACGCGCTCATGCGGCTCGACAACATGCCCTGGACGCGCTTTCATACGCTGATGCTCGTCGCGCTTGGCGTGGGCTGGGCGCTCGATTCGTTCGAGACCAACATTATCGGCAGTGTATTCGGTGTCCTGAAGACTCAATGGCACCTCAGTTCCGCGCAAGGCTCGCTTGCCGTGAGTATCTGGGTGTTCGGCATGCTGGTGGGCGCGATTGGCTTCGGTTATCTCGCAGATCGTTATGGTCGCAAGAAACTCTTTCTGGCCACGCTGCTCTGGTACGCGTTTTTCAGCGTCGCTACGGTGTTTTCGTGGAACTACGAGTCGTTCCTGTTCTTCCGCGCGATGACCGCGCTCGCCGTGGGCGGCGAATATTCGGCGGTCACCGCAACGATGGGCGAATTCATTCCCAAGCGTCATCGCGGCCGCACCGATTCATTGATTCTCTCGGGCTTTCCGGTGGGCGCACTGATTTCGGCCGCCATTTCGTATTTCGTGCTCAACCACCTGCCCGGTGCGATCTCGTGGCGCGTGGGCTTTGGCTTCGGCACCACCATGGCGTTGCTGTTCTTCTGGATTCGCCGTGTGATTCCCGAATCGCCGCGCTGGCTGTTGCAACAGGGCCGCGTAGAAGAGGCAGAAGCCATCGTCGAGCGCATCGCCGCCAGCGCTGCGCAGAGCAAGCTCTCGCAACAGGAACGCGCACAAGCCGCACAGCGATACCCCAAGACCACGCTCGTGCCGATGCACCCCGCTTTCTGGCGCAACGTGCGTGAGCTGTTCGGTGCGTACCGCATGCGTTGCGGCCTCGCCAGCGCGCTCAACTTCTCGCAGGCCGCCGTGGTGTATGGCGTGCTTTCGCTGATGGCGCTGGTGATCCTGCCGTATATGAAGGTCTCGGCCGCCGACATGCCGATCTACTACGTCTACGGCAATGCGGCCGCGCTCGCAGGCGGCCTGACCGCCTCCGTGCTGGTCGAAGCGTGGGGCCGACGCGCCTCGCTGTTCGTGAGCTACACCTTCACGACGCTCGCCATCATCGTAATCTACGCGATGCATACGCTGCCCGGCATGGTGATCGGCTACTGCCTGATCCAGTTCGGTGTGACGTGGGCGTATATCTCGGGCTATGTGGTGTCGTCGGAAATCCTGCCTACGCGAATTCGCGCCACGGGCCTTGGCATCTCCGTCGCGGTGGGACGACTGGGCGCCGTGATCGCGCCGCTGATGCTCACCAATGTGTACGCGGCGTCGGGCACGCCTTCGGCAGCGCTGATCGGGCTGCTGCTGCTCGCCCTGCCCGGCCCGATTGCGGCAGCCGCGTGGTGGATGATGGGCCGCGAAACGCGCAACGTTTCGCTCGAAGAAGGCAGTGTCGATGACGGTTACGCCGTGCAGGCAGATGGAGTGCCCCGCGTAGCCTGATAGCGAAATGTCTTGTGTTGCATGATGCGGCGCCCGGTTCATGAAGAACCGGGCGCCGTTTTCTTTTGGGCGACAGACATGCCGGGATCGCTTCTTGCTGAAAGAAGCGGTTTAATAACTGGATGGCGCATCCCGCCCATTATTATCTGATTTGACAATAAAGAAGCCTATGGACCGGACCATGAAAAACCAGCAAAGAGAAACGTAAAAAAGGTGCAATAGAGCGCCGCCAAGGATTAACTCACCGCTAAGCGCTCACTCCTTGTCGAAAAAGCGAAACGCAATCGCGCATTCGCTGCGACAACGCTCGCCCCCATTCCGCACAGGCTCCGCTACGCCGGGCATTCGTCATATTTATCGGTAGCTAATGATGCACCCGAATTGCCAGTTCAATGACGTGCGGAAGTTTTTTCCCAATCGACAATTGAACACCTGAGATTAGTCCATTTTTTATCGCAAGATTTTCCTGTTCGTTTAATCGTTCATATTATTGAAAGTCTCTCTGAAAAACTTTTTTACATGTTCGCATCGCTTCATCCATTCGTCACCGATTAATATTTGACCCAATACGAATAAAACAGAGGCGACGCCATGCACTACACTACGCGGTCGATTTCTGCAGTACAGCCGGGCATGACTTTCGGGGCCCGGCACCAGCATTCAGCAGCCCCTTCTCTCGCGTCGCGCGCCCAGCGCAACGACAGGCCGATGTGCGTGCACGCCCACGCGCCGCCTTTGCCTTGCGTGCAGCCTGCACCGCTGCACGCATCGTTCTGACTCACTGACTGATCGCCGCAAGCGCGCGTTCTAACGCAGCGCCAGCTCCTTGCGACGGACTCGCGGTCCGTTGCCGGTCCAACTCGTCCCGAGAGAACTGCACTTGATCTCCAGCACGCATCGCGCGCCGCGCGCGCTCATTCTCCCTGCCATCTGCTTCGGCATACTAATCAACACGTCTGCCATGGCGGCCGACGCCGTGACAGATGGCTTTGCGCAACTGAACCGCAGCGTTCCGGTCACGCGCGTCGTCACCTTGCGCGAGCTGGGTCTGCTCAGCGCCGTCACGCTCACCGCGCCCGATACGCGCCGCGAGTTCTTTCTGCCCGTGCCCGCCGATGTACCGATCAGCGACGCCACGCTGCAATTCGACGGCGGCTACGTGCGCGGCGATGGCGGCCGCACCACCATGCTGCTTTCGCTCGATGGCTCGCCGGTCGCCTCGCGCGCGCTCGACAAGTCCGAAGGCGGCGTGAGCGTCAATCTGGGCGTGGACGGTGCAGCGCGTTCCGTGGGCTTCGTGCGGCTGGGCCTGGGCTACGCATCGGTCATCAACGACAACGTCTGTACCGATCAGACCGCCATCGGCAATGTGTTGCGCGTCGATCCCTCCACGCGCCTGAGCTACCGTTTCGATCCCGCCGACGTGCGCGATCTGCGCACCGCATGGAGCGCGCTGCCTTACGCGCCCGTTCTAACGGTAGCGGGCGCGCACCTGGACGCCGCCTCGCTCGACACGGCCTGGCGCACCGATGCCCTGCTCCAGCGCGACGGCAAGCGGCCCACCATGCAGGCCGTGCCCGCTGTCGGCCAGCCCGTCGATCTAAGTGGTCTGGACGCAAGCGCGATTCCCACCACGCTGCGTGCGATCCCCGCATTCGATGCGCTCGCAACGGCTTTCGGCGCGCCGGATGCGAGCCATCATGTCGTCGCCAGCGAAGCCGAACTGGGCGCATTGCTCGCGCTCGCGCCGCGCAATGCGTTCGGCCCCGACGTGCTGCTCGCCGACGCCGCCTTGCGCACGCGCTTCAACGCCGCGCTCGACGCCTTGCGCGCCCAGGTGTCCACGAGCGCGCCAGGCGCATTGCCCGGCTTCGACGCCTGGCGCGCCAACACCGCCGCACAGATCGTCGCGCCGCTCGCGGCCGGTGAAGCACGCGTGGCGCACTACGGCGGCCGCGCGGTGATCGTGGTGGGCGACAACGCGGGCGCGAGCGTGCTCGCGCATAGCTGGCGTCCCATCGACGTATCGCAGCGCGTGGTGGTGCACCACATCGATCCGGGCGCGCACCTGCACGGCGACACCATTCTGCTTTCCGACCTCGGCGGCGAACCGCGTAGCGTCGACGTGCATTCGATCGACTCGTGGGAAGCAAGCTTCGATCTGGCCGCTGCATCCGGCGAAAAAAAGCTGCCCGACGAAGTCGTGCTCGATCTCGCGGCGTCGCCCACGCTCTCCAACGGCGCCGCCACGGCCACGGTCTATTTCAACGACGTGATGATCGGCGCGAAGCTGCTCGACGTGGATGGGCATCGCGAACGTCTGCGCCTGAAGATTCCACGTTACGCGCTCGCGCGCACCAACAATCTGCGCGTGACCTTCCGCCGTCAGCCGGACGCGGGTTGTCAGGCGCGCCAGTCCTATCCTGTGGCGGTGCTGCCCAGCAGCTATCTGAAGCTCGCGGACGGCACGCCAGGCGCCGATTTTGTAGGCATGGCCGCGCGCTATGCATCGTCCGCCACGGTGATCGTGCCGCAAGCGTATCTGAACGATGCGCTGCATAGCGTGCCGCGTCTGGCCGTGCTCACCGGCGCCGCGGGCGTGGCACCCTTGCCCGCGCATTTCGAAGTCGTCGCCAATGGCCAGACTGCGCATCCCACGGGACCGTTCCTCGCCACCGATGTCGGCCTGGCCGACGAAAGCGACCCAGTCGCCTTCTCACCCGACCGCCTCCAACTGGACTCGACCAAGGGCGACAAACTCATCGACGTATCCGGCCTTTCGCGTCTCGCGGTGCTGAGTGTTGGCACCTCGGGCGACGCGCACGGCATCGTCTATCGATCGACCGGCACCGCGCCCGTGCTCACCGACAAGCTCCAGCTCTCGCGCGGCAACATTGCGGTGGTGGATAGCACCGGCGTGCTCAAGCGCTTCGACACCATCAATCCCGACGATCTCGCCGCGACAGGCACGGGCAGCACGGCATGGGTCACGCACCACTGGGCACGTTGGGGCATTCCGTTCGCGCTGATGCTGCTGTTGCTCGCCTTGATCGTGATCGCGCACTTCGCCCGCAAGCGCCGCACCGCACAGACCAGCGAAGAACGCCGCGCCGCCGCCCAGCAACCGCCGACCGGCGCGAGCAACGGTAATGGCGATGGCAACGGCAATGGAAATGGAAATGGCGTCAATAAAAATGCGCCGCCGCGAGACAAGCCATGATGCTCGCCACGCTCGGCTTTTATGGGCGCATCGCGCTCGCGGAGTATTACCAGTGGCTCGAACACGCGGCCTTCATCGTGTCGGCGATCATTCTGGTTTCGAGTCTCGACGATCTGTTTATCGATCTCTGGTACTGGATTCGCGAAACGGTGCGTCATTTCACGGTGAAGCGGCAACACAAGCCGCTCACCGTCGCGCAACTCAAGCAGCGCAGCGAGCAGCCGCTCGCGATCATGGTGCCCGCATGGCAGGAGCACGATGTGATCGCCGCGATGATCGAGGACCTGGTGCGCGTGCTCGATTACCGCGCGTATCGCGTGTTTGTCGGCACCTATCAGAACGATGCGGCAACCATCGCCGAAGTCGAGCGCATGCGTCACCGCTACAAGCATCTGCATCGCGTGGAAGTGCCGCACGATGGCCCGACCTGCAAGGCCGATTGTCTGAACTGGATCGTGCAGGCGATTTTCCGCTATGAATTCGAGGCCGGCACCGAATTCGCGGGCATCGTCATGCACGACAGCGAAGACGTATTGCATCCGCTCGAATTGAAGTTCTTCAATTACCTGCTGCCGCGCAAGGACATGATCCAGTTGCCGGTGGCGTCGCTCGAACGCGAATGGTGCGAGCTGGTCGCGGGCACCTATATGGATGAATTCGCGGAATGGCACGCGAAGGATCTGGTGGTGCGCGAAAGTCTCGTGGGCACAGTGCCTTCGGCGGGCGTGGGCACCTGCTTCTCGCGCCGCGCCATGCTGGCCTTGATCGCCGATACCGAGGCACAACCCTTCAACACCGAAAGTCTCACCGAGGATTACGACATCGGCGAGCGCATCGGGCGCATGGGGTTGCAGTCGATTTTCGCGCGCTTTCCCGTGCAGTTCGTCACTCATCGCACGACATGGTTCGGCCTGGGCCCCGAGCGTGAAGTCACCATGACGATGCCGCTGTGCGTGCGCGAATACTTCCCGGATACGCTTCGGACTGCGTATCGACAACGCGCGCGATGGACACTCGGCATCGGCCTGCAAGGCTGGACGATCACCGGCTGGACCGGCTCGCTGGCGAACCGCTATCTGCTGATGCGCGACCGCAAAGGCATCGTGACATCGTTTGTCGGCATGGTGGGCTATCTGCTGGTGATCCAGTTCACGCTGTTCGCAATCGCTTCGCTGCTTGGCCTCACGCCCGATCTGTTCCCCTCGCCTTTTATCGATTCGCCGTGGATGAGTACGCTGCTCACGGCGAATTTTATTGCGCTGCTGCTGCGCGTGACGCAACGCGTGATCTTTACGACGCGTCTTTATGGCTGGGAGCATGGCGTGCTGTCGGTGCCGCGTCTGGTGATCAGCAACTTCATCAACTTTCTGGCGGCACTGCGGGCGTGGCGGCTGTTTCTCATTCATCTGGTCACGGGCAAGCGTCTCACGTGGGACAAGACGATGCACGATTTCCCCAGCGCCGGTGGCTTGCGCAATACGCGACAGACGCTGGGCGAACTGCTGGTGTCGTGGCAAGCGATTGACCCAGACACGCTAGAGCGCGCGCTGCATGAAGAACATGCACGAGAAGCACCGCTCGGGCGCGTGCTGATGGCCAATGGCTGGCTGGACGAGGAAACGCTCGCCGAAGCCGTGGCGTTCCAGACCGACCTGCCACGCGGCGAATTCGTGCCCGCGCGGCTTGACAACCCTGCTAACCAGGTGCCCGTGGATGTGCTCGTGCGTCTGCGCACGCTGCCGCAAGGGATCGACGAAAGCGGTCATGCCGTGTTCGTGGCCGCAAGTCTGCTCACCGATACGGCGCTCGACGAACTGCACGCACTCACGCAACGCACGGTGGCACTGCATATCGTGCGCGAAAGCGAGGTGACGGCCGGACTTCGCATTCTGCGCCGCGTGGAAGAACCGCTGCTCGTAGATGCCGATGGCGAAGTGGCCGTGCTTTCTCCAGTGGAATTGGGCGCCACCCGCGGCGTGCCGCTGCTGGGCGACCTGCTGATCGAAATGGGCCTTGTTTCAAGGGCTAGATTCGATGCCGCCTTGCAGGAATATCGCCCCGACCGCGACGGCCGTATCGGCGACTTCATGGTGGCGCGCCACATCATTTCGCGCGAAGCGCTGCAAAGCGCCATCGCCGCACAACAACAACTGCGCGACGCGCAAACGGGAGGCCGATGACGCGCGCCGCACCTGCACGATCAACCGAACGCCGCGCGCCGCGCGCGGCCGCTGCCGGATGGCTTCTGGCAGCGCTCACCGCCCTGCACGCCCCCGTGGCTTTTGCCGATCATCCGCTGCCTTTGGCGCTTTCGGGCGCAGCGTATCAAGTCGCGCGCGAAGCCTATGCCGCGTATGACGCGCACCGTTATGACGAAAGCGCATCGCTGGCAAGCGAAGCCATACGCCAGCGGCCCGATGTGGCCGAGCTACGCGTGTTGCGCGCCAATGCACTGGCGGCGGGTGGACACCGCGATGAAGCGCAGCGCGAATTGAGCGATGCGATCCGCGATCTTGGGCCGATGGAAGCGCTGGTCACGCGGCGCGCGCAGATCGCGGCGGCCGGTGCCGGCGGCGCGAGCGATCTGCCAGGCCGCGCCGGAGTGGAAGCACGCGCCGCTTATAACGCGTACGCACGCAAGGACTACAACGCCGCTATCGACGATGCGCAGAACGCTATTTCGCTCGCGCCCGATGTCGAGCGGCTGCGCTATCTGTTGATCGATTCGCTTTCCGCAGCAGGTCGCGACGCTGAAGCGTGGAGCGCTGCGCAGGACGCATCGGCACGCTTTGGCGCGACCGGAGAACTGCGTTCACGGCTCGCATTTATTGGCGCAAAGCTCGCACCGCAAGTATCGATTGCCGCTTATGACGCGCGCCAGCGCGGCGATCTGGATGCCGCGCAAAAGCTGGCGCAACAAGCGGTCACTTACGCACCGGACCGAAGCGCATTCCGAATGCAACTGCTCGATGTGCTGTTCGCGCGTGGCGATCTGGCTGACGCAGAAACGGCTGCCAGCGCGGCGATTCAGCACGACCGCACGAATCCGCTCGCATGGACGTTACGCGGCTATGCCCGCGCGGCCCAGCATGGGCATGGCGCGGACGATGATTTCTCGCAAGCGATAGCGCTTTCAGAAAATAGTTCGGATAACCAGGAAAGCGACGACGCGAAACGCGCCGCGCGCGATGCCCGCACCGCACGCGCCATCATCGCCGATGTACGGCTGGCGCAGCATCGGCCTCAAGATGCGCTAGACGTACTCGCCCCGCTCGAAAAGGCCCATGACGATACCGACGCCGTCATTGCCCTGCGACGCCAGCGCGCCCAGCGCATGCTTGCGTCACACGCGCAACGCAACGTGGCGGACATCGACCCGCTCGCGCGCCCGATCTTCGATTGCCACGACGATCGCTTCGGCGCTGCGTGCGATCTCTACGCCGCCGACCCTGCCTTCGCGGATGTTCGCGCCGCGCGCGAAGCCACGGCGCGAGGCGATCACGCCGCGGCGGTTGCAGCGCTGCGCAACGCTGTTGCCGCTGCGCCCGACGATCCGCAGCATCGGCTGGAATTGATCGACGCACTGGTTGCGAACGGCGATGCTCGCGCCGCGCGCGCTGCCGCCCGCGACGCGCTCGCCAACGGCGTAATCGACGGCATGGACCCGCTGCAGCTTGCGTACCTCGCGCAACGCGCAGGCGATACCCGGCGCGCCTACGCGGCCTTCGCCCAGGCCGATGCCCAGGGCGCGCTGCCAGCCTCCGCAACCGGCGACGCCGGTTACGCCGCCTTGCAGACGCACCATAACGCGCAGGGCGCCGCCTGGCTCGAACGCGCCATCGACCACGGCACGCAGGACGCCGACAACGCCACGCCGATGACCCCGCAAGCCCTCGCCGATGCCCGCAGCGCCCACGCCGATGCCACCCGCAACTGGGGCTTCAACGCCTCGCTCAACTATCGCGGCGGCGGCATCCAGAACGGCCTCGTCACCAACCCGACGCCCGGTATCGCCAACAACTGGCAGGCGGGCACCGAAGCGTACTGGCGTCCATTTGGCAGCCTCGGCGAACGCGCCTTCGAACTCTATGCGCGCGGCTATGAAAACTTCGGCGTCAAGGGCGATTCGCCTTCGGGCGTGCAGACCTTGCAGGCAGCGCTGGGCGCGCGCGTGAAGCCCTTCACGTCCACCAACGCGATCTTCGCTTTCGAGCGCATCCTGCCGATCGGCTCCAGCGTGCGCGGCGACTGGCTCGCGCGCGCGGCGTGGTCGGACGGCTTCGGCACGACGTTGAGGCAGGACGTGCCGAGCTGGTGGACCGGCATCGCATATGGCGAAGTGGGCCACTATATCGAGCATCCGTCGACGTATGCGACGGCGAATGTACGGCTCGGGCGCACCTTCAGGCTCGATGCGATCGACCCGCGCCTCACGGTGTTCCCGCATCTGGTGGCGGGCGCGGATTACGATTCGGCGATCGACCATAGCGTGCCCGTGGGTATCGGCGCGGGCGTGGCGGCGCGCTTCTGGTTTCGCGGCGGCCCTTATGATGCGCCGCGTTCGTTCGTCGATGTTTCGGTGCAATATCGCGTGCGCGTGGCGGGCGACGATCGCGCGAAAGGTGTGTTCTTTGGCGCGACGTTCTCGTATTGATGACATCGGATGTAATTGGCGCGCTGCGCCCACGCGCCTACTCTTTGCCTGTCGCGCGGCTAAATCGGCCGCGCTCCACGGCAAGGAGCCATCATGTCCCGCTTTCCCCTCTATACAATCGACAACGCGCCCGCACAATCGCAACCCGTTTTGCAGCAACTCCAGCAGGCATTCGGCGTGATCCCGAATATCGCCGGAAAAATGGCGGCGTCGCCGGTGCTGATCAATGGCTTTATCAGCCTGTTCCAGCGCGTTCACGCCAGCAGTTTCAGCGAGACGCAGATCCAGGTGCTGCTGCTCACCAATGCGGTGACGAATGCCAGCGAATGGGCCGTCGCATTTCATAGCGCACTCGCCTTGCAACAAGGCCTTGATCATGCCGATGTCGATGCGATCCGCGCCGGTGGGGTGCCTCGCGACGCGCAAGACGCGGCGCTTTCTACACTGGCACGCACGCTGATCGAAACGCGCGGACGGCTCGCCGAAATGGATCAGCAGCGCTTTATTGGCGCTGGATTTAGTGCTGAACAGATACTCGAAGTGATCGCAGTGGTGGCCGCTTCGACCATTACGAACTACACCGGCAGCGTCACGCAACCGGCGCTCGAAGCGCAATTCGAAGCGTTCGCGTGGCGGGCGAACGGCCGCTGAATTCGTTATAGTCGGAAGCCTCCACGAGGATTCATGGACATCACGATGAAAGACGCCGCCCGTCAAAGTTCACGCGAAACCGGTCACGCTTTGGGCGTGCTGCTGCGCTACTGGCGCGACGCGCGCGGCGTCAGTCAACTTGATCTTTCGCTGCAGGCCGGCATTTCGCAGCGGCAGATCAGTTTTATCGAAAGCGGCCGCAGCGTGCCCGGCCGCGAAACCCTCCTCACGCTCGCGCAGACACTCGATGTGCCGCTGCGCGAGCGCAATGCGCTGCTGCACGCAGCAGGCTATGCGCCGATGTATTCGGAAGCGCCGTGGAATGCGCAGGAAATGCAGGGCGTGATTCGCGCGTTGCAGCGCGTGGTGCGTCAGCATGAACCGTATCCGGCGATCGTGATGGATCGCTACTGGAATGTGTTGATGACCAATGAAGCCGCGCCGCGTTTCTTCGGGCAATTCATCGACATGCATGCGCGCACGGGGCCGCGCAATATGCTGCATCTGATGTTCGAACCGCAGGGGATGCGGTCTTTCGTGCATGAATGGGAAAACGTGGCGCGCAGTCTGCTGCAACGTGTGCATCGCGAGACAATTGGCCATGTAATCGATGGCGGCACGCAATCCTTGCTCGACGAACTGCTGGCGTATCCCGATGTCCCGCGCGACTGGCGTGCTTATCATGCGCCTGCGGATTCCACGTCCGCGCTGCCGGTTGTGCCTTTAGGCTTCGAGCGCGACGGCAAGGTGTTGCGCTATTTCTCGATGGTGACGAGCGTGGGGACGCCCACGAGCGTGGCCGCGCAGGAGATCCGGCTGGAATGCATGTTTCCCGCCGATGATGAAACCGAGGCGTGGCATAGGCAGGTGTTCGGAGGCGAGGACGTATAAGTGCGGTAACGTCAAAGCCGCTCGACAGTGGGCCGCTGCGGGCTCGCATCCTCGTGAAAGAGATCATCGAGATACTGCATCAACTCATCGGCAGCGATGAAATCGGGAATCTCGAAGGCCGCGCGCCGGCGTTTGCCTTCCGTGCCGATCAGGTACGCCACCCACCTGCTTTCGCTTCTCACGATCGCCATCTGGCGGCCAAATACATCGAATCGATATTCTTCAGGCATCGCTCGCGCACTCCCATGCACATGGATATCGCTAAACTCTCTGACAAGGCGTGCGCACCAGAAAAACCCTATTGCGCACGCCTTGCCCGTCAATGGCAAACGAAAACTTACTGCACCTGCGCCCGCAACGTCTTCGCCGCCGCCACCATATTCGTCAGTGCCGGAACCACCTCCTCCCACTGACGCGTTTTCAGACCGCAATCCGGATTCACCCACAGACGCTGCGCCGGAATACGCTCCGCCGCTTTCTGCATCAGCCGAACGATGTGATCCTGCCCAGGGATATTCGGCGAGTGAATGTCATACACGCCCGGCCCGATTTCATTCGGATAATTGAAGTGATCGAACGCGTCGAGCAATTCCATATCCGACCGCGAAGTCTCGATGGTAATAACATCCGCATCCATATCGGCAATCGACGCAATGATGTCGTTGAATTCCGAATAGCACATATGCGTGTGGATCTGCGTTTCGTCCTGCACGCCGTTGGCCGTGATGCGGAACGATTCGACCGCCCAACGCAAATACTCATTCCATTGTGCGCGACGCAGCGGCAGACCTTCGCGCAACGCGGCTTCGTCGATCTGGATCACGCGCAAGCCGGCCTTTTCGAGGTCGAGCACTTCTGCGCGAATCGCCAATGCCAGTTGATAGCACGACACCGAACGCGGCTGGTCGTCGCGCACGAACGACCAGTTAAGGATCGTCACGGGGCCCGTGAGCATGCCTTTCATCGGCTTGTTCGTGAGCGATTGCGCGTAGGTGATCCACTCGACCGTCATCGCCTTCGGGCGGCTGATATCGCCGAACAGAATGGGCGGCTTCACGCAGCGCGAACCGTAGGACTGCACCCAGCCGAACTGGCTGAACGCATAACCATCGAGTTGCTCGCCGAAGTATTCGACCATATCGTTACGCTCGGCTTCGCCATGCACGAGCACGTCGAGTTCCAGTGCCTCCTGCTCGTACACGCTGCGCTCGATCTCCTTGCGCATCGCGGCCTGATAGCCGGCTTGATCCAGCGCGCCAGCCTTGAAATGACTCCGCGCCTGGCGGATTTCGGCGGTCTGCGGAAACGAGCCGATTGTAGTAGTGGGATACGCAGGCAAGTTGAGAATCGCTGCCTGCTTCGGCGCACGAATTACATAGTCATGCTGACGATTTCCGAGTTTAGCGTCGATGCTCGCAAGCGCGGATTTCACAGCCGGATTATTCACGCGTGGCGAATTGCGACGCGTAGCAATGGCAGCAGCGTTGGCTTCGAGTTCCGCAGCAACCTTCTCGCGTCCGTGATTCAACGCAATGGCCAGTACCTTCACTTCATCGAGCTTTTGCAGCGCAAATGCAAGCCATGAGCGGATTTCAGCATCGAGCTTCTGTTCGCTGGCGAGATCGACGGGCACATGCAGCAGCGAACACGACGGCGCAATCCACAGACGATCGCCAAGTTGCCGTGCAAGCGGCTCCAGCCATTCGAGCGCCGCATTCAAATCCGTCTTCCAGATATTGCGGCCATTGATCGCGCCCACCGACAGCACGCTGTGCGCAGGTAACTTTTGCGCGGCCAGCGCGACTTCTTCGCGGGCGTTGATCGCGTCGATATGCAGGCCATTAACCGGCAGTTCGACAGCCAGATCGAGATTGCCCTGCAATTGCCCGAAATACGTAGCCAGCAGCAGCTTGACCTCACGCGTCTTGAGCGCATCGTAGGCCGTCACGAAGGCCTGCTGCCACGCATCGTCAAGTTCGGTCACGAGCACCGGTTCGTCGATCTGTACCCACTTCACGCCCTGCTTCGCCAGCGCGTCGAGCAGCGCGGCGTAAGCAGGCAGAATACGCGGCAGCAGCGCCAGCTTGTCCGAATCGTCCTTCGCCTTGCCGAGCCACAGATACGTGACCGGCCCCACAATCACCGGCTTGGCTTTCACGCCTTGCGCGCGAGCTTCGGCAAGCTGTTCGACCAGACGCGACGCATCCAGCGTGAAGTGCGTATCGGCCGTAAATTCAGGCACGATGTAGTGATAGTTCGTGTCGAACCACTTCGTCATTTCGCCGGCGGCAACGCCACCGCAGCATCCAGCGTGGGCTGGCGCACCTGTCGCCGAGCGGCCGCGCGCCACACGAAAGGCATTGTCGAGCGCATCGCCATGAAAGTCCTGTACGCGCGCCGGCAGGTTGCCGAGCGTAAAACTCATATCGAGCACCTGGTCGTAGAACGCAAAATCGCCTACGGGCGCGAGGTCGAGTTCGCGCTGATCGCTCCAGTGACGCGCACGCAGTTGCGCGCCGAGCGCCTTCAGTTCGTCGCGCGACGATTCGCCCTTCCAGTAGCGTTCGAGGCCGAACTTGAGTTCGCGTTTCGCGCCGATGCGCGGGAAGCCGAGATTATGTGTCGTGACCATGCCGGGTGCCATTCAATAAAGGTTGCGAGGAACAAAAGCTGTGAATGGCAGCGATCATAGAGACAGACGCATATGAAGAAAAATGGTCTTATTTCATTGATTCATTAGATTCCTTCATGTTCATGGAATCCCTGGAGGCGATGAGCTTGCGTCCGGCTTTTTGTCGGGTTATCACTTTGGTCCCTTCACTACCCGGATCATCATGCGTATTCAGGACATCGTCGATTACTCGCAGCCCGCCAAAGAAACGCTCGAATGGGAGCCGAAACCCGAAGCCGTTATCTCGGGTGTGCCGCGCCAGGCTGCCCATATGCACTTTACGAGCGCCTGCGGTCAGCTCTCCACCGGCATCTGGGAAAGCGAGTGCGGTCAATGGACCGTGAATTTCACGGAGAACGAGTACTGCGAGATTCTTGAAGGCGTTTCGATTCTGCGCGACGAATCCGGCGAACAGCGTACCGTGCGTGCCGGAGATCGCTTTCTGATTCCGGCTGGTTTCAAGGGCACGTGGGAAGTCGTCGAACGCTGCCGCAAAGTGTTTGTTTCGGTTGAATTCAAGGCCTGAAGCACAAGGCGTAGAAAGCAAATAGCCCTGCGGCCAGTCATGGCCCAGGGCTTTTCGGCGTGCCATCTGACGTCGATCGATTTCAATCCACCGGAATCCATCCAGCCGTTGCTGCGGTGCTCACGCGAAATGCCGGAAACTTCGCGCCCAGCTCCGCAATGGTGTGAATGTCGTTCTTCACAAGGTCGTCGCGCGTCACCAGCGTGGGCTTTACGGTGATGTGATGATCGAGCGGTTGCCCCGCCACGTCCAGCGCCGCTGCTCGTACCGATACTGCGCCCACGACCGCCGGATTCGTCGCCGCGGTGGCGACCCATGCGCTGTTCGGCGCGCGAATCGCCTCGATATCGGCTGTCGAAATATCGGCGCTATAGATGCGCAGCTTGCCCGAGAGATTCGCTTCGCCCGCCGCCAGGCTCGCGCCACGCGCGAATTCGTCATACGGTGCGATCACTACGCGGATATCCGGGTGCGCGCGATACGCCGCCGAAGCCTGATTCGCCACCGACTGCGCAATCGGGTTATCCACCGTGCCCCAACGCGCTTGTTCGTGCACCTTCGGATGCGCGCTCTTGAAGGCCTGCCAGACCGCGTCGCGGCGATCGAGCGGCGCGAACCCCGCCACATAGACATAGCCCGCCGAAAACGCTTCGCCGTTGTCCTTCACCGCCTGTTGCAGCAGCAGCGAGGCCAGATCGTGGTCGCTCTGCTCGATCTGCGGCACGCGCGGATTGGCGAGATCGACGTCGAACGCCACGACCTTGATGCCCTTGTCGAGCGCCTGCTGCACGACGTCCTTGAGCGATTCCGGCAAACCGTGATTCACGATGATCGCCGCGACCCCCAGGTTGATTGCCTGCTGGATCTGGTCGCGCTGCTGCGCTGCGTCCTGGCGGCCCTCGTAGATGCGCAAATCGATGCCGAGCGCTTTCGCCTGTTTCTGCGCGCCCGCCTCGTAAGCCTGAAAAAAGTCGCCTTCGGACAGGTAATTGACCAGCGCGATCTTCACGCCGCCCTTGTCGAACGGCGCGGGCGCGCCTTTGAGTGCGCCCGCGTGGGCCACGCCCGCGCTCAACATGGCCGCCGCGCAAAGCGTGAGCGTGCCGATTGCGCGGGATAGCGCGCTGCGAGATGTCGTACCGTGCTTTGCCATGTTTATATTGCTCCTCTTGATATCGTCAGGATTCCATGGTTTTTTATCGATGTGTGCTGCCGCGATGCCCGATGCTGAACGTGAATGCCAGTGCGACCACCAGCAGCGCGCCCTTGATGAAATCCTGCAGGTAATACGGCGCGTTGAGCATGGTCAGGCCGTTGAGCAGCACGCCCACAAAGACCGCGCCGATCACCGTGCCCGGCACGTTGGGTCGCTTCACGCCCCACACGGCGAACCCCACCAGCGCCGCCGCTACGGCATCGAGCAACAGCGAATGCCCTGCGCTCACATCGCCGCGCCCCACGCGCGCCGCAATCAGCAGACCGCCCAATGACGCAATCGCGCCAGACGCGACGTAAGCCGCCACGCGATAGCGCGCAGCCGGTGCGCCCGCCAGACGCGCGGCCGTTTCATTGCCGCCGATCGCATAGATCACCCGTCCCCAACGCGTGAGCGCCATGACGGCGGAAACCAGCACGGTCAGCACCAGCAACACCAGTACCGGCGCAGGCACGACGTCGAACAGACGCGCACGGCCAAGTGCAAGGAAGGCGGCGGGAAACGTACCGCTTGCTTCGTTGCCGTCGGGCAGGATCGTGCCTGTGGCGAGCGAACGCCCGCCCGTGGGAATCAGTTGCAGGCCCGCGAGCAGAAACAGCGTGCCAAGCGTAGCGAGTTGATCGGGCACATGCAGGCGCGTGATGAGCACGCCGTTGAACAGCCCCGCAGCAATGCCGAGTACGAGACAGGCCGCCGCGGCCTCCCACGCATTGCCGTGCCACACGACCAGTACGTAGCTTGCGGCCATTTGCGCCGTCGCTGCCACGCTGCCCACCGAAAGATCGAAGCCGCCGGCCGCGAGCGTAATCGTCACGCCTATGCCGAGCAGCGCCACGATCGATACCGCTTGCAGAATACTGAAGAGGTTGTCGACGCTCACGAAGGCCGGTTCGCGCACGGCGAACAGGATGATCATCGCGGCGAGCACGGCCAGCAGGCTCAGGCGTTCGATCCAGGCAAGCGCGGCGCGGCGGCGCGAAGCCGTATCGGCACGGTCGGGTGCGAGGTCGCTGGCAAGCGTGGATGCGGCGGTTTTCACGGTAACGGGCCTCATACTTGATTCAGGATATCTAATGATTGTTGATCGACGTATTCCACCGTGCCGCGATCGAAATGCACGATGCGGTCGGCGACCTCGTGCGCCTCTTCCAGATCGCTCACGAATACCAGCGTGGCGCGGCCCGCCGCGCGGCGGCGCAGATGCGCGGTGATATCGGCGCGCGCGCCTGCGTCGACGCCCTGAAACGGTTCGTCGAGCAGCAGCAGCCGTGCGGGTTCAGCATGCCAGCGCGCAAGCAACACCTTCTGCTGGTTGCCGCCCGAAAGACGCGCCACGCGATCGTCGGGCCCGGTGCAACGGATGCCGAACGTCTCGATGGCCTCGCGCGCGACCTCATGCTCGTGCGTGCGCCCCACCACGCCCGCGCGGCTCCAGCGCGGCAGAAATGGAAAGCCGATCGTGCCCGCCACGGAAGCAAACGGCACGGCATCGGGAAACAGCGAACTGCGCCAACGGTCCTCGCCCGCCATGAAAACGCCCGCACGAATCGCATCGCGCGGCGTGCGCGGCCACCACGGTTCGCCGTAGAGATGCATCGTGCCTGCGCTCGCTCGCGTAGCGCCGAAAATCGCCTGCGCCAGCCGTGTCTTGCCTGCGCCCACCGGCCCGACTACGGCGACGATTTCGCCGTCGCGCACGTCGAGATCGAAGGCATCGGTTTGCGGCCCCAGACGCAAGCCGCGCAATTCCAGCGCCGGTTTCGCCACACGCGCGCCGCTTTGCTGCGCGGCTGTGCCCGATACCGGCAACCGCCTGCCGATCATCGTCTCCAGCGCAGCATCGAAATCGATGGGCGCGTCTTTCACGTCCTGCACGGCAACGATGCGGCCATCGCGCACGACCGCCACGCGCGAAGCCAGCCTGCGCAGATCCGCCAGCCGGTGCGAAACCAGCAGCACAGCCACGCCTTCTTCGCGCAGGCCATCGATCAAGGTGTACAAACGTTCGGCTTCGGCGGCGGAAAGACTGGCTGTGGGTTCGTCGAGGATCAGCAGACGCGGGCGCGTAGCCAGCGCGCGCGCCAGCACCACGCGCTGTTGCGACGCCAATGAGAGCGAGCCGAGTGGCGCGTCGAGATCGACGTCATCGAGGCCCACGCGTGCCGCCAGTTCGCGCGCCCGGGCAAGGCGGCGGGCGCGCGGCGTCCAGATCGCCGCCACGCCGCCGCAGAATTCGTCGAGCAGCAGGTTGTCCGCAATCGGCAGTGCGGGGACGACCACATCGGCGATCGATTGATGGACCGTGGCCACGCCTGCGCGTTTCGCGGCCAGCGGCGAACCCGGCGCATAGGCTTGCCCGTCGAGCGTCATCGCGCCTTCGTCGGCCGGCTGCACGCCGCTGACGATCTTCACAAGCGTGGATTTGCCCGCGCCATTGGCGCCCATCAGCGCGACGATTTCGCCCGCGTGGATCGTCAGATCGAGCCGCGCGAGCGCAACGGTCGCGCCGAAGCGCTTCGCGATCGAGCGGGCGGTAAAGACGGCGGCGGACATGAGACGGCGGCTCCACGATGAATGATGGCGTCCATCGTAGCGAGCCGATATCGTGCGCCCAACGAAGCGATGCTCATATCCATGCGCGTGCTTTTGCTAAAGCATCGAGTGCGGATATGACGCTATGCCAACGGCCCGATAAGGTTATGCGAAACGCTTGGTTCGATCCGCTGCGAGCCGTCCATAAAATCGTCGCAAAACCACTCGCGCCAAAAGTAATGAGTCAGCGCCGCGAATAACTTATTCAATCGACGATTACGACATCATGCAACACAGCAGACGCAAGTTTATCCGCCAGCTTTCCGCAAGCGCGCTCGGCGCGGCCACCGTTCCGGCGTTCATCGCGAATGCGCAGGCCGCTGAATCGCGCACTTTGCGCATTGGTTATCAAAAGTTCAATACGCTGAATATTCTCAAGGGCACTGGCAGTCTTGAGCGCGCCTTGCAGGCGCTCGACTGGAACGTGCGCTGGGCGGAATTCGCGGCTGGGCCGCAACTGACTGAAGCGCTCAACGCCGGAGCGCTCGATTTCGGCCACGCGGCCGATACGCCTTCGGCTTTCGCCAACGCTGCGGGCGTGAATGCGGTCTATCTGGGCGCGGAGCAGCCTTATCCCAAGGGCATTGGCATTTTCGTGGCGGCCGATTCACCCATTCGCTCGATCCGCGAATTGAAGGGAAAGAAAGTGGCGATCGGGCGCGGCTGGAATGTGCAATATCTATTGGTACGCGCGCTGCACGAAGCGGGGCTCGAATACAGCGATATCCAGCCCGTTTATTTAACGAGCGCGGCAGATGTGAGCGCGACATATCTTTCGGGCAATGTCGATGCCGCCGGGCTCTGGGACCCTTTTCTCGCCGGCCAGCAGCTTGCCACTTCGCCGCGCGAGCTGCGCGACGGCACGGGTCTGTCGAACAACCGCACCTTCCATCTGGCGCGGCCCGAATTCGTCAGGCAGAACCCGCAGGTGATCCGCGTGCTGTTTCAGGAACTGGCGAAGGCGAATGCGTGGACGCAGCATCATCCGCAGGACACCGCGAATCTGCTGGCGCCGCAATTAGGCGTGCGCCCCGATGTGCTCAAGCTCGCGACCGGGCGGCGCAATTACACCACCGTCGCTGTCACGCCGGATATCGTCAAGGAGCAGCAGGATATCGTCGATACGTTTCACACGCTCGGGCTGGTGAAAGAGCGCGTGGATGTCGCGCGTTTCGTTTATCCCGAGGTGTTCGTTTAAACGCGGAAAACGCCGCTTTAGAAGCGGTAATCGAGCGCGGCGAATGTCGTCAGCTCGCGGCGGCGCTCGGTGATCGGGCTGCCGCCTGCATAGTGTTCCAGACGCCCCAGCGTGGCGTTGACCGAGCCGACCCAATGCTTCGAAAAATCGTGCGTGGCGTAGAACGTCATATGCAGGTCGCGAATGCCTGAACCCGTGGCATATTGCGGCAATCCCGAGGCCGCGCTTTGCGCCGACGAAATCCCAAACAACGTGCGCGTGTACACCGCATTCGCCCACGTGAGGCCAGGGCCGACTGAAAAGAGCCAGCCCTGCAGCGGCAATGACGCGTAGAGATCGGCGCTGGCCGTCGTGCCTTGCCCATTGCCCGAAATGTCCTGATACACCGCCACTGCACCCGTAAAGGCCCAGACCGTGTAATCGCCGAAGATACGCAGTTTGGGGCCGTCGTCCACGTTGCCGAGGCCGCGCAGATGCGGATCATCCGATGCCGTGCGCGACTGGAAATCGAAGCTCAGCGAAGCACCGAGGTGATAATTCTCCGAGGTCAGCACGTTGATGCCGAGCACGTCCGGCCCCTGCGAAAAAATGCGATCGCGGTACGAAATATCCAGCGCCGGGAACGGATAGACCTTCATATGGCGCGAGCCAGGATACTGCGGCGCGAAATACGCGCCGGGCCCGATAGCGATCTTCCACGGCGATTCGGCTGGCGTCGTGCTGCTATCGCTTTGCGACGATGCGTCGTCGGCGTAGGCCTGTTGCGTGAATGCGAACACGGCCGCACACGCGAGCGCTTTAAATAGATTCGACAGCTTCACGCCTTCTTCCTTCCCACTGCCGCCAGCTGGCGCAAACGGCGCGCGAGCGCCTTCGACACCACCGGCTGGTTCTGCGCATCGCGCGCGCCGTGCGCCACTTCGCTCTCGCGCAGAAACAGGGTAGTTTCGCGCGCAACGATCTCGCGCTCGTTATCCGAGGTGATCATGTGATACGAATCGTCGAGCCAGACCGTGCGCAGAAAATTCGCGCCGATATGATCGATCACATAGCGCGGGTTACGCGGGCTGGAGGTTTCATCGTCGATGGCGTGAATCACGAGCGTATCGTTCTCGATCGCGGCCACGTCCTTGCGCGCCGCACGCGCGAGACGCAACGCCTGATGCAGCGCGGGCAGCGCGATCGTGGACGGCCCCACTTCGCTGAACGAATTGCGCTGCATGGCACGCGCGATCTTCTTGCGCAGCGCTTCGTTGCGCACGCCAAACGGCTCCGATTCGCGATAAAGATAGGTATGGCGCAACGGCGTGTAGTAAGCCCAGTCCAGCAGGAAGCGATACCAGGGAATCGCCCAGCCGTCATACGCGAGCGTCAGCGAAAGCAGCACCAGCGACTGCGCGCCCGGGCGCTCGCGAATCAGGCGCATCGCCAGCGCGCCACCAATCGACAGACCGCAGATCGACACGCGCTCGTAACGCGCGGCCAGCGCGTCGAATTCGCGCGCGGCGGCCTCGACCCACTGTTCCATGGTCTTCTCTTTCGAGCCGGCGCTATAGCCTTCGATCAGCGGTGCGCAAACGGTGAAGCCTTCGTTCTGCAGATAGCGCGCGAGGTAGCGCAATTCGATCGGCGAACTCGACAGCCCGTGCAACAGCAGCACGGCATGGCCGTCACCTTCGCTGAAAATGCCCGTCGCGCGCAGGGCGGGCGCTTCGCGCACGGCCGGTTCCATCTCGGCAGTCGCCATCTCAGTCCTCCGTGCGCAGGACGAGGAAATCGCCCGCATGCGTAGTGAAACGCTCGCAGTTACAGTTCGTCATCCTGAATTCGCGTTCATTCTGCGCGCGACGCAGACGCACGCGATGATGGCCCGGCCACAACGTATTGCTCAGACGCTGGATGTCCTCGGGATGCACGGCGTCGTATAGCGGCCCCGGCGCCACTTCCGTAGCGGCCGGCAGCGCCGCCGTGCTTTGCCCCACGCTCGCGCGCTGCGCGGCGTTGCGCTCGAGCGCCTTGATCATGATGAAACCTTCGTGGTGCTGCGCAAGATGGCGCAGCAGGCGATGCGTTTCGTCTTCGGCGCGGCGTGCCAGCGCGCGCTCGTTGTCGTGGCGCAGCAGCATTTCATAGCGCGATTGCGCCACCGAGGTAATCAGTTGCGCGCGAAACTGTTCGCGGCGCAGGCGCTCGATCAGCGTAATGACAAGCAGCGTGACCAGCGGATACGACACCAGCAGCACCGTGTCATGAAAATCGAGCACGGAAATATTGGCGTAAGGCGGCACGAACAGATAATCGGCGATACCGAGACCGAGGAACATGACGGTCAGCGCGGGCGCGAGTCCAAAGTAGTACTCGACCAGCGAGGCGGCGATACAGAACGCCGTGCCCGGCATCATCGGACCGAGCCACGGATGCAGCGCAATGCGCACGACGCTCGCAATCGCAAGCGCGGCGGCGGCATAGCACCAGCGGCGCGGGCCTCGGGGTGCCCAGAGTCGGGCATTACGGAGTTTCATGTTTATTCAGGGCCCCGTTCTTTTGGCGGGCCGATACGAGAAGTGCCAGGTGAGCGGCCAGCGCAGCGAATATCGCCGATGGCGCTCTTTGTAATCTGTGTAAGGAAGGGACGGCGCAAGATGGCTGGCCAATGGCTGGCAGGTGCGGCGAGGTTCCTTCGCGGCCGCGTATATTACCACCGATTACAACCCTTCCCACTTATCAGAAAGATTAAATCCGTCGCGATTTCCCTAACCGGGACTTCCCTTAAGCTTCGATTTTTCTGACGTCGATGACGGTTAGATTACGTCAACAAGAATTAAAGTAAGCTTAAGCACGTCGATATTTGATCGACGCGGCCGCTCCTTATAGTGAATCGACCTTTCACGACATCAGGCGTTCACAAGGAGACACCATGCCGGTCGCATTCATCACGCCCCTCAATCCCCTGCCCGGCCACGCGCCGCAAGTCAGCCCGACCGTGCCCGCAGCGCTGATCAGCGGCAACGGCGATACGCGTAGCTGGCCCGCATTTCACTCGGTCGACGGCGTGGTCAGCAGCGGTGTTTGGGAGTCGGAAGCATTTTGTAAGCGAAAGGCGCATCCCGACAGCATGGAGTTCTGCTTCATCCTCGAAGGCGCCGTCGCACTCACCGACCAGCACGGCAATACCGCATCGTTCGGACCCGGCGACGCCTTTATCGTCGAGCCCGGCTTCGACGGCACCTGGGAATCGCTCACGCGCGTGCGCAAATACTTCGTGATCGCGAAATGCGCCGCGGCCGCCGTGCCTGCAGACCAGCCGAGGGCGCGCGATGAGCAAGTATGCTGAGGCGAGTTTCTGGCTCGACACGCTGGACGAATCGGTGGAATCGCTTGAACCGCGCGCGAGCCTCGCGGGCGATATCGATGCCGATGTTGCCATCGTCGGCGCGGGCTATACGGGACTCTGGAGCGCCTACTACCTGAAGCAGCACGCGCCGGACCTGCGCGTCGTGATCGTCGAGGCGGAAACGGCGGGCTTCGGCGCTTCGGGGCGTAACGGCGGCTGGGTCGCGGGCTACATTTCGGGGCTCGAAAAATACGTCGCGCCCTTGCCGATGGCGCAGCGCCGAGCCTGCTGCAAGCTGCTGTTCGAGAACGTCGATGCGATTGCCGCTGCGCTCGCGCGCGAGCAGATCGACGCCGATTTCCATAAGGGCGGCGTGGTCTACGCGGCGGCGCGCTTCCCCGAACAGGAAAAGCGCCAGCGCGCCGTGCTCGCGCAACTCTACGCGGCTGGCCATACCGAAGACGATTGCTACTGGCTGAGCAAGCGCGAACTCGATCGCACGGTGCAGTTGCGCGATGGTTTCGGCGGCGTATTCAAACGCCATTGCGCGACCATCAATCCGGCGCGGATGGTGCGCGGTCTTGCGCGCGCCGTCGAACGGCTGGGCGTGCCGATCTTCGAGCAAAGCCGCGCGACGGCGATTCGCGCCGGCATCGTCGAAACAGCGCAGGGCCGCGTCAAGGCGCCCATCGTGATCCCCGCGCTGGAAGGCTATGCGTCGAGCGTGCCCGGCTTCGGCCGCTACGTGATTCCCGTGCAAAGCCTGATCGTCGCGACAGAACCCCTGAGCGACGCGCTCTGGGACGAAATCGGTCTGCACACGCGCCCCGCCTTCTGCGACGGCAGCAAGATGGTCAGCTATGGCCAGCGCACGCGCGACGGCCGCATGATCTTCGGCGCACGCGGCGGATATCGTTTCAGGAGCCGGCCACGCAGTACGTTTCGACTGGCCGATCCAGAATTCCGTCTGCGCGAAGCACTGCTCTACGATCTCTTCCCGATGCTCAAAGGCGTGCGCATCACGCACGGCTGGGGCGGCTCGCTCGGCATGGCGCGCGCCTTCGCGCCGCACGTAGTCTTCGACAAGGCGAGCGGTATCGGTATGGCCGGCGGTTATGGCGGCCAGGGCGTCGGGCCTTCGCATCTGTTCGCACGCACGCTGGCCGACCTCGTGCTGGGCCGCGAAACCGAACGCACCGCCATGCCCTGGGTATTCGCCAGCCAGGCGCCCAGCCGCGTGCTGCGCGCATGGGAGCCGGAGCCGGTCCGCTGGCTCACCTCGCGCGCCATCATGTCCACCTTCGAGTGGGAAGAGAATCTCTGCCGCATTGGCGCGGCAACGCAGTGGAAAAAAGCCTTTGCGATGAAGCTGAGCGATTCGATGTCGCTGCTCATGCGCTAACGCAGCTTATTGAAGATCGTCGTTGTTGCCTTATCCGCCCTAACCGGCATTCGTCAAATCGTCAGTAGAACGATTGAATACGCAACGTACTACGCGATCAATCCATTTCATGGAGGAGCACACATGTCGATATCTCCCACGGCCGGCGCCCAGCCGCCGGCATCTCATTCGTCACTCACGCCCGGCTTCAAACAGCGGCACGTCACCATGATCTCGGTAGCCGGGGTGATCGGCGCGGGCCTTTTTGTGGCGTCGGGCCGTGCGATTGCAGCAGCCGGACCCGCCGCGATCATCGCCTATATTCTCGCGGGCCTGCTGGTCGTGCTCGTGATGCGCATGCTCGGCGAAATGGCCGTCGCCTCGCCCGACACGGGTTCGTTCTCCACCTACGCGGATCGCGCCATCGGTCACTGGGCGGGCTTCACGATCGGCTGGCTCTACTGGTGGTTCTGGGTGCTGGTCGTGCCGCTCGAAGCGATTGCGGCCGCAACCATCCTCAACACCTGGCTCCCCGCCGTGCATGTCTGGGTATTTGCGCTCGGCATCACGGCGCTGCTCACCGTCACGAATCTCTTTAGCGTGGGCAAGTACGGTGAATTCGAATTCTGGTTCGCCATGTTGAAGGTCGTGTCGATCGTGCTGTTTATCGGCTTTGGCGTAGCGGCGATACTCGGGCTGATCCCCGCTGCGCCCATCAGTGGGGTTTCGCGGCTTGTGGAAGCACACGGCGGCTTCGCGCCGAACGGCGCCGGCGCAGTGGTCGGCGCATTGCTCACGACGATGTTCAGCTTTATCGGCGCGGAAGTCGTGACGATTGCCGCTTCCGAATCGAAAGACCCCGCACGGCAGATCTCTAAAGCGACGCGCTCGGTCATCTGGCGCATCTGCCTGTTTTATGTGGGTTCGGTATTCGTGGTGATTTCGGTGGTGCCGTGGAACGATCCGCTGTTGCCGCTGCATGGCTCGTATCAGCGCACGCTCGAACTGATGCATGTCCCGCATGCGAAAGCCATTGTCGACGTGGTCGTGCTGGCCGCGGTGGCAAGTTGCCTGAATTCGGCGATCTATATTTCGTCGCGCATGTTGTTTTCGCTGAGCAAACGCGGCGATGCGCCGCAGCGTTTTCATCGCACATCGGGCGAAGGCGTGCCGCGCGCGGCGGTGATCGGCAGCACCGTCATCGGCTTGCTGGTCACCGCGTCGAACTTCTTTGCGCCCAGCGAAGTATTTACCTTCCTGCTTTCGGGATCGGGCGCGATCGCGCTGCTGGTTTATCTGGTGATCGCCGTATCGCAACTGCGCATGCGCGGCGTGCTCGCGAAAGATGGCGTGCGTATCGAGTGCCGCATGTGGCTTTATCCGTACCTCACATGGGCGGTGATTCTGCTGATCGCCGCCGTGCTGGTCACGATGGTCGTGCTGCCCGCGCATCGCTACGAAGTGGGATCGACGGCGGTACTGGCCGGCGCCATTGCGCTGCTGGGGATCATGCGCGCGCGCCGCGTGACGCCTCAGACGGCTTTGCGCAGTGCGGCCAGATAAGTCGCGAGAATCTGGTCGTCGGTACTGGTGGCGCGGCTCACGGCCACGTACTGGCTCACGAAGGTGAACTCACTGGGGAGCACACGGCGCATCATGCCCGTGCTCACCCATTGCTGCGCGTAGTGCGTGGGCAGCAGGCCGATAAAGCAACCTGTGAGCAGCAAAAAAGCCACGCCCTCGCGATCGCTCACGGTAGCCGATGCCTGCTTGCTGCGGTAGATCGCCTGAATCCGTTCGGGCTGTGCGTAAGCGGGCACCGCGAAGTCGTGGCTCAGCACCGTAGCGGCATCGAGTTGTGCATCGGGAATCGAGAAAAGCGGATGCTCCGCGCCGCAATACAGGCCCGATTCTTCATCGTAAATGGGCTCGTAATTGAGGCCCGGCGTGGTGCGCCATTGCGGAATCATGCCGATATCGAGTTCGGAAGTGAGCACGGCCTTTTCGATCTCGGTAGGCGGCATCATGCGGATATTGATCAGCACGCCAGGCGCCGCCGTCTTGAGCGTGCGTAGCGAACCGACAATCTTCATGCGCTGCATGCTCACGAGATTATCGGTAATGCCAATGCGGATTTCGCCTTTCAGTTGCGTGTGAATGGCATTGATCTGCGTGCGAAAGGTATCGATGGAACCGAACAGCACCAGCATCTTTTCGTAGACCTGAGCACCGGCATCGGTCACCGAAAATCCCGAACGTCCCCGGCGGCACAGACTGAAACCGAGCCGCGTTTCCAGATCGGCAATGGCGGTGCTGATTGCGGAGCGCGAGATGTTGAGTTCGACTTCAGCAGCGGTAAAGCCGCCTGATTCCACTACGACCTTGAATATACGCAGCAGGCGCAGATCGAAATCCGAAATCTGCCCTTCGAGATGTATCTTCACAACCGGCACGTCTGGCGCCCTCCTCAGGCAGATGCTTTTCAGTGAGGCTGGTGGGATTTTAGCGTCTGGCCTGAAAATCAGGCATAAGAACCTGAAATAAACGCCCTGCTGCTGCTGCAATCACCCATACCCGCTCACCCCCGCCACTTCAAAATCGATCTGCTTCATCGCCTCGATCACCGCGCCAACCGAGAACCCCGCCGGTTTGCAAAATGCCGCGCACACCGCTTCGGGAATCGTCGTGATCCGCAATGGCAAACGATGCACTTTCTCGCCGCGACGGTCGGCAAGCCGCCAGTTCTTGAACGACGTGATATAGAGGCACGGCAGCCGCTGCGCGATCAGCGCACTGGTTTCCTTCGAGAGCGTTTCGAGCATCACGCGCGGCGGCGCTACGCCTGCCTCCGCGAATTCCCGGTTGAGCGCATTACGAAACGCCGTGCCCGATGGCGGCGCGATCCATGGAAATTCCGCGGCATCCTGCCAGGTGACTGTCTTGCGCCGCATGAGCGGATGCTTCGGCCCGCACACCACACTGATTTCATCGCGATACAGCGGCACGACTTCAAGCCCCGATGAAAGCACGGTGGCATTCTGATGACACACGAGCACGTCCAGCTCCCGCCGCTCCACTTGCGTCAGCAAGCTCGTAAACGAGCCTTCCTGAACATTCAGACGAATCGAATGGCCATTCTCCACCAGCCTGCCAAGCGTGCCCGGCACGATCAGTTGCGCCATATTCGGCAGACAGCCCAGCGAAACCGGCCGACCGGTGCCCGTGCGCAATGCCTCCAGCGTCGGGCCAACGTTCTGCATTTCCGCCAGCACACGGCCGACGAATTCAAGCAGCGCCTCGCCATAGGAGGTTGGCGCAACGCGGCGCGTGGTCCGCTCGAATAGCGCGATGCCCAGCGCGCTTTCCAGTTCGCGCAGCCACTTCGACAACGCAGGTTGCGAAAGCGCTACGGCTTCCGACGTTCTGGCGAAGCTGCGCGTTTTATCCAGAATCCGCAGCGTTTCCAGATCGCGCAGACGCAGCTTGCGCAAGGCCTGTTCGACGATCGCACCAGTAATCGCGCCGCTCGCGTGGACAAGCATCTCACCCTGTTCGAGGGGGTCTCTTGAAGTGGCTCGCATGGGAAAACACACTCATATGCTGTAGTTATCAATCAAGCTTAACCTTTCATCAATCGATACACAATCCTCCAGCATAGTACGCAGGCCGGCAAGCCGCGCAACAACACAATAAATACTGGAGACACCATGCCCTCGAAATTTGCGTGCGCCAGCGGCGCATTGCTGTGCGCTGGACTTTTACAAGCGGAGGTGGCGCAGGCGCAATCGAGTGTCACGCTATTTGGCATCGTCGATGTCGGGCTGACCTATAACAGCAACGCAGGCGGGCATCGATCCTGGAGCGAATCGAATAACACCGGCATTCCGAGTCAATTCGGTTTGCTCGGCAAGGAGAATCTGGGCGGCGGAACCAGCGCCATTTTCAAGCTCGCCACCATCTTCAAACCCACCAACGGCGCGATCAACACAACTGGTTCGATGTTCAGCCAGGAAGCGTGGGTTGGGCTTTCCGACACCACGTATGGCACCGTCAAACTGGGGCGAATCCGCCAGTTCGCGACGAGCCTCGCGCCCTATGTCGCCGCTCACGGTTCGATCTTCGGCTTCCATCCCGGCAACTTCGACCAGATCGTTCAGTCCTTTTTCAACAACGCGATTTCGTATGAAAGTCCCAGCTATCGCGGCCTGGATTTCGGCGCGATGTACAGCTTCGGTTCGACCGCAGCGCCTGTGACCAATACCGGTCGCGCTTATGGTTTCAGAATCGGCTATCGCAATGGCGGCTTTCAGGCGCAGAGCACGCTCAGCAATATCAATGGCATCACGATCAACCCGGCATCGATCGGCCTGCCTTATGCGTTCGGAAAGCCCGCTTCCGCCACGATCACCAACGGCATTGCGCTCGATAATCTGCTCACCACGGCTTCGAACGTCAGCTATCAGATCGGCAAGGCAACGGTCTACGCCATTTACGCGTACACGAATATGCGCGCGTATCACCAGACCGAGCGACTGCAAACGGGCGAAGTGGACGTGACGTATCAAATCACGCCTGCGCTGCTGGCTGGCGCGGGCTATGACTATTCGGTCGGAATGGGTGGACGCTGGCATATCTATAACGCCGGCCTACATTATTCGCTTTCGGCGAGAACCACATTGAACCTCGAAACGGCCATCGAAAACGTCACCGGTCAAGGTCAGCACGCGGCGCTGCTGTTCTTGCAGCCCTCATCGAATTCACACCAGATTACCGTCACCGCGAGCATCGTCCATTCGTTTTAACGATGTCTCGCACGCGCATCCTTTAGCTTTTCTTCTCCGAGTCAATCGTGAAATCATTCCGCTCCCCTCCCAGGCGCATTGCACGCGCGAGTCTTTTTCTTTGTCTGTTTGCCGGCATTGTGCCAATCTCCAGTCACGCCAGCGCCGCTCAAACTCAAACCAATACCGGCCCAATGACGTGGACGACACTCGGCACCGCCGCAGGCCCGTCGCTGTATGCAGAGCGCTCGCAGCCCGCGAATCTGTTGAGCGTCGATAAGCGGCATTGGCTGGTCGATTGCGGCGACGGCGCGCTCGAACGGCTCGCCGCCTTGCGCCTGCGTGCCGCGGATGTCGATACGCTGTTCGTGACGCATCTGCACATGGATCATATCGGCGGCCTGCAGGCGCTGATTGGCCTGCGCTGGATGCAGAACGCGCAAAAGCCGCTGACCATTTACGGGCCGCCCAGCACCGACGCCGTCGTGAAAGGCTTATTGCAGTCGATGAAACCGGTGGCGCGCATTGAATTAGGACATTCGCATCAGCGCTCGCCCGACGATCTGGTGCGCGTGATCACGATCGAAGGCGGCAGCGATCTGAATGTCGATGGCGTGCGCGTGCGCGCCGCGCAAAATTCGCATTTCGACGATGCGCCAGGCCATCACGCCGATAACGGCACGCAGTCGCTCGCGTATCGCTTCGATTACAACGGCGCCTCGATTGGCGTCACCGGCGATACCGGCCCGAGCGACGCCGTCGCGCAACTCGAACATGGCGCGGATCTGCTGGTGAGCGAGGTGATCGACGTGGACGGGGTAGTGGCCGACCTGGCCCGCGCCATGCCCAACATGAAAGGCCCGATGAAGGACGCGCTGATCGCCCATCTACGCACCCAGCACCTGACGCCCGAAGCGGCCGGGCAACTGGCCAGCGCGGCGGGCGTGCACCGTCTGGTCTTCACGCACCTGGGCATCGTCGGACCTACCGACGCCAGCGCGGCCAGGCTCGTCAGTCAAGCGCACACGACCTTCGCCGGCGATATCTACGTCGCGCACGATCTCGACCAGTTCTGAGCAACGCCTGCCCCGCGCCTGCCGTGCCAGCGGCCGCAGGCGCGGCTTCCGCAGCGGAAAGCAACCCGCCAGAAACGATTTGCGCCGATACAACACGCATTGCCGGTAGGGATTAACCCGTAGTACGATGCGCGACTCAATTAATAATGATTCGCATTACGCTTGGGGTTCCTTTGATGCGCTACCGCCCGATCCACGCCGCACTCCTGCTCGCCTTCGCGGCGGCGCCTACGCTGGTTTTCGCGCAAGCCGCCGCTGCCGATGCAGCCAGCACCACGGCCGCCAGCGCCGCCAGCACGGCAACAACCAGCACGGACAGCGCCACCGAATTGCCCACCGTGAAGATCTCCGCCAGCAGCGCCCCCGCTGCGGCCTTCGACATGCCCAAGGCTGCGCAGGTCACGAAATCGTCGGTGCCGCTGAGCGAAACGCCGCAATCGATCAGCGTCGTCACGCGCGACCTGCTGGACGCGCAGCAGGTCCAGACGCTCAACGACGCGCTGCACGACGTACCCGGCGTGATCTCCGGCACCTATGGCCGGCGTGGCTGGGACGACTTCATCATTCGCGGCCAGACCGCGTCGGATTCGATCTATCTGGATGGTCTGCGCGCAGCCATCAACAACCGCTTCGCCGAAGAAACCTTCGGCCTGCAGCAGATCGAAGTGCTCAAAGGACCGGCCACGCTGCTTTCCGGCCTCGTGCTGCCCGGCGGCATGGTCAACATGGTCAGCAAGCGCCCGGTGGACTACACCTTCGCCGATGTCGATGCCACCGTCGGCAGTCACGGCTACTACCAGGGCAGCGTCGATATGGGCACGCCGCTCTCGGAAAACGGCAAGGCCGCGTTTCGCATCAACGCGCTCGCGATGAATTCCAACGATCAGACCAATTATGTCTGGTCGCGCAATCGCTATATCGCGCCGTCGCTCTCGCTCGATCTCGGTCCGCGCACGGAATTCACCATTCTCACGAGCTACCAGGAACGCAATTACATCCGCCAGCAAGGCCTGCCATGGTCCGGCACGCTACTCGCGAACAAGAACGGCAGCCTGTCGCGCGACACCTTCACCGGCGAGCCCGATCAACAGCCTTATTCGGGCCACGAAGCGCGCGTGGGTTATAGCTTCGCGCATCATTTCGATTCGGGCTGGACCGTGAACCAGAATTTCCGCTGGCAGCAGTTCTCGCTGGGCGGCCAGCTTGTCGCCAATGGCAAGGTCGCTTCGAACGGTTATACGCTCAGCCGCACCGCCACCGATTCGCAATGGTCTGGCGACACCATCTCGCTCGACAATAACGCGCAGAAAACTTTCGATACCGCGCTCGGCCGCCACGAATTGACCTTCGGCATAGACTATATGCGCGGGCGCGAGGACGCGAATTCGACCACCTGCTCGGTGGGTTCGATCAATATGTACGACCCGGTCTACACCGGCACGATCACCTGCCCGTCCACGCCAAAAACGCATACGTATACGACGATTCGCGATCTTGGCTTCTATGCGCGCGATCAGATTGCGCTGGGCCAGCGCTGGCGCGTGCTCGCAGGCGTGCGATACGACAGTGCGTCGAGCGACGTGCTCAACGAACTCACCGGCACACGCAGCGGTAATCCTTCGAACGCCACCACCGGATCGGTTGCTTTGATGTACGAACTGTTTCCGGGCGTGCGTCCCTATGTGAGCTACGCGACTTCGTTCTATCCAAACAGCGGCGCGGACGTGAGCGGTACGGCATTCGATCCCGAAACCGGCAAGCAATGGGAAGCCGGCGTGAAATTCGACATCGAAAAAGGCCGCACGAGCGTGACCGTCGCCGCCTTCGATCTGCGCCGCCGCAACGTGCTGGAAGACGATCCGAACAACGACGGCTACAGCATTGCCGTGGGCGAAGAACATTCGCGCGGCTTCGAATTCAGCTTCAACACGGCGCCGACGAACCATCTGAGCATCACGGGTGGCTATGCCTATACCTCCGCCGTGATCGCCGACGATGGCGGCCAGACGCCTTCGACCGACGGCACGCGCATCAATAACGTGCCGCGCCACAGTTTCAACGTCTTCGCACGCTACAAACTGCCGGGCGAACTGTATCGCTGGGAAATCAACGGCGGCGTGCGCGGCCAGAGCAATCTCTATGCGTATGGCTACACGATTCCGGGTTTTGTCGTCAGCGATGTAGGCGTGGGTTATACCGCGCCGCGCTGGCACGCCGCGCTGCGTTTGAGCAATATTTTCAACAAGCATTACTACACGGGCGGCTTGAGCAATGCGGTAGCGCTGGGCGACGATCGCTCGTTGATGCTCACGCTGGGCTATCGCTATTGAGCGCGAGCAGCACGCGGACACTGCGTCAGATATCAATCCGGCAAATGGATAAGGCAAATTTTCATCAATTTGCCGGATTGATCAAGGGTCGATATCCTGCGGCGACACACTGCCCTCGTGGCATCCCCAGGAAATATCGCCTCCCAATGGTGTCCCCATGCAAGCCCATACCTTCAAAGTTCGCGTCGAAAATATCCGTGACGAAGCGCACGGCATTCGCTCGTTTCGCATCGCCCGCATGGACGGCCAGCCGTTCGGAAACTACGAACCCGGAGCGCACATCGACGTGACCGCGCCGTCCGGCATTACGCGTCAATATTCGCTGTGCAGCGATCCGGCAGTTGGCGATTTTCAGCTTTTCGCCGTCAAACGCGAGCCCGAATCGCGTGGCGGATCACGCTCGCTGCATGACGATGTGCGCGTAGGCTGCGAGCTGCTGGTGGGTCAGCCGCGCAATCTCTTTCGCCTCGTGGGCGAAGCCCATGCGCATGTGCTGATTGGCGCGGGCATCGGCATTACGCCCTTGCTTTCGATGGCCTACCAACTGGCCGCAAGCGGCGAGCCTTTCGTGCTGCACTATTTCGCGCGCAGCGAAGCACATGCGGCCTTCCTGCCCGTGCTTTCGCAGGAGCCGTTTGCATCGCATGTGCGCTTTCACTTTGGCATTGGCAGCGACGATCTGGACGCAACGCTGCACACCTGTCTCTCCGATATTCAAAGCGGCACGCACGTCTACACGTGCGGCCCCGCGCCGTTCATGGATGCCGTGGTCAAGGCTGGCGAAGCCACGCCCGCCGTTGCCGAAGTGCATCTGGAGCGCTTCGGCGCCGATCCCGCCGCCGCTACCGATACGGGCGCGACGCTCGATGAATTCGAAGTCCGGATCGCGAGCAGCGGCCAGGTCGTGCGCGTGGGCAAAGACAGCACCATTGTCGACGCGCTCGCCGCGATCGGTATCGAAATCGATACGTCGTGCGGCGAAGGCGTGTGCGGCACCTGCATGGTCGATGTGGTCGAAGGCGATCCCGACCATCGCGACCATTGTCTGAGCAAGGCCGAACGCGCGAGCAACAAGGTTATTTGCTGCTGCGTTTCGCGCTCGCGCTCGCCTTTGCTGGTGCTGGACGTTTGACGGCCGGCTTTCTGGCGGCGCGCGGCGCAGCAGCCGCGCCCGCCGTGCCAGCAAACCGCTGCATGATATTCACGAGCAGATCGCGCATCCACGCGATCCCCTCGTCCTCGTGAAAATGCTCGTGCCAGTGCATCGTCACTGCAGCAGATGGAATCTGCACTGGCAGTTCGAAAATCTCAAACCCGCCGCCACGCGCGAGTAGATCGGCGAGACGTCGCGGCAAAGTCGCGATCAGATCCGTTACGGCCAGCACGCCCGGTAACGCGACGAAGTGCGGGACTTCCAGGCCGATATTTCGCGCGACGCCCTTGGTGCGCAGCGCGTCGTCAATCGCGTGATGACTATGCTCGACCGAGCGGATCAGCACGTGCTCGCCTTCAACGAATTCCGCCAACGTGATCTTGTGGCGCCGGGCCATTTCCGGCCGCCGCCGACGCACGCACACATAGCCCTCTTCGAACAGCACCTGATGGCGCGTACGCGACGTCAGTTCCGGCAAATTGCCGATCGCGAAATCGAGCTTGCGCGAACGTAAAGCCTCTTCGATCTGCCCGACCGGCTGCGGCTCGATGCAGATCTTGACGCGCGGCGCGAGACGTTTCACTTCCTCGCAGATCGACGGCAAATACGCCATTTCCCCCGCATCGGACAAAGACAGCCGGAAAGCGCGCGTGCTCACCTTCGGATCAAATCGCTCGGCATACCTAAGCGCTTCGCGAACCGAATCGAGCGCCCTTTCGACGATTACCGCCAGTTCCTGTGAAATCGGTGTGGGCTGCATGCCGTGACGCGTTCGCACGAAGAGCGGATCGTCGAACAAGGCGCGCAGGCGCGCGAGCGAATAACTCATGGCGGGCTGCGAAAGCGCCAGGCGTTCGCCTGCTTTGGTCAGGCTCTGTTCTTCGACGATTGCGAGGAAAACACGCAGCAGGTTGAGGTCGACACCATCGAGCGTCTGCATAAGATATCCATCTGGTTTATGTGCGCCTTAATTTTAGATCAATTTGACGCATGAGAGCCACCGGACGACACTGCCTATACGCACTGGCCAAGCAGCCAGCGATTCATTCTCACCCCACCGTACCTCACATCATGAGCGAAACCTGGCAAAGCATCGACACGAGTGCGCTGCGCGGCCTTGCAGAAGCCGACCGCATTTCGCCGTCTCTCTATCACGATTCCAGCTTGTTCGAAGCGGAACTCGATCGCATCTTCTACAAGACGTGGATCTGGGTCGCGCACGAAAGCGAACTGCCGAATCCCGGCGACTTCCGCACCACGACTATCGGCCGCCAGCCGGTGATCGTCGTGCGCGACAAGACCGGCACCATCAACGTGTTGCAAAACCGCTGCCGCCATCGCGGCGCGACGGTCTGCGAAGAACATAAGGGCAACGCCAAGGGCTTCACCTGCCCGTACCATAGCTGGTCGTATGCGCTCGACGGCACGCTGCGCGCGCTGCCCTATGGCGACGGTTACGAAGGCGTGTGCGAGAAAGGCGATCTGCCACTGGAAAAGCTACGCGTAGGCGTTTATCAAGGGCTGATCTTCGCCAGCTTCAATGCCGATATCGAACCGCTCGAAGACTTCCTCGGCGGTGCGAAGCCGTGGATCGATCTGTTCATGAAGCAAGGCGCGGGTTATCCGGTCAAGGCCAATGGCGAACACAAGTTCCGCTTTAAAGGCAACTGGAAGATCCAGCTTGAAAACACCACCGATCTCTATCACTTCCCGGTCGTGCACAAGTCCTGGCTCAAATCGATCGACGAAGAAACCACTGCGGTCATCACGAGTTTCATGACCAGCGATCAGGCGTTCTGCCGCTCGCTCGGCAATGGTCATAGCCTTGCCGTGCTCGTGCCCGAACTGGTCGATCTCGATCAGGACGACGGCGCGCCGCTGCCCGAGCGTTTCGATTCACTCGCGGCGCAGCTTTCTGAAAAGCACACACCCGAAGAAGTGCGCCGCATCGTGCGCTCGCTCATTGGCGTGGGCTTCAATCTCAACCTGTTCCCGAATCTCGCGCTGTCCATGGCGTTCTTCCGCGTGTTGCGGCCGATTTCCGCCGATGAAACGGAAATCCGTCACGTGGCGCTGGGCATGGATGGCGGCCCCGAAGAAGCCAATCGCGTGCGTCTGCGCATTCACGAACACTTTCAGGGTCCGTTCGGTTTCGGCAGCCCCGACGACGCAGAAGCCTGGGAGCGCGTGCAACGCGGCGCGCATGCGGGCCCGAACACGCCGATCCTCGTCAATCGTGGCCTGAATCGCGAAACCACCGCGCCGAATGGCGAAAAAACCGCCCACGCCACCGACGAGACCGGCATGCGCGAAGCTTATGCGCAGTGGTGCAAGATGATGGAGGCATGATGGACGATCGCAACAAGTTGATGTCGCAAGATACGTTTTCGCGCGCGGTGCGCCTGATCTGGCGCGAAGCCGAAATGCTCGATCGCCGCGAATATCACGAGTGGCTGCAGTTGTGGGACACCGAAGGCTTCTATGTTGTGCCGATCGATCCCACGACCACGGATTTCGCCGCCACGCTCAACTACGCCTACGACGACCACGACATGCGCGAGAAACGCGTGGAGCGCATGACGTCGGGCTACTCGGCTTCTGCATCGGATGCGGCACGCACCGTGCGGACGGTCTCGCGCTTTACGCTGGCGAGCGACGAAGCGAATGTAGTCGAAGTGCAATCGGCGCAGATCATCGTGGCCTACAAGCGCTCGGTGCCGACGATTTTCGCCGCCGACCTCACGCATCGCATCCGCTTCGATGGCGATGAACCGCGTCTTCTGCAGAAGGTTATCCGGCTGATCGATTCGACCGACGCGCTGAACGCAATCGGCTTCCTTCTTTAAACCGCAACGGCCCCGATATGTCTGCGGGGCCTTCTCACTGGCTGTCCATCTTATGCCCACGCTCGAAGTCTATATGCCTGCGGGCCATGCCGAAGCGCGCAAAGCCACGCTTATCGACACGCTTACGTACGCTACCGTGAATGCAATTGGCGCGCCGGCGGAATCAGTCCGTATTCTGCTCAGTGAGTTGCCCGCCAGCGATTACGGCATCGGCGGTCGCGCAGCCTCTGAAGACACGCCGCCCTCTCTACCCGTTATCGTCGCCATACTGATCGCGGGTCGCACCGATGAACAGAAACGCGCACTCATTCAAGCGCTGTGCGAAACGAGCGCGCGTATTCTCGATACGCCCGTCAACGCCACGCGCGTGATGATCAAGGACATTCCGAATACGGATTTCGGCATTGGCGGCAAGACCGCAAAGTCGCTCGGGCGTTAGCTTGCGGCTGCCTCGTCGAGCGGCAACCAGAAGCGGCATTCGAGTCCGCCGCTTTGCACGGGGAAGGCGCGAATCACGCCGCCATGCCGCGTGATGATGCTTTTGCAAAGCGAAAGACCAATGCCGTTGCCGGTTTCCTTCGACGATGAAAATCCATCGAACAGGCGTTCGTGGCCTTCCGAAATACCCGGACCGTTATCGCGCACGAAAACCAGCGCCTGACCGTCATTCAGGCACGCGCCGATAGTCAATTGCTTTTGCGCGCATTCTGCCGAAGCCAGCGCATCGATGGCATTGAACGCCAGATTGAGTACCACCTGGCCAATCAGGACACGCTCGCATTCGATCATCAGCGGATCGTCGGATAGTTCGACATGAACAGAGACATTGGCCTCGCGCGCGCGCAACTGCACGAACCAGGCGGCTTCGGAAAGAATCGTCCTTAAATCCGTAATGGCAATGTTGGGATCGCGCCGCGCCACGTACTCACGCACGCTTTTGATAATCGTGGCGGCGTGCTCTGCCTGACGATCCGCGGCACGCAAACCCCAGACAATCGATTCGCCTGGCGCCGCCTGCGCAAGCCGTTGAATCGCGCCTTCCACAAAGTTTCTGATTGCCGCTACCGGTTGACTCAATTCATGCGCGATCGCCATCGCCATTTCGCCCATCGCGTTGTAACGCCCCGCGTATTCGAGCATGCGCGCTTCGGTGCGGCGCGCCTCTTCGGTTCGCACTACATCGGTGATGTCGCGAAAGTGAATCAGCACGCCACGCAAATCTTCTTCCAGATCGATACGCCGGCAGGTAATGCGCAACCAGCGCTCGCCATCGGCGCATTGATAGCGGCCTGGGCTCGACGGTCCGTCTGCGGGCGCATTATCGAGTTGATTCAGCAGGCGCGCGCTCTCTTCCGCGGCGGTGTAATCGACGATCGAACCTGCCGCATCGTTCACCGACAAACCCAGCAAACGCCGGCCCGATTCGCTGATGTACTGGATTTCAGCGGCCTCGTTGAGCAGCGCAACGCCTTCGCCGAGATCCTGCATGAATTCACGCAGGCGCGCCTCGTGCGCGCGCAATCTGCGCTTAATCGATTCTTCCGCGCTGATATCGCGGAACTGCACCATGACAACCGTGCGCGCCTCCAGCTTCACCGTGGTCGCAATCGCTTCGGAAAGCATGTCGTGCCCTGTCCTCGAGCGATAACACCACTCGTAGACCTGCGGGCCTTGCATGGCCGACCGGTTCATTGCCGCAATAGCGAGTTCGCGATCGTATTTCGGTTCCGGCCGCGTCATGTCAACGGCCTTTAAAGGAATCAGTTCGTCCACGCTAAAGCCGAGTGCCTCGCATGCCGCGCGGTTTGCCCAGACGATGGCCTTGCTTTGCGCGTCGTGCAGCAGCACGCAAAGCGTCAATGCGTCGAGCAAACGGTGGAAATCGGCTTCTGCCAGGGACGTCATGTGCAAGGTTCTCTCGAATGGGTCTGATCGCGCCATTGAAAAGATAGCACCGGCCGCGCGACTCCGGTACCTGAAGATTTCTTTAGATGGCCACTGGATTTCCCCAGTTTTTCGAGTCTGCGCCCCAATTGCTGGTCAATTTTGTCGTTCCTAGACTGATCTACAAATCGGAACACATCGTCAACAACACGCCGCCCCCATTCAGGAGAAGCTTCATGCCCGCTACCGCGACCGCCATTTCGCCGCAGACCGGCCACATTCCGTCCGCTTCGTCCGCGCCTTCCGTTCTGCACGACGCCGCCAGCGAAGAGGCGGTCATGGATGCGCTCGTCGAAGTCATCGTGGCGCGTCGCGAGGAATTCGAACGGCTTTCCCACGTGCCCCGCGATGTCATCGACATGTTCAAGCAGGCCGGCATTTATCGCGCCGCCACGCCAAAGCGCTTCGGCGGCGATGCCCGCCCGCCTGCCGAATTCCTGCGCATGATCGAGCGCATTGCGACCGCGGATGGCTCGGCTGCGTGGGTCGCGAGTTTCGGTTCGGCAAATATCTATCTCGCCGCGCTGCCGCTGGAAACGCAGGCCAAAATCTATGCGACGGGCCCGGACCAGGCCTTCGGCGCGGGGCTGTTTCCAGTTCAGAAGGTTCAGGCCGCGCCGGGCGGCGGCTGGCGTGTGGAAGGCACGTGGAAGTTCGCAAGCGGCTGCAAGGGCGCGGACTGGCTGGGCGTGGGGATCGATACCGGCGCGGGCGACGGCGGCGCACCGGGCAAGCCGCGCACCGCTGTATTTCGTGCATCGGATATCGAAATCGTCGAGAACTGGAGCGTGGTGGGCATGCAGGGCACCGGCAGCCACGACCTGCGCCTGAAAGGCAAGATGGTGTCCGACGACTGGACCTTTGTGCGCGGCGGCCCGGCTACCGTCGATGAACCGCTTTATCGCTACCCCACCGTTGCCTACGCGGCGCAAGTGCTCGCCGTGGTGAATCTTGGCCTCGCGCGGGCCGCGCTCGATGTGGCGAACCAGATGTCGGGCGGCCGTCGCACGACCACGGGCGCGCCCCAACTCGCGGACCGCGCCTACTACCGCATCGAACTGGCGAAAGCCGAAGCTCAATTGCGCTCCGCCCGCGCCTTCTTCTACGAGGCAACCGAAAGCGTGTGGGCGTCGATTGCCGCCGGCAATAGCGCCACGCCCGATCAGGTCAGCCTGTTGCGCCTGGCAGCCACGCAGGTCGCACGCGAAGGCGCCGACGTGGTCATGCGCGCCTACCGCCTGGGCGGCACGATGGCGATCTACCGCTCGCATCCGCTGCAACGCCTCTTGCGCGACGCGATCGTCGTCACGCAGCACGCGTTTCTCGCCGAAGGCAATTACGACGGCGCAGGCGCCGTATTCGTGGGCGTGCCGCCGATTCCCGGCTATCTGTAACGTGCGCTTTACTGGCCGCACTCATTCATTCGACTTTTAAAAGGCATTCATTCGATGACTCAAGCAAACACACTCCCTCTGCGCGTTCTCTTTTGCTGCGGCGTGACGCAGAACTTTTTCGATCTGCCGCGCGAACAGATTGGTACCGTATGGCAGGCATACGGCAAGATGCTTTCGGCCATCGACGCAATGGAAGGCGTGCAGATACTCGGCATCATGGACGACGACCGCCTCACCGTCGGTCAGTCCGATGGCGCGCCGTGGACCTTTTACATCATGGCTGACGTGGTGGATTTCGACACCGTCACGGCCGTGTGCAATCTCTATCGCACGACGCCGGTTGGCGAATACAACCTCTGGCGCTACGGCAAGATCGAAGCGCGCGTGGGGCGCCAGCTGGTCGTGCCGCCCGCAGCGAATGCGTGAGTTCGAGCGATGACCGATTCCGATGTCCGCATCGCGGCACTCGAAGCCCGGCTCGCTAATCTGGAAGCAGAACGCGCCGTGCGCGAAACGTTCACGCGCTATATGGCGCTGTGCGACGTGCCCGCAACCGTGCTGGACGGCGAATCGCTGGGCGCGCTCTTCACCGAAAACGCCGTCTGGGAAGGCATCGGCACGCATTACGCACAGACCTTCGGCCGTTCGGTGGGACGCGCGCAAATCGTCGCCCTGCTTTCGCGTTATTTGCCGCCCACGCCGCATTTCACGACCAATGTGCATTTCGTCACATCGGAAACGATTCACGTGAATGGCAAACAGGCAACAGGACGCTGGATCATGCTGCAAGCCTCCGGTTACGTGGATAGCCGCGCGGAATTGATCGGCGCGCGTCTTGTGGTTGACTTTACGCCTGCGGAAAACGGCCACGACTGGCTGATCAGCCACTTCCGCACCGAGCGCATGTTCGACGCGCCGTGGACAGTGACACCGCGCGCGGCCTTGCCATCGACAGATCAGGAACTTTCAGCATGAGTGCTTTGCTCGAATCATTTTCGCTCGGCGGCAACGGGGCAGACAGCCCGACGATCGTCATCAAGGATTCAATCGATATCAAGGGCTATCGCACCACGGCCGCAAGCCGTGCGCTCGCCGATGTCGCGCCTGCACCGTCGCATGCTGTAGTGGTCCAGAACCTGCTCGATCACGGCTGGAGAATCGTCGGCAAAGCCAATATGCACGAGCTTGCGTTCGGCATGACCGGCATTAACGACTACACCGGCACGCCATTGAATCCGCAAGACGCCTCGCGCATTCCCGGCGGTTCGTCCAGCGGATCAGCGGCCGCCGTGGGTGCGGGTATTGCCGACGCCGCGATCGGCACCGATACGGGCGGCTCTATACGCGGGCCGGCAGCGTGTTGCAGCGTGATTGGCTTCAAGCCTACGTTTGGGCGTGTTTCTCGCAGCGGCGCAGCACCGGCCATCAGCACACTTGATTGCGTTGGCCCTTTTGCGCGCGATATGCGCACGATTGCGCTGGCGATGTCCGCTATTGGCGATCGCTTCGATCGCGCTATCGCTGAAGGCGGTGCGGCTTCGGCACGCGTCGGCATTGTGCAAGCCGAAGCGCGCAAAGAGATATCGGACGCGGTCGACCTGGCAGTCCGCCGAGCCGACTTTACATCTGCGTTGCTCGAACTGCCCGGTCTTGCTCAGGCATTCGCCGCTGGCCTTGCCATTATCAATCGCGAAACTTATTCGGCATTCGGGCGACTTGTCGAAACAGGCCAGCTTCAAGCCGATCTCGAAGCACGTCTGCGCGCCGCGGCCAACACCACGGACGAAGATGTCGCGAATGCCGAACGCGTGCGAAAGCACTTTAGCGACGATGTCGATCGCGCACTCGCGCAATTCGACGTCCTGGTGATGCCCACGCTGCCCGACTTTCCCATCACGCTCGAACAGGCCCGCAACGGCACCTCGGTCATTGCGATGTCGTCGCTGATCCGGCCATTCAATCTGAGCGGACATCCCGCGCTTAGCCTGCCGGTTCCGGTGCACGGAACGGCGTTGAAAGCCGGGCTTCAGATTGTTGGCCGTCATGGCGCCGATGAACTCGTGTGTGCCGTAGCGTCGCGAATCGAAGCAGCATTGAATACGTAATCGTTGCACGAGCAACAACGCTCAATTTTTCGGAGTCTATTCGCATGACATCAAGAGTCGCTGTCATAACCGGCGCAGCGCGCGGACTGGGCGCCACGCTCGCCGCGAAATTCCATGCCGCTGGATATCGTGTTGCATTGGCCGATCTCGCGCTTGACGCCGCCCACGACGTGGCGGTTTCGCTCAGCCCCGATGGCACGACGGCGTGTGCAATTGCGCTAGACGTCACCTCGAAAGCCGATTTCGAAGCCGCATTGAAAGCCGTCGTGGCACGCTGGGGCCAGGTGGATGCGCTGATCAATAACGCCGGGGCATCCAAAGTCGTCCCGGTGATGGAAATCACCGGCGAGCAATTCGATCAGGTCATCAACGTCAATCTGAAAAGCGTGCTATTTGGCTGCCAGGTATTTGGCCAGTATTTTGCCGATCGTGGTGAAGGACGCATCGTCAATATCGCTTCTCTTGCGGGACAGAATGGTGGCTCGGCTACTGGCGCTCATTACGCGGCGGCCAAAGGCGGCACGCTTACGTTGACGAAGGTGTTCGCGCGCGATCTGGCCGCCAAAGGCGTGACGGTCAATGCCATTTCGCCGGGCCCGCTCGATTTGCCGATCGTTCACGAAAGCGTGCCTGCGGACAAGCTCGACAAGTTGATCGCAGGTATTCCGGTTGGGCGTCTGGGCAGCGCCGGATATATTGCCGATGCCGCGATACTGCTGGCCTCGGGCGAAGCCTGGTTCGCGAACGGCGCATGCTGGGACGTCAACGGCGGCCTCTATATGCGCTAATGCAGCGTCTTGCCGGCCGTTGCTGCGGCTGGCAAGCTGGCATGTCTGGCGATTCAGTTCTTCTCTGCGCCTTCGTCCGGGTTCCAGACCGCCACGACATCGCGCACCAGCATCGCAATCGATTCCGCGCCAAGCTTTTCCTTGATGCTGGCGCGATGCACATCGACCGTCTTCACGCTGATCGACAGATCCGCTGCAATACGTTTGCTGCCCTTGCCGTCGACCACGCCATGCAGCACTTCCTTTTCGCGGGCCGTCAATGATTCGATTCTCTTGCGCAGTTCTCTGCGCTTGAGTTCGACCGCGTGGCGCTCGCCCGCCATCTTGAGCGCGCGCTGCACCTTGTCCAGCATCTGCTGCGAGTTATAGGGCTTTTCGACGAAATCGATCGCGCCGTTTTGCATCGCGCGCACGGACATGGGAATGTCGCCGTGACCGCTGACGAATATCACCGGCAGTGTCGCGCCCCGCTTGTTCAATTCCGCCTGCACATCGAAACCGCTACGCTCCGGCATGCGTACATCCAGAATCAGGCACGCGGCCTTGTTCACGTCGAATGCCGCCAGAAATTCGGTCGCGCTGCCAAAGCCTTCCGATTTGATACCCACCGAATCGAGCAGCCACGCCAGCGACGTACGCATGCCGCTATCATCGTCGACCACATAAACAAGCTGAGCAGGGCCCGTCATCTGCTCTCTCCAGAAAAGTGACTGCGGTTTGAAACGCGTGGCAAAAGGTGCGCCGCAATGAGCAATAGCGCCTTGCGCACTATCCTAGCCGGTCGAAATTATGGCGGGAAGTAGGAATAGCGCTTAGGTAAAGCCGCTCGTGCGCGCCGCGCCGCTCTAAAGAAATCTTTAGAACAGTGCGGACAAGCGCTTACTCAGGCACCATTCGCGCCGATACTTTTCAAAATTCCCGTGCCCTAATCTAGACGTATCGCCTACTCCCGGAACCGACGTCATGACCCATTCCCAACACACCACGCCCGCCGCAGCCGACGACGCGCGCGCCCATTTTCGTCAGGCCATGGCGCATCTGCCTGCGGCCGTGAATATCATCACGACCGATGGGCCGTTTGGCCGCTGCGGCATTACCGCCAGCGCCGTCTGCTCCGTGACCGATACACCGCCCACGGTGCTGGTTTGCCTCAATCGCTCCAGCGCCATGCACGCCGCGTTCGAGGGCAACCGGCGAGTCTGCATCAATGTGTTGCCGGGCGAACACGAAGACCTCGCAAAGCATTTCGCGGGTATGACAAAGTTGCCGATGGAAGAGCGCTTCGCGCTGCCCGGCTGGGACGACGGAGAATCCGCCGTGCCGGTTCTGCGCGATGCGCTTGCAAGCATCGAAGGCCGTATCGTGGAGCTCAAGGAAGTCGGTTCGCATTCGGTGATGTTTGTCGAAGCCACGCATATTCGCGTGCGCAACGACGGCGACGGGCTGGTCTACTTCAGCCGCAATTTTCATCGGATTGCGCGTCCCGCGCTTGCGTGAGACTCCATAAAAAAGCGCCCTTTCGGGCGCTTTGACGTGTTGATAATACGCTCGTCAGGCGGGTTGTCTCAACGCACCATCGAATGCTGGCGCGAGCCCCAGATGATCGAGCAAGGCGCCAAACGACTGCACTCGCTGACGCACATAGGCCGGCACATCGACATCGGCGTAATCGTAGAAGCCTTTTAGCGTCCGCAAGCCATCGCGCCCCTGTTCCATATTCTCGACGACAGCCTGCGCGGGCTCGAAGCGTGGCGCAATTTCACGCGCGAGATAGTGCGAGGCATAAAACAGAATATCGCAGCCGCCCCAGTCGATAAATTCAAGCAAGCCGAGAACGGCGAAACGCAAGCCGAAGCCGGTACGTATTGCCGTATCGATATCTTCGGCACTGGCCACGCCTTCTTCCACCATGCGCGCGGCTTCATTCATCGCGAGTGCCTGAATACGCGGCACGATATAGCCCGCCGACGGCGCGCAGACAATCGGCCGCTTGCCGATACGTGCGAGCAGATCGGTTGTCAGCGCAACGGCATCGGCGTCGGTGGTCTCGCTGCGGCTCACTTCCACGAGCGGAATCAGATGCGCGGGATTGAGCCAATGCGCGTTGATGATGCGCCCCGGCCGCGTGCTGAATGCCTGCAATTGCGTGACAAGAAAGGTCGAAGTCGTCGAAGCGATAACGGCCTGTACATCGACCGCCTCTTCCATCCATCGCAATGCCTGAGCCTTCACATCCAGCACTTCCGGCACGGCCTCGAATATCAGTTTCGCTTCGCGCAAGGCCGCCGCGCCCGATGCACGGTTCACGAAACCGATGCGCCCGAGCACGCACGCCGCCTGCTCCGCCGTCACGCGACCGAACGCCACGAGCGATTGCAATTGTTCGCCAATCGATATGCGCGCCTTGTCGACGAACGCTTGATGCTCGCCATCGGCTCGCGCCTTGAAATCGACGAGCGTGGCCTGTAGACCCGCAAACGCAACAGCCAATGCAATGCCTTGCCCCATGCGCCCCGCGCCCACGACATGCACGCAGTCGATATGCAGCGCCGCGTTCATGCGCGCACTCCGCTGTCGAGCAAGTTGCGCAATTGCTCCGGCGAATATTGCGCGAGATCGAATGCTTCGAGCGAACGACCCTGCGCATAGAGATCGCGCCCGCTCACCGCGCTCGCCAGTGCGAGCAGCCCCTGGGCAACAGGCGTCGCCACGCCGGCATAGCGCCCGCACGAAACGATGAACGAGAGGCCGAGGCGCGTGTCCTCCAGCATGTAACGATGCGTCTGCAAATCGATCTTTTCGCGCCAATCGCCGCTATCGGTGAGCTTGCCGTGCGCGCCGCGACCATACATCCATTCGTCGCCTTCGCTCGCGTAATGATCGGCCAGCGGGAAATGCGGCGCGCCATATCCCAGTGCCTCGCGCACGGCCATACGTTCGGCGTCGAGCGCATTGGTCACGCGGCGAATGGACGGTTGCGTGCCCTCGTTATGAATATCCCAGCTTTCGAAATGTTCGAGCGGACCGGCGTTCATCAGAATCAGCGGCGGATGAATTACGGGGCCGGCATTCATCAATGCGGCAGACAAGGCATCTTCAATACGCTCGACCGAAGGATAGGCCGTTTCGAGGATTTCAAAGGCCCAATTCGCTGCATTGGCGGGGAAAATGCCCGTAGGCAGACGCGTGGCGTAAGCGCTGATCACCACCCGATTCGCACCATGCGTGCGCACGAGATACGGCAGCGTGCCGGTTTCGGCGATCGCCACACGGCGCTGATTACCGGCTGCGGCGAGTGCATCGGCGAACACCATGCTGCCAAATGTGCCGGGAGGCAAATAGACGACCTGGCCATCTCTCAGCAATGGCGCGAGTTGCAGGGCAAGCGGTTCGTGCGTCGTAGCCGGCAGCGGAATCACAATGAGTTGCGCGCCTTCCAGTGCCTGCGCCAGATCGTCGATCACGCAAATCGCACCAGGCGTGCGCTGCGCCGCAAGCGGTACGCGCCGGGTTCCGCGCCAATCCTGCACCTCCAGTTCGCCAAGTGCCCGCAGTTTTTTTGCGGCGTCCTGATCGCGCCGCCACCAGGCCACTTCATGCCCTTTTTCAAGCATATCGATTGCCGCAGCATGGCATCCATGACCACCACCCAGAACGCAGACCTTCATTCCAGCTTCTCCTCAATTGCGCGTTACGCGCCTGTGTTACGTGAATCAGGCACGCGATCCCCATCGATAAACCATCGAATGCGTTTGCGTGCGCACTGCAATGAAGTTACGCGCGGCGCCCTGCCGTGTCGCTTCAATTCGCGCAAGTTCTGTGAGAATCCGGCAAGCCCTGGTTGCGAACACTTTTTTTCTCGCCGATCATGGAACCCGCCCGCACGATGAATCGACGAGACCGGCTTATGACTCCCGCCCTATCCCGCACGCCCAACAATCTGCTTCATGCCACCCACGCAAGCGCCGATGTCGAACGCACCGTCGCGCGGCTGCTCGGTCCCCACAGCATGCAGTCGCGCGGGCGCGAGCCGATGAACGCCGAACTCTATGACGTCGCGCTCGCGCACGGCGGTCTCGCCGAACTCAGCTATGGACGCGCGACGCGTATCGATTTCGCGGGCAATGCCGGGCAGTTCCTGTTTCGCCTCACGCTTGCGGGCGCATGTGAATTGAGTTCGGGCCGCGAGCATGCAGCGGTCACGCGCGGCGCGATCAGCGTCTCTTCTCCCGCGCGTGCAAGCCGTATCGAAACGAGTCATGATTGCCGCAGCTTATTGCTGCGTATCGAACGCGAGGCGCTCGAACGCAAGCTGGCCGAACTGCTTCAAGCCACGCCGCGCACGCCGCTGCGCTTTGCCATGAGTGTGGACGCCACGCATCGCGGCGCGGCAATCGTGCGCGACACGCTGGGCCATCTGCATCGAGTGCACAGTCAGTGCGAGGGCGCGAGCGCCGCCACGCTATTCGGCACGGATCTCACGCAGTGGCTGATGACGATGCTGCTCACACAGCTTCCGCACTCGTACAGCGACGCGATGGCGCGCAGCGATACGCGTACGCCGCTGCCTGCCCATGTGCGCCGCGCACGCGATCATATCGACGCGCATCTGGATACGCCGCTCACGCTTGCCGTTCTCGCGCGCGTGGCGGGCGTCTCGCCGCGTACTCTGCAGAACGGCTTCGCGCAGTTCCTGGACATGTCACCGGCGGCCTATGTGCGCGAGCGGCGCCTTGAAGCGGTACACGCACGACTCACGCATGATCCGCAGGCGAACATCGCGCAGACCATGCTCGCTTGCGGCGTGCAAAGCTTCGGGCATTTCACGAAAGCCTATGTGCGCCGTTTCGGCCACGCGCCTTCGTCCACACGCGGGCGGATCGCATGAGTCATCCACTCAACGACACTACGCTGACAAACGGAAGCTCGCCTGCGCATCCCGCCGCGCTACGCGTGCAGGATCTCGACCTCAACCTGCTCAAGACGTTTCGCGCCGTCTATCAGGAGAAGCATGTGGGGCGTGCTGCGTTGAGCCTTGGCGTGACCCAGCCTTCGGTCAGTTACGGACTCGGGCGGCTGCGTCTGATGTTTCGCGACGCGCTGTTCGTGCGCACGGGCCTGGGCGTGGAGCCCACGCCGCGCGCACGGCGTCTCGCGGCTTCGGTCGACAAGGCGCTCGCGATTCTTCAGGACGTACTCGACGATGGCGCGAGCTTCACGCCCGAAACGACCCAGCGCGTGTTTCGCCTGCATATGAACGATTTCGCAGCGAGCGCCTGTCTGCCGACCTTATTGGGCGCATTGGACGCCCGCGCGCCGGGCGCCGTGGTGGAAACGCTGCACCTGGATGAGCAGCAACTCAATATCGCGCTGGAAGCGGGAAAGATCGATTTCGCCATCGGCCACTTCAATCAGGCATCCGAACATTTTCAACGTACGGAATTGCTGAGCGAGCGCTGTGTGCTGATTCTTTCCGAAGGCGCCCACCGAAGGCTCGGTCTCGGCGACGATTTCATCCTGGATGCAGGCGCGCCAGCCAGCTTGCGCCTGGTGGCGGTAATGTCGCATCCGCAGTCCATGACGCTGCTCGAACGGCATGAATTGATGCCGCGCGTGCGCGCTTCGCTGCCCGATTTTCTCGTGCTGCCATCGCTACTGCAAGGCGCCGATTACGCGGCCATCGTGCCACGTACTATCGCATTGAGTTTCGCCGCGCAGCACGCCTGCGCGATCCACGAAATCGCCGACGCGCAGAGCTGGAGTGTCAACGCCTACTGGCACCGGCGCTTCGATGTCGATCCCGGACATCGCTGGCTGCGCGCGTTGCTGGTGGAGTTATTCGGCATCGGCGAGCGCGAGCCATTCGATGCGTGGCTCGCGTCACCGTGCGTGGAGACCGGCGACGCCAGCGACCTCGACGACTAGAACGATACGAGCATGCCCGCCACCAGCGAACTCGCGGTGGCGCCCGCCTTCGCCACGGCTACGCCACCGCCACCCGCGCCGTTGATCGTGAACGACGCATGGCTGCCGTTGCGCACCATCGCCGCGCCGGTATACAGCACCGTGCGTTTCGAGAGCGGGTAATCGAGGCGCAACGCATAGGAATCGGCATTACCGTCGCTGTCACTGGTCTTGCGATAGTGGCCATAGCTCGCCAGCAGTTTGGCGCGCCCAAGCGGCACGGTAGCGTCGATTTCATAGACATCGTGATGCGGATAGGCACTCAGCGAATCGACCGCCGTTTGCACATCCGGCCCGCCACGGTGACGCAGATACAAGCCCGCCAGTTTGGCCCAGCCGAAGTCATACGATGCGCCTGCCACGAAATAATTGCCCTGCGCTGTAGGGCTTTCGCTAGTCAACGAAGCGGCCGTTACCGGGCTGAACTTCTGCTCCATCCATGCAACATCGAGCGAGAGCGGGCCGCGCGCATAGTTGATTCCCGCGCCATAGCTATCGCCAAGCGTCGCTGGCTGGCCGCTCGCACCATTCGCGCCACGCGCCGCAATGGCGCGCAACATGAAGCCGTTCCATGGCGCGGAAGTCAGGCGCATCGCGTTATGCACGCGCAGATACGCAGGCCCGACAAAGTTATTGGTCGCATTGCCCCATTCCAGACCCGCGCCATAACCAGGCAGAGCGTAAGTCACCAGTACGGTGTGCAGGATCGTATAGAGTTCGCCAAACTGCGCGCCGCCGTATGGGCTCGTCAAACCCACCCACGCTTCACGCCCGAACATCGCGCCATTGTTCGAAAACGCGCCGTTCGCCGAACTAAAGCCATTCTCGAGTTTGAAGATCGCCGCGTAACCGCCACCCAGATCTTCGATCCCCTTCATGCCCCATTCAGTCGCGAACAGATTGCCTGTTCCCATTCGCATCACGTGGTTAGGGCCAAAATTCGTATATTCGAGCGAGGTATCGATACGCCCGTACAGGGTCACGCTCGATTGCGCAAAAGCCAGGGCAGGAAAAAGAAGCGCAGCGCTGCACGCGGCGCGGGAGATGCGTTTGAGCGAGTGAGGTTTCATCTGTGTCTTTATCTAATGACCCGAATTCAGCATGGCCGTGTGGCCTTGCATTGATCTGCATTGCGCTGCGAGTCTATGAAGACCAAATTCTCCGGTCGATTAAACGCTCTCTATAACGCTTATAGACGGCATCTGCGCAGTGGCGCGAATCCCTTTGCCATCGGCACTTGCGCGCGTTTCACTCAGGCGCGTATGGGTGTTTTCTTTAGCCCGATGGGGGCAACTCACTAAGCGCGAAGTAATTCTCCCCATTTGTCGCGGGATTTTGGCTGGCTACATTGCCTGCGTTTGCCTACACCGCTCGCGTGCGCAGTCGCACCGGACGCATTCCACATCCCCTTGGAGAATCCGTATGAACACTACTGCGGCCGCCGCCCGCCCCGGCCGACGCGACGCCTACGCCTGGTATGTCGTGATTGTCTGCATGCTCGCGTATGTGTTTTCGTTTATCGACCGCCAGGTCCTCGTGCTCATGATCGAGCCGATCAAACGCGATCTCGTGCTCAGCGATACGCAATTCAGCCTGCTCAGCGGCTTTGCGTTTTCGCTGTTCTACGCCTTCATGGGGCTGCCGATTGCGTTTCTCGCCGACCGTTACGCGCGGCCGCGTCTGATTTCCGTGGGGATAACGATCTGGAGTCTCGCGACTGCGGCATGCGGTGTCAGCCAGAACTTCCTGCAGATGTTCGTTTCGCGCATGGCAGTAGGTGTGGGCGAAGCCGCGCTTTCGCCGGCGGCTTATTCGATGTTGGCCGATTATTTTTCGAAAGAGAAATTGGGGCGCGCGATTGCGGTGTATTCGCTCGGTTCGTTTATTGGCGGCGGCGTGGCGTTTCTGGTCGGCGGCTATGTGATCGCGCTGCTCAAGCATGCTTCGGCATTCACCTTGCCGCTATTCGGACAGATTCATCCGTGGCAGATGACGTTTTTCATCGTCGGCTTGCCTGGGCTCGTGGTTGCGCTGCTGGTGCTGTTCACCGTGCGCGACCCGCAGCGCAAAGGACTCGCACAGGACGGCAGCGGCCGCGCCGCACGCATGACGACCGCCGACGCCCTGCGTTTCGTGTTCCGCCATCGCGCCACGTTCGGCTGCCACTACTTTGGCTTTTCTTTCTACGCGATGACCCTGTTCTCGCTGATGAGCTGGACGCCCGCTTTTTATATTCGCCACTTTGGCCTGAGCCCAGTGCAGGCCGGTTATACGCTCGGCACCGTGCTGCTGGTGGCGAATACTGCAGGCGTATTTTGCGGCGGCTGGTTCAATGACTGGCTGCTGCGACGCGGCTATCAGGACGCACCGATGCGCGCGAGTTGTATCGGCGCGGCCTGTATGCTGGTACCCGCCGCATTGTTCACCCAAGTGCCGGGACTGTATGGCTCGCTTGCAGTGCTCGTGGTGGCGATGTTCTTCGCGTCGTTTCCCATGCCAACTTCGACCGCTGCGATGCAAACGCTCGCGCCCAATCAACTGCGTGCGCAGATTTCCGCACTGTTTTTGCTGGTGCAGAATCTGCTGGCCTTGGGGCTGGGCACGACCATCGTTGCGCTGTTCACCGATAAGGTATTTGCTTCGCCGCTGGCCGTCGGCCATTCGGTGTCGATCGTCAATGCCTGCGCGGCTTCGTTGGCGGTCGTGCTGCTCGGCGTGGGATGCCGGTTCTATCGCGAATCGCTTGCAAGCGAGCAGATCGCGCACAATGGCACCACGGATCGTGCGCTCGATACATCTAAACTCGGCGCGATGACAAACTGAACGCACTGCCCGGTAGCCATAGAAAAAGCCTGCCTCACGAATAATTCGTCAGGCAGGCTTTTTTCGACTATCGGCGCAACGGAAATAGCTTTACGCCACGGCCTCAGTGCGCAAACGGTTGACGATCTGACTGTCCGAACCTTGCAGCAGCGGCGTTAGCGTTACGTCGAATTCGATATGCGTGTACGCATCGTTCTTCAGACCCAGCGCAATGCCGCCCGTTTTCTCCACGACAGGCGGAATGAGTTCTTCGCGCGTGGCGTAGGCGAAGTCATCCCAGATCAGCGGATCGCCTTCGATATTGAATTGCGTGGTGAGCTTGCGGTGATCGCCGCTCGTGACAAAAAAATGCACGTGTGCCGGGCGATTACCGTGGCGGCCCAAACCATCGAGCAACTGCTGCGTGGCGCCATGCGGCGGGCAGCCGTAACCCACGGGCATGAGCGTGCGAAACTCGTACACGCCGTCTGCGCCGGTTTTCACCGAACCGCGCAGATTGAAATCAGTTTGCTTACCCGTCGGGTCGAAATGCGAATAGAACCCGTTGGAATTGGCGTGCCAGCATTCGACGACGGCATTGGCAATGGGCTTGCCGTCCGTACCCTTCACGGTTCCGCGAATGATTAGCGGGCCTGCGTTCGCGTCTTCGTCGAAGTCGATCTTCGCCACACCGTCGCGCACGGGCGCACCGGCCACATAGAGCGGGCCTTCGATCGTGCGCGGCGTGCCGCCGTTCAGACCAGCTGCCATGTCCTGCGCATCCATACGAACGTCGAGGTATTTTTCCAGACCGAGGCCTGCTGCAAGCAGCGCCGCCTCGCCATCCTGGCCCAATTTGTTCAGATAGTTGACGCCAGCCCAGACTTCGTCGGGCGTGATGTCGAGATCGTCGATGGCCTTGAACAGATCGCCGAGCAAACGATGAATGATTTGCTGAAAGCGTGCATTGCCGGCATTGCCGTTGAGATTCGCAGCGGCCTTCAGCAGATCTTGCACTTCTGGGGAATCGAATACTTTGACGCTCATGACGGGTGTCTCCTGATTCGTATTGTGGGGAACAGCAGCGTGGATTTCAGAAGGGCAAATTAGCGATGACTGATTTATCTGTCAAATCAATCATATATTCCCACCATCATCAATCTGATGGATATCACAAACACCGAAACTCGGAACACCAATATTCTGCAATCCAAACTAATCAGGTCGAGCAAGAACACGCTCGCCGCAGTCAGCCCGCCGACGCGAAACGCTTTGCTTCGCGCGCCTTTGTGAGTTCAGCGCGTTTGCGCGCCAGTGACTCCGGCACCGGCAATTGAGCCAGCAGCCAGTCGAGTGACGCCTTCAGCGCCGCCGGATCGAAATCGTCGCGCACGCTGCTCAGGCTGATACCAAAGAGGATATTGAAAAGCGCCAGCACTTCAGGATCACGCTCGCCTTCGGGCAATCCAAGCAGACGGCCATCGGCGCCCGCCAACAACGGTTGGATCTTTTCCTGCAAACGTGCATCGCCACGCGAAGCCATCCAGATTTCGAGCATCGCCACCGTCATTTCGGAAGGCGGCCGCTCGCCCAGGCTGCTCAGAATCAGATATAGCCGTTCTTTCGTGGTGAGCGACTGCATGGCGCTCATCATCGCCGCATCGTGATCCAGCGCCGACGCAATAAAGGCAGGAAACAGATCGTAGCGGCCCTGCGGAAATTGATAACGCAGCGCACCGCGCGTGCAGTCGCACAACTCGCAGAGATATTCCTCGCTCCACGCGCTATAGCCTTCGCGGCCGATGATTTCCGCGGTGATCTGAAACATCCGCGCGCGGGTGCGAAGTGCTTTGGGACTTAGCGGTTTGGAGTCGGGAAATGCTTGATCGGACATATCGGTCTGGTCTGGTCCGTCTGGCAATCCAGAAACGGAAATTCCGATTTTACTAGAGCGCCAGCCAAGGCGGCCCGGACCGGACATATCGAGCCATCGCGCGGCGTTTCCGGCCTCTCGATACACACCCATTCAAAAAATACAACTCTGTATTTTTTCATGAAACATACATATCCGTATGTTTCCATGGCGCCCGCGCATTCGCCGGGAAACGCCGTAGCGACAGCCTTTGGCGGGGCGCCGACTATTTCAAAAGAAAGGAAAAACAAGAATATGCAAGCACGGAACGCCATTGCATGCGCGGTGACCAGCCTGTGTCTGACGATCAATTACGCCCACGCCAGCGACGTCACCTATGCCATCGATACCCCGATCCTCTCGACGCTCGCGAACTTCCGCGACATCGCCGGCATCTCGACCTTGTACGGCGGGACCGGCTATAGCAACAGCGTCGCCAACGACGGTGTGATGCGCACGGGCGTGTTCTATCGTTCGAGCGCACTGTCGAGTCTGAGCGCGGCCGATGCCGCCACGCTCGAGGCACTCGGCATCACGAGCATCTACGACCTGCGCACCACCAGCGAAATTGCCGCCGCGCCGGATGCGAGCGTGTCCGGCGCGACGGACACCAACATCAACATCCTCGCGTCGACTACCGTGACCGCGACCAGCAGCGCCTACACCTCGGTCGCGGGCGCCGATGCCTACATGACGTCGATGTACGACAGCTTCGTGACCGACGCCAGCGAGCGCAGCGAGTTCGCGCAACTGCTGCTCGCACTCGCACACGGCGACAGCGCCGCGCTGATTCACTGCACCTCGGGCAAGGACCGCACGGGCTGGGCGGCCGTGCTGCTCGAAAGTATCGCGGGGGTTTCGTCGAGCCAGATCATGACCGATTATCTGGCCACCAATTCGTATTCGGCGGCCACCATCGAGGCCTATTACGAAGCGGCATTGACTTACTATTCGGCGCTTTACGGCTCAACCGTGGGCGAACAAATGGCCGAGGCCATCAAGGAAATCTACAGCGTCAATTCGAGCTGGCTGACTTCCGCACTGGCCGAAGTCGTTTCCGAATATGGCTCGGTGACGAACTATCTGACTGAAGGCCTGGGCCTGTCGATGGCCGATATTTACGTGCTGCGCGCGAAAATGGTCTATTACAACTCACTGCCCGGCCAGGCGTCGATGCGCGGCAATGCATCCGCTGGCGCAGCGCTTCTGCAGAATCTGCAGAACAGTTCGCTCTCCGGCAACTACACCGCCTTCAATTATTTCCTGCAATCGGCGATCGATGCGGGCACGCTCGATGGCATGGAAAACCGCATCGGCGGCCAGATTCACGCGGACGCGCTGGCGTACCTGATGAATCAGCCCCTCGCGGTCGAATCGGCCATTCGCGATTTCGGCTCGCTCTCGACCGATGGCAAGCCCGAGCATCCGGTCTGGGTTTCCGTCTGGAGCGATATTGCTACGGCCTCGGGGGCAACCGGCAGCGCGAATAGCAAATCCGAAGAAAGCGGCATTCTGATCGGCACGACCCAACGCGTCACGCCTCGCCTGACGCTCTACGCAGCGGTCGGTAGCGAAAACCAGCGTCCCGAAAGCGCAGGCGCGACCGCTTCGATGGACAGCGTGCAGATCGTCGGCGGTGCGCGATACGCACTGGGCGCAGTCAATAGCGGCACGTTCGTGAGCGGCATGCTGATGGCCAGCGAAGGTACGTACGACTCCACGCGCGTGCTCGGCGACGGCCTGGGCACCGCGACCGGCGGCTCGCATCAATGGCTGTACAGCGCAACGGGCATGTTCGGCAAGCGCTTCCAGCTGAAGTCATTCACCATTACGCCGCAGATTGGTTTGCGTTATACGCAGGCGAAAATCAAGGGCTTCCAGGAAACGGGCAGCGAAGTCGCGCTCGATATGCAGGCCATCAAGCACGATCAATTGACTGCGCGTGCCATGGTCGATCTGGATATCAACGATCTTGCGCTCGGCAAATGGACATTCACGCCCGGCATGACGCTGGGCTTTGAAGAAGCCCTGAATTCGCCGACGGTCACCAGCACGGGCACGGTAGAAGGCTATAGCATCAGCCAGATCGCCGCCTATGACACGCGTTATCTCGGCGTGGCAGCGCTCCGGCTGGCCGCGCGCAAAGGCCCGACCAGCGCGGAAATCCGCGTGTCCGGCACGGCCGGCCATCATGGCGCGGCGTCGCTCGCCGGATCGGCATCGCTGCGTTATATGTTCTAGGCGGGCGTCACTCGCCGATCACTGCGCCGATGAGCGATTTGCAGCGAGCCATTTCAAACAATGGCGTATCTTCTGCAAGTCTCCATCTGCTCCCGCACGAGGCCCCATGAGTACCACCACGCCGTCACGCCAGCCGCTCCCCGACAAGCGCGAGCCCGTTCTCAATACGGTCGATCGCGTGACCGAGTTGTGCTTTGGGCTGTTTATGGCGTTGACGTTCGTGGGGGCCATCAAGGCCGTGACGGCAGGCGAAGACGCCGGGCGCAAACTCTTTTTTGCCGCGCTCGGATGCAATCTCGCCTGGGGTCTCGCCGATGCTGTGATGTTTCTGGTTCGCACGCTCGCCGATCGCGGTCAGCGCCTGAGTCTGGCGCTGACCGTGAAGCGCGAACAAGACCCGGCCACCGCCGTCCAGGTATTGCGCAACGCTTTACCGCCGGCGCTCGAACCGCTCGTCGACGACAACGAACTCGAACTCATCCGCTCGCGCCTGGCCGCCGCCACTACGCTGCCGCCGCGCGCGCATTTCCAGCGCGACGATTTTATCGGCGCAATCGGCATCTTTCTGCTGGTGGTCATATCGACATTTCCGGTTGCGCTGCCCTTCCTCCTCGTGAGCGATCACGTGACCGCACTGGTCATCTCGCGCGTGCTCACGCTGGCCATGCTTTTCGCCGCGGGCTTCGCGCTCGGTCGTTATACCGGTGCAGGCGCCTTGAAAGCCGGCTTTGCCATGACGCTGCTCGGCACCGTGCTGACTGCCGCCATCATTGCGCTTGGCGGTTAGTCCAATTCGGCATTTAAGGGTTTTCCATAGCCACCACCAGGGCAACAATGCCAATGGTTGAGCGGCCTCCGACGTGCTAGGCTTGCCCTCAAACCACTTCGGAGACTGCGATGCCGTTCATCTGCGAAAACGTTGAATGCCGTGCCGTGCTGGCTCGCGGTCAGGTCCGCTCAAAGCAGGAAGATGCGGGCTGGTGCTTCTACTGCCCGGATTGCCGCGCGAGGAATGCACTGCGCGATATCGGCATACCTGGCGGTCCTCACGAGTTTATCCAGCCGGAAAGATCGGGCCCTCCGCACAAGATCGTCGCCACCGCGCGGCCACTGGACGACGGCCGCTATGCGGCACAATTGCGCGTTCAGCGGGCGCTCGCCACGAAAGGCACTTATGCGGTCGAAGAGAACTGGGATGAGCTTGGCATCTTCCTCAATGCACAGGAAGCCGTAGCGCACGCAAAAACTTTCGCGGCAAACGTATTGGCGCGCAAGGCCTGATCACCGGCATCCACGCTTTATCGACTTTATCGGCTTCTTCGGTATAAGCACCTAAGCCACGACAACGGTGAATTCAACGCCGGATTCGAAATCCAGCGTCGTGGTTGAGAAGCGTGGATTGTCTTCGATGTATTGCTTGAAAGGCTGAACCGCGTATTCGGCCGTGTACATATTGTCCGCCAGCACGATCGATCCGGGCCGCAACAGGCGCTCGATGCGCATGAACAGGCTCAGATAGGTATCGGCCCAGACGTCGATAAACACCATATCGAACGTGCCGTCCAGTCCTGCTACGGTCTGGAACACATCGCCTTCCCGCAGATCGACGTAATCCTCCAGGCCCGCCGCGCTCACGTGGGCGCGCAGTTGCGTGCATTTGCGCGTATCGAGTTCGGTGGCGAGCACCACGCCACTGCCCAGGGTGCACAACGCCTCGGCGAAATAAAGCGTGGAAACGCCGCAGGAACTGCCGAGTTCGAGAATGCGCGCGGGACGGTTCGACAACACCATATTGCGCAACAGCCTGCCCGTTTCCGCCGATACCGCCAGCGAAAGCGGCGTGCCCTGCGAAGATTCGAAGTCTTCGCTCGATAGACCGAGCGCTTCGAGATACCGTCCACGCAGCCGGGGCGCGAGCGTTTCATATTCGTCCGCGATATTCAGGAAGCCCTCGTTCGATCCCTGCAATTGCGTTTTGGCGCGCGCGATCACTTCGGCATGGCTCTGTGCGTGAAGCCGCTGCAGCAGAGCGGCAGTAGAAGTTTCCATAAACGCTCCTTTTATTGATGAGTAGCATGCCTAATCATTCAGATGATTCATCTGCGTACGGAATGAGCACCTCAAGCCGTTCTGGCGAGCTTGATCGCGCGCTCGGGGCATGCCGTCACGCACAGTCCGCACGAGCGGCAAGCGTCTGCATTAGGCGTATAGGCGACCTTCATGCCGTGCACGCGCTGCTTGAGCCGATGAAGAAAATCGAGCTTGCGATAATCGTCCTCATCGATACGGCGTATTTCAAACACATTCTCTGGGCAGACTTCCACGCAATCGCCCTTGCCTTCGCAACGCTTCAGGTCCACCACGGGCGCGATCACGCCCGGTGCCTGTTTGCAGTCGCGCGTCAATGTCGCGCTCATGCTTCCTCCCCGCTGCGCCGCGCGCGTCCCGAACGCCATGCCGACTGAAAGTGCTCGCGCTCTTCCGGCGTCATCGCTTCCCATTTGCGCCAGTGACGGCGTTGCCGCCAGCCGCCGCCGTGTCCCCGAAATCCGCCGAACAGGATGCGGCTCAATACCAGCAGTCCGAGCGCGTGGGCAAAGTCAATCGTGCGCGCGCCGACAAAAAGCGCCGGAATCACCCAGTTCCACAACGACATCACAACCCAACCCAGCACGCCGATAGCGACGATCAAAAACAAGGCCTTACCCGCACATCGGATTCGGAATTTCATCCATCGACTCCTTTAAATATCCAGTTCTTCATAAATGGCCTGCAGGCGCGTGCGCAAATGCAAAACCGCATAGCGTTTGCGCGCGAGCAGCGTATTGAGCGTGACGCCGCTTTGCTCCGCCATTTCCTTGAACGAGCGCCCCTCCAGTTCGTGGGCGATAAAGATTTCACGTTGATTCGGCGGCAATTCGTCGAGCGCGTCCTGCAAGGCTTTGAGCACCAGCGTGCGTGCATAGAGTGCTTCTGGCCCGGCGTCCTGTGCAGGCAAAGCCAGGTCGAGCCGATATTCACTGCCCGCTTCGTCCTCTGATTCGGCTTGCGCCAGTTCCGCCAGCGGTTGCTCTTTCTTCTTGCGAAAGCGATCGACAATACGATTGCGCGCGGCGCGAAACAGCCATGCGCTCGCCTGCTCGATTGGCGCGGGCAGCCGGTAGGCCTGCACGAATTCATGGAAGACATCCTGCAGGATGTCCTCGGCATCGTCCGGGTCGCGAATGCGACGCCGGATGAAATTCACGAGCCTTGTACGCTCGCGCACCACAGTCGCGGTGATGTCGCTATCTCGGTCGGTCATCGGCTGCGAAGTGGGTGGCGGTTCCATGCTGCTGAAGACGAATCAGCGCAAAGAATATTGTGGCCGACGTGAGAATTTTTTTGCGTGTGCGTTGTGCAAGCGCCTGGTCAGGCAGCGCCTCCCATCATTTCATTTTTGCAACGTTGGCTTGCAACCAATTCTATTTCGAAATGTGCGGGACATCGATATTCTCCTCTCATCGCAGCACGCAACACCCAACACACCCATCCACTGACTTGATGAAAGGAGCAACACCATGGCACGCAAACTCGACAACAAGATCGCACTCGTCACCGGCGCAACCAGCGGGATCGGCCTCGCCACTGCGCAACGTTTCGCCGCCGAAGGCGCGCACGTCTACCTCACGGGCCGTCGTCAGGCCGAACTCGATGCAGCCGTGAAGAGCATCCGCGAAGCGGGCGGCCAGGCGAGCGGCGTGCGCGTCGATTCCACGAAGCTCACGGAACTCGACGCGCTGTACGCACAGATCAAGGAAGAACAGGGACGTCTGGATGTGCTGTTCGCCAACGCAGGCGGCGGCTCGATGCTGCCCTTCGGCAGCATCACCGAAGAACATTACGATGACACCTTCGATCGCAATGTGAAGGGCGTGCTGTTCACGGTGCAAAAAGCGCTGCCGCTGCTGGCCGAAGGCGCTTCGGTGATCCTCACTGGATCGACGGCCGGCAGCGCGGGCACCGCTGCATTCAGCGTGTATTCGGCGTCGAAGGCCGCCGTGCGCGCCTTCGCCCGTAGCTGGATTCTGGATCTCAAGGACCGCCGCATCCGCGTGAATACGATCAGCCCCGGCGCGACGCGCACGCCCGGCCTGCTCGACCTCGCCGGCGACGACGCCGCCCAACGCCAGGGTCTCGCCGATTATCTGGCCGCGCAAATCCCGATGGGCCGTCTGGGCGAGCCGAACGAAATCGCCAGCGCCGCGCTGTTCCTCGCTTCGGACGATGCGAGCTTCGTGAACGGCATCGAACTGTTCGTCGATGGCGGCCAGCAGCAGATCTGATTCTGATTGCGCGCCCGTTGCAGGCAGTGCCAGGCGGCATAGACACTCACGCCGCCTGCACGGTCTCCTCGTTCACGGCTTCGATGGCGATGTCGTCCGCGACCTCCACGAAGGTCTGCACCACCGATGCCTCGACCACTGCCCGTGCTGCAGCCTTGCGCGTCTTGCCCGCACGCGACGGCGGCTGGCACGCGCCGCACACCACGCCCTTCTGCAGATCGTGCTTGTGCGCGACGAACTTGCCCGTACAACGGCAGCACGCAGTGAGTTGCAGCATCTCCGCTTCGAAGAAACGCACCAGCGTCCACGCGCGCGTCAAGTCGAGCACGGGTTCGGCATCGGTGCGTGTGCAATGCTCCAGATAGAGCCGATATCCCTTCGTGAGCGCATCGAGATGCGAGCAACTCGCCTCTTTCTTCAGAAACAGATACGTATTGAAGAACAGCGAGGCGTGGATATTGGGCATCCACGGCATGTACCAATCGGCGGAAAACGGCAGCATGCCTTTTGGTGGCGAAACGCCGCGCACTTCGCGATAAAGCCGTATCAGGCGATCGCGCGACAGCGTGAGTTCGCTCTCGAGCACCTGCATGCGCGCGCCGAGTTCGATGAGCGCGACGGCGCGAAACACTTCCTGCGCGTCTTCGGTGACGCTCTTTCTGGCCACTGTATTCATGACGTTATGTGCGAGCCTAGACCAGGAGTTCGACGGGATGCCCAGCCATCAGAATGGCAGCATGGGCCGATGCGATTTCGATGTGCTTCGAAGGCTGCGTGAGTGACGACAGCAGCATGTGATCGTTGAAGCGGAACGCGCACAACAGATGATCCGACGAAGCGAGCTTCACGACCTGAGACAGCGACAGGCCGGCCAGCACATCTGCCACTTCGCCGGCCAGTCCAAGCCGGAACATGCCGATTGCCCGATCCTCGCGCAACATACGCTGCGCCAGCATGAGGTAAGAGAGATTGACTTCGCGAATACTTTCCTGAATGTCGAGAGAGTTCATGTTTATTAGCCTCGATCGCTGAACTTCGACGCCTACGCTAAATGCATAACTCACTTCATCCGGCTATTCTGCGTTGATGCGGTCCGAATGAAGGCCGATAGATCAAACGCTGACTAGATGTTTGTTATTTGCAGATTAGTCCGCCGGACACTTTCTGGTCAATATTCATACGAATTGATTTAATCAATCGATCGCGCGAGGCGGTCAACAGTCGTTATCGCAGAAGGCTCGCCTTCGGCACGGAATTCGCATCGCTTGCGGGGGAATCGGTAATTATTCAATGATCTGTAATGTTCTTTCATTCTTGCCGCTTTAAAGCCGGTCATAGATGCCGCGAAGATAGGACCTATGCATTTTCGATGCAAGGGTTTCCCGCTAGCGGAAAAGAGCGATTTAAATCGCTCTTTAGCATCTTCTATTCCTGAAACGAAAAAAAATTGCACCACCGTTCCTGAGGACTGCACGAACGTGCGGGCCGACCGGGCACGACGTTCTATCGCATTCGCGGCACGCTGATCGAACACGGTCCGTTGCGGTCCGATCCGATCCATCGCGGACGAATGCAAGGAGGGAGACGCGGCCATGCAAATGCGCTTCGCGTCGCGCGAAAAGTCATTCGATAACGATTAAATCGACATATCGCATTAATTCAGATTTATTTCAAATCCCACTCAAATCGAATAAATACCCATTCCATATTATTTAATTGCCTGGAATTTTTTTCGATTTTTAATCGATACGATACTCACACCTACTCCAGTAGGTAGCGGGACGAAACACCATGTCTGATGCACTATTCCCGCTTAATGCATAGCTTGAGACAGGAGCGAAACATGTCTGACTTTCAACCGTTTTCCGATCGCAACGGCAATTTCCGCTTGCCGCCGAATACGAACTTCCGCGCGGTCTTTTTCGCCAATGCGGCTTTCCGCCAGGAAGTGAAACTCTATATCGGAGACAGTAAAGAGCCCGCATGGACGTATGCCGGCAACTCGAAGGACGAGGTACGCGGCACGATCCTGAATTCCGGCGAAGGCAACCTGCGCGTCGAAGTGTTCGCGAACGGCAAGAAGTCGGCCACCGATGGCCGTCTCGCGCCGCTGTCGAAGCGCACGTGGTTCGGCATTCTCGCGTCCGAAGATGGCGTGGATACCGATTACAACGACTCGTGCGTAGTGCTGCAATGGCCTATCGGCTGAGTGAACGCATGAGATAAGTGCGTGCCGCCGGGGCTTGCGGGCTCCGGCCGCGCGCCAATCTCACGAGGCGTTCACGAGACATTCACGTGCCCGAGATGCGGTCCTGCTGCGCCGGAGTTTGCTGCGGTGTACGCGTGCGCACGAACGCCGCCGCCAGTACGCAGCCGATCAATGCCGCAATCGCGCCCAGCAGAAACGCGAGGTGATAACCGCTATTGAGCGCGCTGACCGTATCGACGCCCGCCGCCGTCAATGCTTCCGTGCGCGCAGAAGCCAGGCTCGCCAGAATGGCCAGCCCCAACGCGCCGCCCATCATGAAAGACGTGTTGACCACACCGGACGCGAGGCCCGACTCTTCGGGCGCGACATCGCTCATTGCAGCCAGCAATACCGGATTGAACGCCACGCCCGCGCCCAACCCCATCAGCACCATGCCGGGCACAATGCTCGACAGCAATGCGCCCTCGGCAGGCGCGCGCGCGAACACTAGCAAGCCCAGCGCGGCAAGTAATAAACCCAGCGCGAGCGGCGCGCGAATGCCAAAGCGCATCACCAGCCGGGCCGAAAGCCCCAGCGAAAACACGGCCATGATGATATTGGCGGGCAAAAACGCCAGCCCCACCTGCATCGCACTGTAATTCAGCAGGCGCTGCATGTAGAGTGCGGAGATAAAAAACCACGCGAACAATGCCGCCGCCCAGAGTACGCCCACGCCATTGGCCGTGGCCACGTTACGCAGCGCGAACATATGCAGCGGCATGAGCGGATGCGATACGCGCGACTCGATCACAAGAAACGCAATCAATAGCGCGACGGCCACGCCCAGTTGCAGCAAGGTTTGCAGGGAGGTCCAGCCCGCTTCGTTGCCGTGCACAACCGCATAAACAGCCAGCATCAGCGAAGCCGTCACGGCTACGGCGCCCGCAACATCGAGCTTCGCGCGATCAGCCAGTGGTCTGCCTTTGGGCAGCAGCGCCACACAGCCCGCATAGACGGCCACGCCGATCGGCAAGTTGACGAGAAAGATCCAGTGCCAACTCAATGCGCTGGTCAGCAAGCCGCCCAGCAGCACGCCGACACTGCCGCCGCCACCGCCTACGAATCCATAAATGCCCATGGCCTTCGCGCGATCCTCCGGCGAAGTGAACAGGTTCATGATCAGCGAGAGCGATACCGCCGACACCACCGCACCACCCAACCCCTGGACGGCTCGCGCAATGATCAGGATACCTTGCGAATTGGCCAGACCGCAGGCGGCCGAAGCAAGCGTGAATACCGTGATGCCCAGCAGAAATAAGCGTCGATGGCCGAACAGATCACCCAATCTGCCGCCTAACAGCAAGAAGCCGCCGAAGGTCAGCATATAGGCGTTGACGACCCACACCAGCGAGGTTTCCGTAAAGCGCAGATCCGCCCGTATGGACGGCAAGGCAACGTTCACGATGGTCGTGTCCAGCACGATCATCAGCACGCCGAGGCAGAGCACCATCAGCGCGACCCAGCGCTTTCGTTCGTCGATACCATGCGTCATATTCGATTCCTGACTGATCTGGCTTCAACAAGCCAAAGCCCACGAAAATGACGCTCATGATACGCCCGCCCAACGCGCCGGATAAACGCGCTGGGGAACGCCTGGCAGAAAACCGATTACATTTTTAGCGCGACTTTGCGCTTGCGCGATTCCGCCTTGCGGCATAGATCGGTCAATAGCCAGCGCGCAATCTGCTCGGGCCGGTTCTTGCCGTAGGGAGCAAACTTGATTTCGTTCTCGAAGTAGACGATGACGCTGCCCGTCATCACTCGATAAGAACCGGAATAACTGACGCCATCCAGTTCCACACGCAATGAGTGCGTGGTTTCATATTCTGCTGAAGCCAAGGTATTGCGTATTGCGAAAGTGTCAAAAGTATGACGATATCGTTTCACCTGGCATTCGGTCAATCAAATATGCGATTTGTTTCATATTTAGCTAGGTTGGCCGCCGTCATGCCATTACCGCAGCTTCCAGCCGCTCTAGCAATATCGCGCGCAACGGATGCGCGACAAGGCTTTCGCGCTGCCGCGGGCGAGCCGCGCCAAGCTCGAATAGATGACTCGAAGGCCTTGTGAACGGGCCTTTGGCCGGTTCGAGCAGCACGATGCGATCGGCCAGATAAAGCGCTTCGTCGATATCGTGGGTGACAACGAGCGCTGCCATGTGATGCGTCTCGACAATTGTCAGCAGCAATTGTTGTAAACGCATACGCGTCATGGCATCGACGGCGCTAAAGGGTTCGTCCAGCAGCAGCAGACGCGGTTGCGCGAACAGTCCGCGCGCAATCGCCACGCGCTGCGCCATGCCGCCCGAGAGATGTTTGGGCCAACGCTCGGCATCGTCGGCGTTCAGGCCGACTTCGTCGAGCAGCGCCCGGGCATGCGCCAGTGCTGCGCCGCGCGCGCGTTCGGGAAAGGTAATGTTGTCCGCCACGCGCAGCCACGGCAGCAGGCGGGGCTCCTGAAAAATCACGCCCGCAAGCGGCGACGGTCCGCGTTGCATCACACCGTCGAGCGCCACGCTGCCCGTGTAATCGCGGTCGAGCCCGGCCACGATACGCAGCAAGGTGCTCTTGCCGCAACCGCTCGGGCCCAGCAATGCCGTGATTTTTCCGGGTGCGAGCGTAAGCCGCACGTTATCGAGGATCGTGCGATTGCCATAACGCTTCGCGCGAATATCGACATCGAGTAAAGCCGAATGAGTCATGCGCGCTCTCCTTCTATTGCGGTATCGCGCCAGGCCAGCACACGGGATTCGAGCGCGCGCATGGCGCTATCCGTGAGTTTGCCGAGCAGGCCCAATAAGATGATTGCGCCGAAAACGATGTCGGGCCGCCCGGTTTCGCGTCCGTCGCTGAGCAGATAGCCGAGGCCGCGCGTGGCGGCAATCAGTTCGGCGGCCACCACGAACATCCACGACACCGCGAGCGCCGTGCGCAAGCCCGTGAAAATCTGCGGCAAAGCGGCCGGCAACAGAATGCGCAGGAACAGGCGCGATGGCGCAAGCCGGTAAATCGCGCCCAGTTCGAGCAGTTTGCGATCCACATTGCGAATGCCCGACACCACGCTTAAATGCACGGGAAAAAACGCGCCAATTGCAACGAGAGTGATTTTCGGCGCTTCGTCGATGCCCATCCATAACAGCAGCACAGGCACCCACGCAAGCGAGGGAATGGCGCGTAAGGCCTGAAAACTGGGATCGAGCAGCGCGTCCAGACGGCGGCTCAAACCCATTGCCGCGCCCACCGCGACGGCCAGCGCCGCGCCGCAACCAAAACCGGCCGCCACGCGCGCGGTGCTGGCCGCGATATGGCGCAGCAAATGGTCCGCGCCCAGTTGCCAGAGCGCTTCGGCAATCGACGATGGCGCGGGCACGAGGTTATCGGGCAGCACGCGCAGGCGCACCAGCGCTTCGATCACGAGCAGAAACGCCACGGGCAGCCATGTCCCGGCGATGCACCAGCCGCGTGATAGCGAACGCACGCTGTTCGCAGGCTGCGCTTCGGCCGCTATGTCCAGCGCTGGCCGCAACGCGCGCAATGCGGTTTCATCGGCTCCCATCGCCTTGCTCCTCTGCCTTTAAGGACGCTGCGCCGAAGCCAGCGCAGGTTGCGCCGCCTGCGTATCGATCAGCGATTCGATCACGCGGTTCAGATCCGTGCCGGGCTTCACGAGTTGTTCCTGCGCGAGAATGGGGGCGGCGGCTTCCAGTGCCTTAATCTGCGTTGCGCCCGGTTCCGGCTGACTGAAGTCATTGCGACTCAATTGCAGCTTTGCTACTGCGAGCGACACCTTGGAGTCTTCCGCTACGATCTGCGCCGCTTCATCGGGATGCACGCCGATCCATTCGCGGGCCCGTTCGTAGACCTTGAGCACGCGCGTGACCGCGTCCGGATACTGTTTGAGGAAGTCTTCACGAACATTCAGGAATCCCCAGGTATTGAAGTCGACGTTGCGATACAGTAGACGCGCACCGTTGTCGATCTGCGCTGCGGCCATGTGCGGATCAAGTCCGGCCCACGCATCCACCTGCCCGTTGACGAGCGCCGTGCGGCCATCTGGATGCTGAAGATTGACGATCTCCACGTCGTCTCGCGACAGACCGGCGGTGTGCAACGCGCGCAGCGTGAAGAGATAGGGATCGGTGCCCTTGGTCGCTGCAATCTTCTTGCCCTTGAGATCGGCCAGCGTCTTGATCGGCGAATCCTTGCGCACGACCAGCGCCGTCCATTCAGGACGCGAGAAGATATAAACGGTCTTGATCGGATTGCCATTGGCCTTGGCCAGCACGGCCGCGAGCCCCGCCGTCGAACCGATATCGATTGCGCTGCTATTGAGGTATTCCAGCGCGCGATTACTGCCCAGGCTCAGCACCCAACGCACCTGTGTGTGATCCGGTGCGAATGCCTGTTCGAGCCAACCATTGCGCTTGATCACGAGGCTTTCCGGCGAGTAATAAGCGTAATCGAGCTTAATTTCCGCAGGCACAGCGCCGGCGGCCCATGCCGAAACCGCCGGCACGCTCAAAAGCGCCAGCGCCGCGAGTCTGCGCCAGCCGCGCAATGGCGCCGCAATACGATGCAATAGCGTCGGTTTGGTCGTTTGGTCCTGCATCTGTTTTCCCCTTTTTATGCGTGTCGTATTGGACGGCATGGCCGCGTAATCTCCGAGCTTAGAAAAATCCACGCGGGAACAGAACCAAGATTCGCTCACATGGAAAGCAGAGAAAGCGATAACCAATGAAGTCAACGCAATTGGGGCCAACGCAAATCGATAACGCCCATATCGTTTCGAGAATCCGTTATTGGAACGCGACTGCGCGGCTTTCTATACTCGTCGCTCACACCATTGGCAAACTCATTCGCTATTCATGGGTTATTTATCGACGAACCCATGTCTCCATCGCCCAAGACCGCTCAGAGGAAGACAGCATGACTGCATCCAGACCCGACATCGCACGCTCCACGGGCACCGATTACGACACGCTCGCGGCCCGTTTCCGCCCGATCTTCGCCGACATCGCACGTGGCGCCGCCGAGCGCGACCGTGAACGCATCCTGCCGCACGAAGCCATTGCAGCACTCAAGGCAGCGGGCTTTGGTGCAGTGCGCATTCCTGTTCAATATGGCGGCGCAGGCGCGTCCATCCCGCAACTGTTCCGGTTGCTGATCGAACTGGCCGCCGCCGATTCGAATCTGCCACAAGCACTGCGCGCGCATTTCGCCTTTGTCGAAGACTGGTTGAACGCACCGGCCGATGCCGATCAGCGCCTCTGGTTCGACCGCTTCGTGAGCGGCCAGATCGTAGGCAGCGCATGGTCGGAAGTGGGCGATGTGGCCGTCGGCCAGACGAACACCAAGGTTTCCCAGCGCGATGGCCATTACTTTGTAAATGGTTCGAAGTACTACAGTACCGGCACGATCTACGCCGACTGGATCGACGTCTACGCCCAGCGCGCCGAGGACGGCAGTGACGTGATCGCCGCGGTGAGCACGCAGCAAGGCGGCGTCGTGCGCGAAGACGATTGGGACGGCTTCGGCCAGACGACCACGGGCAGCGGCACCACGCTGTTCAAGGACGCTACAGTCGAAGCGCGCAATATCATCGACTTCGAACGCCGCTTCAAATACCAGACCGCGTTCTATCAACTCTTCCACGTCGCCACGCTCGCGGGTATCGCCGAAGCCGTGAAGCGCGATGCCGCCACACTCGTGCGCAACCGCACGCGCGTCTATAGCCACGGCAACGCGCCGCACGTGAGCGAAGATGCGCAGATCCAGCAGGTGGTGGGCGAGATCGCCTCGTGGGCTTATGCCGCCGAGGCCGTCGCGCTGCAATCGGCCGAACCCGCGCAGCGCGCCTATGAGGCGCGTTTCGGCGGCGACGATGCAGCCGAACGCGCAGCCAATGTGGATGCGGAAATCGCTTCGGCACAAAGCCAGCTTGTGACGTCCGAACTCGCTTTGCGCGCGGCCACGCATCTGTTCGATGCGCTGGGTGCTTCGGCTATCAGCAAGCGGCTTGCCCTCGACCGCCACTGGCGCAACGCGCGTACGGTGTCGTCGCACAATCCGCTGGTTTATAAGGCCCGCATCGTGGGCGACTGGACCATCAATGGCACGGAGCCGCCCTTCGTCTGGCAGATCGGCAACGGCGCTGGCCGTGGGAGCAAGTGAGCGTCATGAGCAAAAACATCCGCTTTAACGCCTTCGAAATGAATTGCGTGGGCCATCAGTCGCCCGGTTTGTGGCGCCACCCGCGCGATCGTTCGTGGCAATACAAGGATCTGGAATACTGGACCGATCTCGCGAAGATTCTCGAACGCGGTATTTTCGACGCGATCTTTATCGCCGATGTGATCGGCTATTACGATGTCTATAAGGGCGGCAATTATCACGCGCTGCATCAGGCCGCGCAGATTCCCGTCAACGATCCGCTCCAGCTTGCTGCGCCGCTCGCGCTGGCGACCGAGCATCTGGGTATCGGCATTACGGCTTCGACCAGCTTCGAGCATCCCTACACTTTCGCGCGCCGCCTTTCCACGGCCGATCATCACACCAAGGGACGGCTCGCCTGGAACGTGGTGACGTCCTACCTGGAAAGCGGCGCGAAGAACGTGGGCCAGGGCGGTCTCGCCGATCACAACAATCGCTATGAAGTGGCGGCGGAGTATGTGGAAGTGCTCTACAAGCTCTTCGAAGGCAGTTGGGAAGATGGTGCGGTGGTACGCGATCGGGAAAAAGGCGTATTCACGCATCCCGAGAAGGTCCACGAGATCGGCCACAAGGGAAAATACTTCGAAGTCCCTGGTTATCATCTTTGCGAACCTTCGCCTCAACGTACGCCCGTGCTGTTCCAGGCGGGCGCGTCAGGGCCGGGTAAAACCTTTGCCGCCCAGCACGCGGAATGTGTGTTCGTTGCCGCGCCCACGCAGACGCTGTTGCGCGACTACGTGGCCGAAGTGCGCCGGCAGGCCGAACTCGCGGGCCGCGACCCACGCAAGTTGCTGATCTATAACCTCGTCACGGTGATCGTCGACGAAACCGATGAAAAGGCTCAGGCGAAGTTCGAGGACTATCAGCGCCACGTCTCTTACGATGGCTCGCTCGTGTTCATGTCGGGCTGGACCGGCATCGACTTCGGCCAGTATCTGCCGACCGACACCGTGCGCCGCGTGCAAACCAATGCGATCGTTTCCGCCGTCGAACACCTGGCAGGCGGCGACAAGGCCTGGACCATCGAGGAACTGGCGCGCTGGGGCGGTGTAGGCGGCCTGGGCCCGGTATTCGTGGGTTCGCCCAGCACAGTCGCGGATATTCTCCAGCAATGGGTCGAGTTCACCGACGTCGATGGCTTCAATCTGGCCTACGCAATCGCGCACGAAACCTTCGAGGATGTGGTCGAGCATCTCGTGCCGGAATTGCAGCGTCGCGGTGTGTATGCGCGCGAGTATGCGCCCGGCACGCTGCGCGAAAAGCTCTTCGGCGACGGCGCCAAACTGCCGGACGATCACCCCGCCGCCCACTACCGCGACATCGAACGCGTGAAGCGCGAGGCCGTCGCCCAGCATGCGGAAACCGCCGAAACCGCTTGATGAAATCGGTCCCGCGCCGCCCGGCGTGGGACACCCTCCTTTAGAAAAACTTCCCGGAATCACATCATGTCCGAACTCGCCGCTCAGGCGCGAGACGGCGGCGCTTTGCGGCGCGGCTATCTTTCGCTATCCGAATTAATTGCGCAATCGATTGGTCTTGTCGGCGCGGCCGGCGGTGCTGGCCTGCTGATTCCAGCCGTATTCGCCACGGCCGGCAACGGCACCTGGCTCGCCTATCTGCTTGCCACCATCGGCTTATTGTTTACTTCGTGGAGTATTACCCAGTTCGCTAAACGCACGGCATCGCCGGGCGCTCTGTACACCTACGCGGCACGCGGACTCGGCCCGATCTGGGGCGTCGTCGCGGGCTGGTCGCTACTGATTGCCTACGGTATCGGCGCGGCGGGCATTCTGCAAGGCACCGTCAACGAAGTCGTCGTGCTGTTCAAGGACATTGGCGTAGGCGCGGCGGGCACGGGACTGGTCGCGACCGTTACGATCACCGTAGCGGTGACGGTCGGCGCGTGGTTCATTACGTGGCGCGATATCCGTCTATCGACGCGCACGACGCTCTGGATCGAGATCAGCACCGTCGTACTCATTCTGTTTGTGATTGGCGCGGCGCTGTTTCTGCATCGCCGCTGGGTCGATCCGAAACAGATCACACTGGCCGCCGTGAGGCCAGATCAATTGCGTCTGGGCATGGTGCTGGCCTTTTTCAGCTTCACGGGTTTTGAAAGTGTGACGGCGTTGGGCGTGGAAGCACGCGAGCCGTTCCGGCTGATCCCGCGCGCGGTGATCGTCAGTATTCTGGGACCGGCAGCCTTGTTTCTCGTCGCGTCGTATGGGCTGGTTGCGCTGTTTCAAGGCGCGGCCACGCCGCTCGACCAGGCGAACGCACCGCTTTCCGCCGTCGCGCATGGTATCCATCTTGGCGCACTCGGCGTGCTGATCGACGCTGGCGTCGCATTGAGTTTCTTCGCCGCGTTCTTCTCGTCGATCAATGCGGCGGCGCGACTGCTCTACACTTTCGCGCGTCAAGGATTGCTGCATTCCGCCACCGGACGCGCTCACGCAGGCAACGCCACGCCGCACGTCGCCGTCACGCTGCTTGCGCTGCTTTCGCTCGTCGTGGGCGTGGTGTTTCAATGGTGCGGCACGTCGCTGTTCGACGCTTATGGCTATCTCAGCACGATTGCCACGTTCGGCTTTCTGCTGACTTATGTGATCGTCGCCGTTGCTGCGCCGGTGTTCCTGCACCGTCGTGGCGAACTCAAGCCGCAGCATATCGCGATCAGCGTGATTGCCGTGGTGCTGATTGGCATTCCGTTCGTCGGCAGCATCTATCCGGCCGCGCCGGGTGCGTATGCAGCCCTTCCTTATGTGTTTGCCGCGCTGCTGGCCGCCGGTTTCGCCTGGTTCATCGCGCTGCGAATCTTCGCACCGCATCGGCTGCACGATATCGAAGCCGAGCTTGCAGACGAAGGCGCGCAGCAAGAGGTGAAAACCGGTGCACTTGCATCGGCAACCTGATTGATCAGGCTGTAATCTGCGCCGTGCCCTGAACGTCGTGCGTTTCGTTCGCCGCGTCGAACGGATGCACGACGGCATCGGTGGCGCGCCACGCGTAGCGGCGCAACAGTTCGCCGTAGCCGCCGCGAATCACAAAATAGCCGCATTTTCTCGCGTAGTCCTGCTGACGCAGGCGATAGACACGCCCAAGCAAATACCAGGGCAACGCGGGCAGATCGTGATGCACGAGATGGTAATTGTTGTTCAGGAACAGCAGGCGCATAACGTGCCCTGCTTCGTTGATGACGATCCGAGCCTTGGGCTCCGGCGCCGCGCGATGCTCGTAGAGCGAGCGGATCGTCGCGAGTGAAAGCGCAGGCCACGTGACGGCCAGCAGGTAATACCACCAGGGAATTCCTGCCCAACGATCGAGCACGAACAGCAATAAGGAAACGCTGAGCCCATGCGCGATCCACATCGGCGTATAGCGTCGATCACCGTCGCGCAGCGCACGCCACGCAGCGGCAACGACGGCCGCAGCACTCATCGGCGGACCAACCAGCATGCGGCCCACAAAGCGCTTGCGTGCGTGCCACATTGCACGGCGCCATCGCGGCCAGCTTTGCCACTGCAGCCCAGGCACATAATTGCTCTCGGGGTCGAGCCCGGGCAGCGTGAGTGCTTCGTCGCGATGATGTTCGAGATGAGTATCGCGATAGAGCGTATAGGGAAACCAGATTGCCAGCGGTGGATAACCCATCATCTTATTTAGCCATCCATACGATGTGGGATGACCATGCAGGAGTTCATGCTGCATCGACATATGCCACGCACACAGCAGGATGAAAATGGGCGTGGCTCCCGCGAGCGGCAGCGTGTGGTTATGCACCAGCAACACCGTGGCGCCCCAGCCGCCATAGACAGCCGCGATCAACAGCCAGGTGGGCCATTCCGTGCGGGCAATGAAACCCGCCTTCAGCGCGGCAACTTCCCGCGCGTGATCGGCATCGAAATATTCAGCCATGATTTCCCGCACGGGCAAAGTCGCCCGCAATTGCTTAAACTGTCGCGATGAGCCAATGGATCGCCGCCTTGCCGATGTACAACGTCACGCCGCAGCACGACGCGCTGTGGCGCGCGTTGCTGCGTGACACGCTCGATACTTTCGCTCGCGCGGGTGGCCCACGCGATGTGAATCTGCCCGCCGATATCCCCGACGATCTGCTCGCGTTCTGGCGTCGCCCGGATCTGCTGATTTCGCAGACTTGCGGTTTTCCGTATCGCCTGCTGGGCATCGCAGATACCACGCATCTGCTCGCCACGCCGGTATTCGATGCAGAAGGCTGCGATGGCCCGCTTTATCGCAGCGTGTTCGTCGTATCGCGGCAAGCATGGGATCAGGGCGCACGCTCGCTCGAATCCTGCCGCGGTCTGCGTGCGGCCTGCAACAGCGCGGATTCACATAGCGGCATGAACGCCTTGCGTCACGCCATTGCGCCGCTCGCTCATGCGGGCCGCTTCTTTTCTTCGGTTAAGTGGGTTGGCTCCCATCTGAACGCGTTGCGCGCGTTGGACGCGGGCGAAGCGGATGTGGCCGCCATAGATTGCGTGACACTGGCCTACGTGCGCGATGCACTGCCGGCATGGCTTCAAAACGTTTGCACGATCGGGATGAGCGCTGCCGCGCCGGGCCTGCCCTTCATCGCCTCGCGCAGCTTGCCGGAACAACAGGCTGCCTTGCTGCGCGATGCGCTCGACCACGCGTGCGCGGCTGACCCACAACGCGCACGAACACTGCGCCTGCGTGGCTTCATGCGTCTTGCGCCCGCCGATTACGCGCGTATCCAGCAGTTCGCCGATGAAGCCCGCGCATTCGGCTACCCTAATCTCGTCTGATCGCCAAGCCTTCGACGCAGTATAAAAACGCGGTGCGCGCCACGCCAATAACGATTCGGCACATCGATATAACCCGTGCCGGCACGAGCGTCTTTATCGCCAATTCGGGAAAGCAACGCAGCGATCGATATAAGGCGTACGCACGCCGTCGATAAAATGGTTCGTCCAGGCGGCACCGCCGCCATCACATCGGCATCATCGAACAGATCACTCGGGGACCACCATGAATGGAATCGGGCGCGCCGTGCGCTTTATTGGCGCGAGCATCGTTGCAGGCACCGCATTCGCCGCACCGCTCGCGCATGCAGACGTTACGCTTCTCAATGTTTCATACGACGTCACGCGCGAACTCTATAAGGACATCAACGCGAGCTTTATCGCCGAGTACAAACAGAAGACCGGCGAAACCGTGTCGATCCGCCAGTCGCATGGTGCATCCAGCGCGCAGGCACTTTCTGTGCTGCAAGGTCTGCAGGCCGATGTCGTCACCATGAACCAGCCCAACGATATCGATCTGCTCGCCGAACGCGGCCAGCTCGTGCCCGCCGACTGGCGCACGCGGCTGCCCGATGCGAGCGCGCCGTATACCACCACGATGGTGTTTCTCGTGCGCAAGGGCAACCCGAAACACATCAAGGACTGGAGCGATCTGGTCAAGCCCGGTGTGCAGGTGGTGATCGCCAATCCGAAGACCTCGGGCAACGGCCGTTACGCCTATCTGGCCGCGTGGGGCTCTCGCAAGCTGCAAGGCGCAAGCGACGCGCAGGCGCTCGACTTCGAGCGCGCGTTGCTCAAGAACGTGCCCGTGCTCGATGCAGGCGGACGCGGCGCGACGACGACTTTCACGCAGCGCGGCATCGGCGATGTGCTCGTTACCTTCGAAAACGAAGTCGGCTTGATTGAAACAGGCGATAACGCCAGGGACTTCGAAGCCGTGTATCCATCGACGAGTCTGCTGGCCGAACCGCCCGTTGCCGTTGTCGACAAGGTGGTGGACAAGCGCGGCACGCGCAAGGAAGCGCAGGCCTACCTGACGTATCTGTACACGCCTGCCGCGCAGGAAATCATCGCGCAACATCATCTGCGTCCGCGCGATAAAACCGTGCTCGCTAAACACGCCGACGAATTCAAGCCGCTCAAGACCTTCACGGTCGAACAGGTTTTCGGTAGCTGGCAAAAGGCTCAAGCCACGCATTTCGCCGATGGCGGCACATTCGACCAGATCTATTCCGATCGCAAGTAACGCGAAATTCCGGGCAATCAAAAAAGCGGGGCGAGCATTCGATTGCCCGTCCCGCTTTTTATGCAACGTGCCTGCCGCGAAACTTACTCAATTCCACGCGTGACGCGCGGGTTTCGTCCCGTTCAGATAATAGTTGCCGACGAGGTGATACTTCCAGCGCACAGGATCGTGCAGCGTATGCGTACGCGCGTTGCGCCAGTGACGGTCGAGATTGTGCGCAGCCAGTGTCGATTGCGTGCCCGCCAGCTCGAATAGCTTTTCACCGGCGAGCAGCGCGGCTTCGGTAGTGAGCACTTTGGCCTCGCCCACCGCTACCGATGCGCGCGCCACATCGTCTTCGCTGACCGTTTCCTGCGCAGTAATTTCATCGAGCACCTTTGCCGATCGTTCGAGCAACGCTTCGGCCGCATGCAACTGAATATAAAGACGGCCGATTTCGCGTACCGTTAAAGGATCGTCGCTCGCGCGCTCCACGCCGCTATCCACCCATGGGCGCGAACGTTCACGCACGAAAGCCAGCGTATCGTCGATTGCGCCTTTGGCAATGCCCGCGTCGATGGCAGCCTGAATGATCTGCGAAACCGGGCCGTTCAGCGTGGGCAGATCGGAGACGCGGTACGCAGGCAGCAGATGCGAAGCAGCCACGCGTACATTGTCCAGCGTGACCGTGCCGCTTGCCGTGGTGCGCTGGCCGAAACCGGACCAATCGTCGGTAATCGTCAGCCCTGGTGTGCCCTGCGGAATATAGGCCAGCCAGCCACGGCGCGCCTCGTCGAGCCCGAGCACCGGCACGTAATGCGCGAATAGAGCGCCCGTCGAATAGAACTTGGTGCCGTCCACCACGTAATCGTCGCCATCGCGGCGCACGCGCGTTTTCAGATCGAGTACGTTTTTGGTACCCTTTTCGGAAAATCCATTGCCGAATCGCTTGCCCGCCAACACTTCGCCGAAGAAATAGCGCTTCTGTTCCTCCGTGCCCGTAAGCGCAATTACATCGACAAGGCCGAAGTGATTTTGCGGCAATTGACCCAGCGAAGGATCGGCGGCGGAAATGAGTTTGATCACTTCCGTCAGCGTGACGAATGAGGCGCCTGCGCCGCCATAAGCTTTCGGCACCGTAATCGCCCACAGCCCGGATTGCGAAAACCATTCAATTTCTTCGCGCGGCAAACGCCGTTCGCGATCGCGCTCGGCGGCGCCCTGGGCGAGACGCACGGCGAGCTCGCGCGCGACGGCAATCGCCTCTTCGTCGGTGGCGATGACATGCACGCCTGCCTGCGCCCCTGCGTGTTGGCCCTGCTCTCCGGTCTCTGCCATGATTTTCTCCGCGTCAATGAAGGTGCGGACAATCTAGCAACGAACCTCGCGCGCGCCAAACGAGCGATTGGCAGATCGATATTCCGTGGCGTGGCACGTTCGAGCGGTTATATTCGTGTTTCGACAGAAACCCAATAGCGAGAACCAGCAGGACATGACCGGCACGCCTACGCCCTCGCGCATCGACCCGCGCATCTGGAAAGTTGCGCTTGTCGTGTCGATAGGCTCGTTCATGGCGCAGATGGACGCGACGCTCGTGAACGTGTCGCTATCCACGATCGGCCGCACGCTCGATGCGCCCATCGCGCAAACGCAGTGGATCGTGAGCGGCTATCTGCTGGCGATGGCGCTGATGCTGCCGCTCAACGGCTGGCTGGTCGACCGCGTGGGCGCCAGGCGTCTCTATCTGTTCTGCTTCGCCACGTTCACGTTGGCATCCGCGCTTTGCGGATTGGCACACGACATCGCTATGCTCATAGGCGCGCGACTCTTTCAGGGGCTCGTCGCGGGCGTGCTCGCGCCGATGGCGCAGATGATGATAGGACGTGTAGGCGGCAAGAACATGCAGCGCGTGATGGGCTATACGACGCTGCCCATTCTGCTCGGGCCGATCCTCGGGCCCGTGCTGGCTGGCGCGATACTCGCGCACGCATCGTGGCCGTGGCTCTTTTTTGTCAACGTGCCGATTGGCGTATTGGGTATTGCATTAGCCGCGCGGATGCTGCCGCGAGATACCGCCATTGCGCAAGCGCGCCAATTCGATCACGCAGGTTTTGCGCTGATTTCGCCGGGCCTCGTTGCGCTGGTGTATGGCTTGCAGAGTGCAACGGATTTCGAAGGCATTGCGTTTATCGCAGCGGGTATCGTCCTGCTTGCTGCCTTTGTCAAACATGCGCTAAATAAAGGCGATTCCGCGCTGATCGACGTTCGCATTTTCTCGGTGCGCCTGTTCCGCGTCGCCGCCTTCACGCAATTCTTCGCTAACGGCATGTTGTTCGGTCGCCAGCTTGCTGTGCCGCTTTTTCTTATCGCCGGATGCGGGCTGTCTGCCGCGCAAGCAGGCTGGCTTGTCGCTGCGATCGGCATCGGCATGATGGGTTCGTTCGCAGTGCTTGGCGTGCTTACGGATAGATTCGGATGCCGCCCGGTTGCATCAGGCGGTGCGCTATTGGCGCTGGTCGGCACGCTCGTATTCGTGTGGATGAGCATCCACGCGTACTCGCCGGTCTGGGCGACGCTGAGCCTTTTCGTCACAGGTCTGGGGCAAGGCACTATCAGCGTACCCGCGATTGCGGCGGCTTATGCTTCGCTTCCCAAAGCACGCATGGCCGTGGCCAATACCGCGCTCAATATCGCTCAACGCATTGGCGGCCCCTTTGCAACGACGCTGGTTTCGATAGCGCTTTCGTCGGCTGCGAGCCACACGGCAATAGCATTACCGCATCATTTTCTGGCCGCTTTCTTGGCGCTGGCATTGCTCCATCTCTTGTGCTTCGTTTTCACGCTCTATCTGCCGACGCGCATCGTCCCCACGCAACCGCGTTAGTCTAAAACTCACTCGCTGGAAAACAAGCTGGTTGCCGCGCGATCCTGATAAGGATCGCGCGGTTCAAACAGTGCCCGAAAAAACTGGCAGTTAGTTGCAATATGCGAATGAAAATAAGCACCCGATCAATCCCCACCCAGGCGCGAATTCATTAATCAGGATGCCTGCTTTAAAAGCAGGGCTATTCGACGCGATTAGCCATCGATATCGACTCAAAATGATAAAATCGCGCGTCGTACTTAATCACAGGTCTTTTCCGGTCAATCATGCGTATTCTTGCGATCGAAGACGATCCTGACATTCTCGGCAATATCGCCAGTTATCTCGGCGCGCGAAATTACATCGTCGATTGCGCAATGGACGGCATGCACGGCTACACGCTGGCTGCGCAGGGCGAATTCGACGTCATCATTCTCGATCTGGCCTTGCCGCGTCTCGACGGCTATGAGTTGTGCCGCCGTCTACGCGAAGATGCGGGCTGCGAAACGCCGCTCATCATGGTGACGGCGCGCGATACGCTCGACGACCGGCTTACCGGTTTTCACGCCGGCGCCGACGATTACCTCATCAAGCCATTCGCGCTCGCGGAACTGGGCGCGCGCGTCAAGGCGCTCATGCAGCGTCCGCGCAGCCGTTCGACCGCGCGTACCTTGCAGGTTGGCGATCTCGTGCTCGATATCGACACGCGCGAACTCACGCGCGCGGGCCAGCCATTACGCTTGCCGCCCGCGCCCATGACGCTGCTGAAAATGCTGATGAAAGCGAGTCCTGCCGTGGTTGCGCGCAGCAAGCTGGAAGAGTCGCTCTGGCTCGATTCGCCGCCCGATAGCGACAGTCTGCGCACGCATATTCATCAATTGCGTCAGGTGATCGACAAACCTTTTGCGCACGCGCTGCTGCATACGGTGCATGGCGTCGGCTATCAATTGCGCGCGCCCGACACTCCCGCCGATGACGCCTGAATTCGCCGCTCAAACGCCGCCGCGCGGCGGGCGGCGCACGCTCGCGCGCGAATTCGTGCTCACCTATCTGGTGCTGGCCGTGCTGGTTGGCGGGCTGCTTTCGCTGGTGTCGATGTGGACAGTCAACCGGCTCGAACGGCATCTTCAGCAGATCGACATGGGCATGGCGCTCGAACGCGTGCGCGGCGAATTTCTCTCCGGCAAGGACGTGGGCCGTCCCGACCGCTTCTTTCACGGCGAACCCGGCGGCGACACGTTCCCGCGCTGGCTGCGTCAGGTCGAGCCCGGCTTCACTCGCCTAGAGCACAACGACCGCGACTGGCACGTCATGGCCGACGATCGCGACGGCGTGCGCTACATGCTGCTACGCGATTACACCGCGTTTGAAGAACGTCGCGCGCACTCGCACTGGGTAACGGTGTGCAGCGTGGGCGGCGGCCTGCTGGTGGCGTTTTTGCTGGGCGGCGCGCTCACGCGGCGCTTTCTGCGGCCGCTCACGCGACTCGCGGAACAGGTCGTCACGCGTCCCGAACTGCCGCCGCAAACGCGCCTGGCACAAGCTTATCCCGAGAATGAAATCGGCCGTCTCGCGGCGGCATTCGACATCACCTATAACCAGCTCGAAGCGGCATTGCAGCGCGAAAAACTCTTTACCGCCGATGTGAGCCACGAGTTGCGCACACCGCTCACGGTGATATCGAGTTCATGCGAATTGCTGCTCGACGATCCTGCGCTGCCCGCTGCGAATCGCGCGAAACTGCAACGCATGCACGCGGCCTCGCGCGAGATTCACCAGCAGCTTGCGGCGTATCTGATGCTCTCGCGCGGCAACGCCGCAGCAGACGGCTTCGCGCAAAGCGATATCGCCACCGTCGTGAATGAAGAAGTCCTTCACTGGTCGCCACGTGCGACGCAAATCGGTTTGCGCATGGAAAGCGCCATTGCGCCACAGAATGCGGTTGTGCAAGCGCCCTACTATCCGGCCGCGCTGCTGCGCATCGTGCTCTCCAATCTGATCCGCAATGCCTTGCAGCACGCCGCCAGCGGCACGTGCATCGCCATACGCGCAAGCGCAACCACATTCGAAGTCGCCGACGATGGCCCAGGTATCGCCGATACCGTAAAACCCCGCGTTTTCGCACCTTTCGTGCGCGGCGGCGCGGCGAACAGCGACAACCTGGGCCTCGGCCTTTCACTCGTGCAGCGCATCTGCGAACACCAGGGCTGGCGCGTGACGCTGGACACCGCACCGGGCCAGGGCACGCGCTTCCTGATCGATCTGTCGAAGCGCTGACGACGCAGCGCTAAAGCGTCAGCAGTCGGCCCACATGCGCAGAAGGTTGTGGTAGCAACCTGTGAGTTGAATCAGCGCATCGTCGCTGGCCTGCTGCTGCGTGAGGCGCTGGATCGCGACATCCATCTCGAGCAGCAGCGAGCGCTGCGCATCTTCGCGCACCAGGCTTTCGACCCAGAAAAACGAGGCGATACGCTCGCCCCGCGTCACCGGCTCGACCTTGTGCACGCTCGATCCCGGATACAGGATCATGTGCCCGGCGGGCAGCTTCACGCGCTGCTCGCCATAGGTATCGCGAATCACGAGTTCGCCGCCGTCGTAAGTCGATGGATCACTCAGAAACAGCGTGGCCGAAAGATCCGTGCGTACCCGTTCACGCGACGCCCGAATACCGCGCACGGCATTGTCGATATGAAAACCGAACGCCTCGCCGCCCGTATAGCTATTGAATAGCGGCGGATAAATCCGTTTGGGCAGCGCAGCGGACATAAACACGGCATCCTTTGCGAGCCGGTCGATAATGTCATCGCCAATTTCGCGCGCGAGCGGGTCGTCGCCTGCCAGTTGCCGGTTCTGTTTGACACGCTGCGATTGCGCGCCCGCCGTGACCTTGCCGTCGACCCATTGCGCGGCGCGCAACCGTTCGACCAGCACGGCCGATTCCTGCGGGCTAAAGACGCCCGGTATTTCCACGATCATCGATTTATCCTTTCTATGCGCCTTTACGGGCTTCTACGCGGCCATCAGAAACGCACGTCCGCCGACAGCAGCACCGTACGGCCCGCACCCGGCACGCCATAAAGCTGGAAGCCGTCGAGCGACGCGCCAATCGCCGAGTAATAGAACTTGTTGAACAGGTTCTGCACATTCAGGCTCAACGAGAGGTTCTTGCTGACCGTGTAATGCGCCGCCAGCGAATGCAGCCAGAAAGCAGGCGCTTTTTCCGCGTCGTACACATAGGTCGGATGCGTGCCGCTCGCACCGCTCACCGTGCTGCTGTTATTGCTCTGGCCGCCCACGTATTCATTGTCGGTATAGCGGCGCGTGCCGACGTATTGCACGCCATAGCTCACGGAGAATTTCGGCGTCACTTCATAGGTGGTCCACATATTGAAGGTGGCATTGGGCACATTGGCCGGGCGCTGGCCCGCGTTGGCGCCCTTGGTGATGCGCCCGCGCATCGCTGCAACCCCTGCAAATGCAGACCATTTATCGGTGATGTTGCCCGACACGCCCAGTTCGATGCCATCGACGCGCTTGGGCGGCAACGCACGCACCACGCTCGACGTCGTATCGCCGTAATCCCACGAATCGCTCAACTCCGTGCGAAAGAGCGCGCCGGTCAGCGAAAGACGGCGCTCCAGCAAGTCCCATTTCGAACCCACTTCCCAGGTCTGCGCGACGGCCGGTTTCAGGGTGGCGCTCGCGCTCGAGGTGTCGCCGTAAATCACGTTATTGGTCGACGCCCCCACCGCCGAGGGCTGCGACGCGCGGCTATAGCTCGCGTAAATGCTGCCGAACGGCAACGGCTTGTAAGTCACGCCGATACGCCCGCTAAACGCACCGTCATTGCTGCGCGCCACGCTATGCGCATTGGCCGCGCCGCTCACCTGCTTCACCGAGAAGCGGTCGTAACGCGCCGCGCCTTCCAGAATCCACTTCGGCGTGAGCGTGACGGTATCGCGCACGTAGACCCCGCCGTCGCTGACCGCTGCGTAATCGCCGGTGGTGCCTTCCATCGTCGAGACGCCGCTCATGCTCGTGCCGTAGGCGTTGGTGAGATCCATCACCGGATTCGTCGATGGCGCCATCACGCTGCGCGGCAGATCGCCATAACGTTCGTGATAGAACTCCGCGCCCACCACCAGATCGTGATGCACGCCGCCCGTGTCGAACGACGCGTTCACATTGGTTTCGTTCGCAACGATGTCGTAACGCTTGGACGTGCCGTAATTACTGCCGCGCAGCACCGCCAGCGACGACAGATTCGGGTCGGCCGCATAGCCGCTGTACGACAGCACACCCGAAGCGCTCGTCACGAGCGAACCGGTGCCCACATAACCGTATGACGTGCCCGAAGTCGAATTGAAACGCGCGGGCGCGAGCACCGTCGTGCGATCGGTCTGCTCCCAGCGCGTGAAGTTCGAGATGCGCAGGTTGTCGCTGAATTCGTGCTCGATACGGATGCTCGCGCGGTCCGTGGTCGAATGATCCTTGTAGAGATCGGGGTCGCCGTACCAGCCGTTGCTGGGCACGCCCGGCATGCGCTGGCCGCCCGTGCCGCGTTCGATCGGCACGCCGGTATCGGGCACGTTGTTGTCCTGCTGATGCAGATAGTCGAGCGTCACCGTGGTAGGCGTGCCGAGCCCCATGGCGAGCGAGCCCGCCACGCCCCAGCGGTCGTCGTGCACGATCGCGCGGCCGTCCACGTCCTGCGTGTGGCGCATGAGGTTCAGGCGCAGCGCCGAAGTCTCGCCGATCTGCTTGTCCAGATCGGCCGTCACGCGCCGATAGCGGGCCGAACCCAGCGTCGTCGACAGATGATACGCATCGCCCAGATGCGCCTCTTTCGTGACCAGATTGACGCTGCCGCCCGGCGCGGCCACGCCCGATTCGATCGTGCCGGTGCCCTTGAAAACCTCGACGCGCTCGACGTCGAAAGTGTCTGAGCGATTCGCGAGGCCCGCATCGCGCATCCCGTCGATGGTGATGCTCTGCTCGCCCGAGAAGCCGCGAATCGTGAACATATCGCCCCAGCCGAGATTGCCCTCGCCCGAAGTGAAGGTGATGCCCGGCACGTTCTTGAGGATGTCTTGCAGGCTCTGCGCCTGCTGCTCGTCCAGCACGCGTTTGGGCACGATGGCGACGCTCTGCGCCATGTCGAGAATGGGCGCGGTGAACAGATCGGACTGGACGAACTGCGTCTGATACGCCGACGATTTCCCGCTCACCACGACCGTGGGCAGCGTCTCGCCGGCCTTGGCGGGCGCGGATTCGGCCGCTTTGGCCTTGGTTTTTGTGTCCGCGCTCGTTGTCTGCGCGACTTGCGCCGCTTGAGTGGCTGCTGTGGCTTGAGCGACTTGTGCGGTCTGGGCCGCCTGTGCGTGCGCCGACGGCACCGCCGCGCAGCCGAGCGTCGCGCCCAGCAGATTCACCAGCAGGCTGGACGGACAGCCCCACGTTCCCCGATTCAACTGCATGTACTCACCTAATGCAAATAAGAATGATTGTGATTTGCAATGGTAAGCAAGGGCGTCTCAAGAAAATGTTAAGACGGGGTCAGGCTCCCAGCCGCGCCCAGGACTTCGCGACCCACCGGTTACAGGCGATAATCGCCGACAGGTTAGAGATTTCAATGCCGATTTGAATGCGGATTAGACAAGCGGAGAAAGGATGAGCAAGCAAGGCTTCACCACCAGCATCGTTCACGGCGACCGGATTTCGGGCAGCGAGCACGGCGGCGTGCGCCAGCCGATCCACACCTCGGTGCAATACGGTTTCGAACGCGTCGAGGATCTGATCGGCGTGTTTCAGGGCACGAAAAAAGGCGGCTTCAACTACGCGCGCCAGGGCACGCCCACCACGGCCGCGCTCGAGCGCAAGATCACGAGCCTGGAAGAAGGCGTCGGCACGATCTGCTTCGGCACCGGTATGGCTGCGATCACGGCCACCTTCCTCACGCTGCTGCGCGCGGGCGATCACATCGTCTCCAGCCGCTACGTGTTCGGCAACACCAACAGCCTGTTCGGCACGCTGCGCACGCTGGGCGTCGAAGTCACGACCGTCGACGCCTGCGATGTCGAGAACGTGAAGAGCGCCATCCGCCCGAACACGCGCATGATGTTCGTCGAAACCGTCGCCAACCCGGGCACGCAGATTCCCGACCTGCAAGGTATTGGCGCGGTGTGCCGCGAGCATGGCGTGGTGTATGTCGTCGACAACACCATCACCTCGCCCGCCCTGTTCAAGCCGAAGGCCGTGGGCGCGAGCCTCGTCATCAATTCGCTGACGAAGACGATCGCGGGTCATGGCGCGGCGCTGGGCGGCGCGGTCACCGACACGGGTCTGTTCGACTGGAGCGCGTATCCGAACATCGCCGACGACTATCGCCGCTCGGCTGCGAAGGACCAGGGTCTGCTGCAGATCCGCAAGAAGGGCCTGCGCGACATGGGCGCGGCGCTGTCTTCCGAACAGGCGCACACCATTGCGATGGGCGCGGAAACGCTGGCGCTGCGCGTGAAGCAGAGCAGCGACAATGCGCTCGCGCTCGCGCAGTTCCTCGAAGCGCATCCGGCGATCGGCAAGGTGTTTTATCCGGGCCTGAAGAGCCATCCGCAATACGAAGTCGCGCAGACGCTGTTCAAGGGTTCGTCGTGGCTGCTTTCGTTCGAACTGCTCAACACGGAACGCATGGTCGACGTGGTCAACGCGCTGCAATTGCCGATCAAGGCCACCGGCCTGGGCGACACGCGCACGCTGATCATTCCCGTCGCGCCGACGATCTTCTTCGAAGCCGGCGCCGAAACGCGCAAAGCCATGGGGATTTCGGACGGCATGCTGCGTCTGTCCGTGGGCATCGAAGATATCGACGATCTGATCGCTGACTTCTCGCAGGCGCTCGCGCTTGCGGCTTAACGCCATGTAGTTTCCGGTCGGCCCGGTTTTCGCCGGGCCGACCTTCCCGCCTGCATCGCGCCAAACGCGAGCATCGACTTTCCTCAGCTTGCCTTTTCGTCGTAAAGACCCTTGTAGCAAGGGCTTTTCGTTGCGCCGCGCATGGAGCGGCAATGCGAGTATGCGAAGCCAGGCGCTTCTCTTATTCTGTTCTCACTGAATGGCGCAGCAATTTTGCCGCCGCCACAGCAAGCGAGACAGACCATGAAAGAAGCCACTCAAGATGTGATGCAAACCATGAAGCTCAATCATCTGAGCTTTCCCTCAGCCGATACCTAGGCCACGGCGGCATTTTTCGAGCGCTATCTGGGCTTTACGATCGCCGGTAGCTGGGACCGCTCGTTTATCCTCAAGCGCCCGGGCTACGACGTCGTGATCGATCATGCAGGTGCGGATACGCCCGCGTGGCCGGAGAATTTCCACCTTGGCTTTGAATTGCCCGATCTGGAAGCCGTAGAAACGCTCTATGCGCGATTCAAGGCCGAAGGCGTGCAGATGGAAACAGACGTGTTCAATAACGGACGCGGCTCGCGTTTCTTCTGCCGCGCACCTGGCGGCGTGATGTTCGAAATGAATACGCGGGTGGATGCGGCGCCGGAATATCAGGGGACTTTCGATAATTGAGGGCGTTAATTTCGGGCGCGCGCTATCACCATCAGGATTCGCCTAACACGCGCTGATTGCGATCGTCGATGACTTCGTGCGTGGTGGGCGTCGCGCCCGGCCCAGGCACGAAGCGCACATCCTTGAAGCCCAGGCGGCGTTTATTCTTGCCTTGCACCTTGAGCGTTTCCACCGGATGCCCGTTGACGCGGTCAACCAGTTCGATGGGCGGTTTGCCGTTTTTCGCCAGCCAGCGGTCGCCCCATTGCATTAGCGCGACCAGTACCGGATAGAGATCGTCGCCTTTTTCGGTCAGACGATAACCATCGGTATTCGCGCGCTCCGCCAGCGGATAACGCTCGATAATGTCGAGTTCGATCAAGCGCGCGAGACGGGCAGTAAGCACGTTGCGCGCAATCCCCAAACGGCTCTGGAATTCGTCGAACCGTGTCGTGCCCTGCGTGCACTCGCGCACGATGAGCAAACTCCACCACTCGCCCACTTCTTCCAGCGCGCGTGCGATCGAGCAGTTCATTCCTTCGAAGCTTTTACGGTACATGGTCGCGTTATCGCTCATATCGTTTCGTCAAACAACTATACACCCAGAGAGCCGCCGCCCCTATTTCTCTCCCACGAAATAAGTAGCAGAAATACTTCGAAGCGATTCGTTGACCGGCGCGCGAATCGCCGCGCATCATGCGCGTTCGCCGTGCATCATGCGCGTTCGCCGTGCATGCACGCATTCGAGCTACTTCATTTCCGGGCCACACTACGATGTCGAATTCCCCGCACGACCGCTCCAGCGCGAATGACACGCGCCGTCTACTTCTTAAAGCCGGCGCAGCCAGCGCTCTGGCGCTGTCTTTCGGCAGCCGCGCGGCGCGTGCGGACGACACGAAAGTGCTGCGCGTCGGCTATCAGAAGTACGGTAACTTTGTGGTGCTGAAAGCGCAGAAGGCGCTCGAAAAACGCCTAGCTTCATCGGGTTTCGCCGTGCAATGGCTGGAATTTCCCGGCGGCCCGCAATTGCTCGAAGGACTCAACGCCGGTGCCGTCGATGTGGGCGCCGTGGGCGAGACACCGCCGATTTTCGCGCAGGCCGGTGGCGTGGATTTCGTCTATATCGGCAGCGAACCGCCCGCGCCGCGCGGCGAAGCCATCGTCGTGCAGCAGGATTCGCCGATTCGCACCGTCGCCGATTTGCGCGGCAAACGCGTGGCGCTCAATCGCGGCTCGAACGTGCATTACCTGCTGGTCGAAGCGCTGAAAAAAGCCGGTCTGCGTTACGAAGATATTCAGCCGGTTTATCTCGCACCGGCCGATGCGCGCGCTGCTTTCACGAGCCATAGCGTGGATGCGTGGGCGATCTGGGACCCGTACTTCGCGGCCATCGAGCGTCAGGCCAATGCGCGCGCGATTGCCACCGGCGAAGGTCTGGTGCGCAATACGCAGTACTACCTCGCAGGCCGCAAGTTCGCGACTGCGCATGCGCCGGTTGTTCACGCGCTGCTCGACGAGATCGCGGCAGTGGACGCCTATGCACGCGACAATATCGCCAGTGTGGCCACGCAACTCTCGCCACTGGTTGGGCTCGATGCCGCCACGCTGGAAGTCGCGCTCAGACGCGCGAGCTTCGGCGTGCAGCCAGTCGATGCCGCCACCTTCGCCTATCAGCAGCAGATCGCCGATACTTTCACCGACCTCAAGCTGATCCCGAAGAAGCTGACCGTGGCGCAGGCGCGTTGGGATGCTGCCTGAGGGTAGTGGTAGCGGTGGCGATTGCATTGCGCTGGAATCCGGCTTTACGCCGTGGCAAGCGGAAAGCTAATTGCCGCTGCCTTGCCCTTTCAACCACCCCTGAATCGCCTTAAGCACATCCATTTCGATCCCCAGAAAGCCGTGCGGAGAATGACCGCCGCAACGGCCGGCGCCATTCGAATCGCCTTCGTTCGAATTCACTTCGACATACGCATAATGACGATTCTGCGCGAGCCGTTTCGCGACATCGGGAGGCGACGATGGACATTGATCGCCCGCATTCGCCACGACCAGCACGCGATTTTGTGTGCCATCGGTATCGAGATCGGCGATAGTGGCCTCGCCTTTGCGCGAGACCGTCACGGGTGAAGTCAGCACAAAGGCATCGGCGATTTTCGCGTCGCGCTTCATCGCATTGCCCACCGACACCGTACCCGCGCTGGTGCCGACAAACGCCATCTTCGCCTCTGGAAAGCGCTCGCGCACCTTCGCCGCAATTGCCTGCGTATCGACGAACGAATCCTTGCCGTAGCGGAAATCATCATCGACACCTTCCGTGTGATCGGACGGCGTATCCACCAGCACGACCGCCTCGCCGTCGTCGATCCAATGCTGCGCCGAGCGGATCAGGAAATTACCCTTGAGCGTGGTGGCGCCGTTCGGCCCGAGATGCAGTGCGCCTGGCGTGCCGCCAAACAACACGATCACCCATGCGGGCTTCTGCGCCGGTGTGGCGACAAAAAGGCTTTGCGTCACGCCCGCGCGCGTGGGAATAGAAACGAAATCGCCATGATCGAGCGGGTTCGCGTGCGCGCCCGCCATCGTCAAAATCGCGGCCAATGCGAAGCAAAATCTTTTCATCGCAGCGTTCCTTTTTGATTGAGCATCGATTAAAACTGCGCCGGCAGATTTTCCTGCATATAAATCGAAATCGGCGTTTGCAATGGCAAGCCGGAAGGCGTGCCGCGATTGTAGTGACCCAATATGACTTCGACCGCGCGTACGGCCTCCACAAACGGGCTTTGATCGAGCACCGCATCCATGACGCCCTCGATCAATAGCGCGCGGCTGACCGGCGTGAGTTCATGGCCGATCAACACCGTTTCGTGCTCGCGCTTTTTCGCCTTGAGCGCACGCGCCACGCCTTCATCGCCAACGGAAATATTGTAGATGCCACGTAAATCCGCATACTTTGCAATGGCGTCGCGCGTGAGGCGCTCGGTGGAGCGCGCGTCTTCGCGACTCTCGACCGTCGCCACCACTTCGCACGCGGGAAAACGACGGCGCAGCACGGAGCGAAACGCACCGTCGCGCTCCTCGTGGCCGAGATAGGTACGCAGACCCGCGATCACCACGATCTGGCCGCCCTCGCGGCCCACGAAGCGCCCCATTAATTCGCCCGCAATGCGCCCCGCACAACGATTGTCGATGCCCACGTAGGCAAGGCGGCCGCTATCGGGCAAATCGCTCGCGACCGTCACCACGGGCATCTTCTTCGCGACGCGCGAAACCGCATCGACCACAAGCGGATGTTCGTAAGCCACGACGATCATCGCATCGGCTTTTTGCGCGGCGCGCTCAATGACTTTCGCAAGCGACTGCGGTTCGAGATCATCGAAAAACGTCACGCTGCATAGCACGCGATATGTCTCGAATGACTTCTGCGCCAGTTCGAAACCTTGTTGCAGCGCCGCGTAATACGGCGACGCAGACGCCGGATTCTGCGTGACGATGGCAATGCGCAACCAGCGCACCGAAACCTCGTGCAGCGCACGGTCGATCTTGAGCGTGCGCGCCGCTTCCAGCACGCCCGCTTCCTTCGCGCGCGACACGCCGCCGCGCCCGTTCAGCACCCGCTCCACCGTTGCGTAACTCACGCCCGCCGCCTTCGCGACGTCCTCCATGGTGGGCTTTTTTCTCGCCGTCATGCGTACCTCGGGTTCGGAAGGAACTGAGGAAAAGTCCTCAACATTCCGTTTGAGAGCCAGAATTCCATCAACTACATTCTATTCGTCATTCGCCAGCATTCGAGCAGAGGGTTTTCACGAGAAAGCCGCAAGAAAAGCGGCAGTAGAAAACCTGGCAATGACGGCACACGACAATTCACAGGAGACAGCATCATGAAGAGGAACGGTTCAGTCCGCACCAGGCGCGCGCTCGCGGCGTTCACGCGGGCCACCGCAATCACAGCGCTCAGCGCGCTCACGCTAGTCACCGCTTTCGGCGCAGGCAGCGCAATGGCCGAAGAACGCTTCGTGATGGTGAGCCACGGCTCGGATTCGAATGTCTGGTGGAACACCGTCAAGAACGGCATGCGCGACGCGAGCGAAGATTTCAACGTGCCGGTCGATTACCGCAATCCACCCACGGGCGATACCGGCGACATGGTGCGCATTCTCGAACAGGCGGCCGCGCGCAATTACGCGGGCGTCATCACGACGGTGCCGAACTTCGACATGATCCAGAAGGGTCTAAGCGGCGTGAAAGCGAAACACATTCCGCTCATGACGATCAACGGCGGCCCCGCCGACGGCATGAAACTGGGCGCGATCCTGCATGTGGGCCAGCCCGAATACGAAGCGGGCAAGGCAGCAGGCGAACGCGCGAAAGCCGCGGGCATCCATACCTTCCTGTGCGTAAATCATGGCGCCGATATCCAGGCGCTGTGGGACCGCTGCAAGGGTTTCGCGGATGCCATCGGCGCGGATTACAAGAAGTCGACCATGGACAGCGGCGAAGATCCCACGATCATCCAGAGCAAGGTTGCCGCCTATCTGCGCTCGCATGCCGATACACAGGCGATTCTCGCGCTCGGCCCCGATCAGGCGATGGGCGTACTACGCGGCGTGGCGGACGCGGGCAAGACCGGCAAGATCTATGTGGCCACCTTCGATCTTTCGCCCGACATTCTTAAAGCGATTCAGGCAGGCCATATCGCCTTCGCAATCGATCAGCAGCCTTATTTGCAGGGGTATTTGTCGGTGGCCGCCATGGCTATCGCCGTTCGCGACAAGACCAGCGATCCCACGCACATCGTCGCCGCGCTCAAGGCGGACAAAAAGGTGACGGCACGCCTCGATAAATACGGCCTCAAACCTGTTTATACCGGCTCGACCGTCAGTTCCGGGCCGAGCTTCGTCACGCGCGACAACCTCGCCGTGGTCCAGCAATACGCAGGCTCGTACCGATAAATCCCTCTGCCGCGACGGAGTCAAGCAATGAATATCGACATGCAGTCCTGGTACCGGGTGGACATCGACCGCAAGGCGCTCAAGGACCTTTCCGCGCGCTCGGACGCGCCGGGGCTCGTGCGGGCAGGCGGCTTCTTCGCGCTCGTGTTCGCGACAGGCGCGCTGGCGTGGTGGTCGCTGGGCACCGCATGGGCAATCCCGGCCTTCCTGCTGTATGGAACCGTGTTCGCCTTCAGCGAAGCCGCTGCCCACGAACTCGGGCATGGCACGGCCTTCAAGACGCGCTGGATCAATGAAGCGGTTTATTGGGTGATCTGCTTCATGTCGTGGCGCGAACAGGTTTATAGCCGCTGGCTGCATGCGAAACATCACACCTATACGCACTTGACTGCAGACCCTTATCAGGACCCCGAACTAGCGTTCAAGCGCCCACTGAGTTATCTGAAGCTGGTGACGGATTTCGTGCGGATCTCGCATGGCATCCAGTTTCTCGGCGCGATCGTGCTGCATAGCTTTGGCATCGTTACGAAGGGCGCGAAAGCCGTCGTGCCCGAAAGCGAGTATCGCCGCATGTGCAATAACTCGCGCGTGCTGCTGGCCTGCTACCTGGGCGTATTCGCGTGGGCACTGCTCGCGCATAGCTGGCTGCCGATTGTGTTCCTGTTCGTGGCGCGCGCGTATGGCACGTGGCTGCATGAACTGTGCGCACTGACGCAACACACGGGCCTCAAAGAGAACGTGCTCGATCATCGCGTGTCGAGCCGTACGGTGATGCTCAATCCCGTCGTGCGCTTTCTGTACTGGAACATGAATTACCACATCGAACATCACATGTTTCCGAGTGTGCCGTTTCATGCCTTACCGCAATTCCATGCAACGGTTGCCGCGCAGATGCCCGCGCCGTATCGCGGCCTGTGGCCTGCATGGCGCGAGATTCTGGCGATCTTCGCAAGGCAGCAGCGTGATCCCGAGTTCGTGGTCGTGCGCGAGTTGCCGCCGGGCCGTCATGGCGACGCAGTTGCGTGAACTTTTTACGTGAGTCTTTTGCGTGAATTCTCTTCTCTCCGGGAAATACCATGAACATTCTGCAATGGCATCACGTCTGCGCGACCAGCGACATCGACGAAGAAGACGTCATCGAATACGCGCACGACGGCAAACTCTATGCGATCTATCACACGCCCTCGGGCTTTTACGCGACGGCAGGCGTGTGCACGCACGAAACGGCACGGCTCGCGGATGGCTTCGTGTTCGGCGAAATCATCGAATGTCCCATGCATATGGGGCGTTTCGATATTCCGAGCGGCAAGGCGCAAGGCGCGCCAGTGTGCGTGAATCTCGCCACGCATCCGGTCAAGACGGAAGGCGGCAGCGTGATGATCGGCCTCGAAGTGGAGTAATGCCGATCATCGCCTGGTCACGCTATCCGGCAACTCCACCTGCCGGTGTTTGCCACTGATGCGTAAGTGGGCGATATGGGCTGCGGTCTGTATCGCTATTTTTTCGGCCACGCCCCGGTATCGCCCCCCCCAGGGAAAACCCTCACTCCACCTCCCCGCTCCACGGTCGTTATCGAATCTATCCGTGTGATTCGCACACGCTGGGGAGCCGCCAATGAAAGTCCGTTCGATCATCGCCGCAGTCATCTGGGCCGCCGCGTGCGCGGGCGCCTCTTCGTCTTTTGCAGGCACGTCGGCCACTTTGTCCGACGCTGACAGCTCGACCGTGTTCTCGTCGGTCACGCTGAGCACGCTGCAGAACGTCACCGGCAGCGCAACGATCGACGCGCCTTCCGCGTCCGTGGGCGCGGACGTGCTGCGCGGCGCGACCGGCAATATCGGCGTGAATCTCAGCGCGGGCGCGCTCAATGCGCAGACGAATCAACTCGTCATTGCCACCACTTCGCAAGCGGAAATCGTTACGACGCAGAGCACGAATGCCGTCGTCAAGATGGCGGGCGGCAGTTCCATCGCGCAACTCGGTGCAGGCGCACTCGCGGGCGCGAGCGGCAATATCGGCATCAATATCGCGGCCGGTGCAGGCAATGCGCAGTCCAATTCGTTGATCGTGCATTGAATCGCGCGCGCACGATTCAAATGCTTTCAATCCAGTAAGCCGAAACCCGCTTTAAAGCCTTCGCACGCGCACGCAACCCTTCGGGCAGAAATTCACTATCCTGCGGCTTAGTCCCCAGTAGTGCCTGTGCCCAACAACGAGGGTTCCATGTCCGATCGACCAGGTTCTGGCGGTTCCAATGGCTCTAACGGTTCTAACGGCTCCAATGCAGGCGCTTTCGTCCTGATTGCCGTCGTCGTCGTGGTCCTCGTGGCCGCATTCGCCTACACCGGCGGCTGGCTCACGCCGGGGCGCATCACTCCGGCCAAGGTCGTCAACGGGCTCGCGCCGCCGGGCGGCCCCGCGCTCGGCTTCCGGCGCAATCACGCCAAAGGCATCTGTTTTACAGGCACATTCGAAGCCAACGGTGCAGGCGCGGCGCTCTCCAAAGCGCCGATGCTCGCGGCCGGCTCGTATCCCGTCACCGGCCGCTTCAATCTGGCCACCGCCGATGCCAAAGCCGCCGAGGCCACCGTGCGCGTGCGCGGCCTGAGCCTGCGCATCGTCGCGCCCGATGGCAGCGAATGGCGCACGGCGATGATCGACGCGCCGTTCTTCCCCGTCGCCACGCCACAGGCTTTCTACGCGCTGCTGCAGGCTGCCGGCAACAAGACCGACCCGGACGCGATGAAAAACTTCATCGGCGCGCATCCCGAGTTCGCGGCCTTCGGCGCATGGGCCGGCAGTGCGCCGTGGACGGCCTCCTACGCGCAGGAGCGCTACAACAGCCTCAACAGTTTCGTGTTCACCAACGCGCAGGGCGAAGACCACGTCGTACGCTGGTCCTTCGTGCCAGCGCAGCAGCCCGAAACCGTCTCGCCCGATGCCCTCAAGCAACGCGGCACCAACTTCCTCGACACCGATATCACCGAACGCGTGCACGCCGCGCCGCAACGCTGGACGCTGTCCGTCACCGTGGCCGATCCCGGCGATCCCACCGCCGATCCCAGCAAGGCCTGGCCCGCCGAGCGCCGCAAGGTGGAAGCGGGCACGCTCGTGGTCAGCGCGATCGAGCCCGAACCGGACGGCCCCTGCCGCGACCTGAACTTCGATCCCACGGTGCTGCCCGCCGGCATGCACGTATCCGACGATCCGTTCCCCGCCGCCCGCTCGGCCGCCTATTCGGTCTCGTTCAACCGCCGCACCGCGGAGGACAAGGATTATCCGCACACGCCCCCGGAAGGAGCGAAGCCATGAGCCCCATTCACGCGCGCTTTTCGCCGCTGCAACGCGCCCTGCACTGGATCATGGCGATCTGCATTCTGTCGATGCTGTTTATCGGCGTGGGCATGGTGTCGACCATCCGGCCCGATTACCTCACGCTGGTCTCGATCCATAAACCGCTCGGCATCGCCATCCTGATCCTGGCGCTGATCCGCCTGGTCACGCGTCTGATCAAAGGCGCGCCGCCGCTGCCCGCCGATATGCCGGAGCCGATGAAACTCGCCGCGAGGCTCTCGCATCTGGCGTTCTATGTGCTGATGATTGCGTTGCCGCTGATAGGCTGGGGCATGCTTTCGGCCGCCGATTACCCGGTCGTCGTCGCAGGCGTGCGGCTGCCCGCGATCCTGCCGCATAGCAATGCACTGCATTCGCTGCTGTGGAATGCACATCGCTTTCTTGCGCTGTGCTTCTTTGCGCTGATCGTCGTGCATCTGGCGGCGGCGCTATTCCACGCGCTCGTGCGCCGCGACGGCGTATTTCAGGCGATGTGGCGCTAAAACACGTTCCAAACTCATTGCTTTAAGGGGCAGATTGAATGCATTGATTCACTGCCCTTTTTTATTTCGCGCGTCGCTCAACCCAATGCGAACCTACAGCGCGATTGTTTTCCTGAGCGCAACTCTGATTTCGTTCTATTAGCATTGTCTTGCGATAGAAACGTCCTAAACTCACCTCCATCGCAATGGCGGCGCACTCAAGACAAGTGCTTCGCAGATTTGCAGCTTAATTCTGAGGTGAAGACATGTTCCAGGTTTTAGAAGGCGCCGCACTCATTGCCGCATTGAGCCTTTATCTGATTCCGTCGATTGAAGCCGATGCGCGCAATCACAGCGACGCACTGGCTATCACAGTGGTCAATATCCTGCTGGGATGGACGATTGTGGGCTGGTTCGCGGCCCGCGCCTGGGCGCATCGCGTCCACGATGAACGCCTGCTCTCGCGGGCCGCACGCAAATTCCGCAGCACTGCCGGGCGCGTCACGAGCCAGAAAATCGTCGAGCATGTGAAGCTGCGCGCGATTCAGGAATGCCGCAATAAAACGAATCGCCGCGTCGCCACGACTGTTTGCTGATGCGCTTCGGGCGGCCTTGCGCCGCCCGAATGACAACCCTGCTCGATAAAGATTTGATCCCCATACGAAGTTAAAAAAATGCAGTCCAATACACCGTTGTCGATGTACCCCCGCATGTCTTTCCGCTTTTTCAGTTTGTTCGCTTCGCTGTGCGCGACTGCCTCGGTTCTATCGGCCTGTGCTTCGGCGGGCGACGTAACCGCAACGGGCAAGGACACCTATATGGTGACGGCCTCCGCTTCGGGCGGACGTCTTGCGTGGGCGCGTGCGCACCGTCGTGCGCAGGCCGAAGCCACCGATTACTGCGAAACGCGCGGCATGCAAACGAGCTTTGCCGTCGAGCGTACCGATGGCGTCGAAGCGCTCGCCCAGCAGGATTCCGTGCTGCGCTTCGAATGCCATCCCAGGTTTTAAACCCGCCTTAAAACCGGTTTAAAGCGGATTTAAATCGATCGCTTGATCGCCTGATCCAGCAGCGACAGGCCCAGATCGATTTCCTCTTCGCTCACGGTCAGCGGCGGCGCAATGCGGAACACGCCGCCCATGCCCGGCAATTGCACGATGTTCATGCTCAGGCCGAGGTTCATGCACTCGCGCGTGATCTTCGCGCCGAGTCCATCGGCGGGCGCCTTGGTTCGCCGGTCCTTGACGACCTCCATGCCGAGCAGCAGACCGCGCCCACGCACATCGCCGATGCACTCGTAACGTTCCATCAAATCGAGCAGACCGTTGCGCAGCCGCTCGCCCATCACGTTCGCCCGCGCCACCAGCCCTTCGCGCTCGACCACATCCAGCACGCGCAGCCCCACGGCGGCAGGCAGCGGATCGGACACGTGCGTCGTGTAGAACAGATAGCCGCGCTCGTGCGCGGTTTCCTCGATCTGCGCCGACGTCACCACGGCCGCCAGCGGCAGCCCCGCGCCCAGCGTCTTCGAGAGCGTGAGAATGTCGGGCGTCACGCCGTCGCGCTGGCAGGCGAACATCGTGCCCGTGCGGCCCACGCCGGTCTGCGCTTCGTCGAGAATCAGCAGCATGCCGCGCTCTTCGCACTTGCGTTTGAGCGCCGCCATATAGCCCGGCGGCAATTCGATGATGCCGCCCGAACTCAGGATCGGCTCGGCGATAAAGGCCGCGAGATTGCCACTCGACTGGCGATCGATCAGATCGAAGGCGTAATCGAGTTCGGCGAGATAGTCGTACTGGCCCTCGCGCTCGAAACGCGGCCGGTAGGTGAACGGCGCCGGAATCGCGAACGAACCCACCGACGCCGGCCCCACGCCCTTGCGCCCCGCGCTATAGGTCGCCGACGCCGCCGCGCCCGTCATGCCATGCCACGACTGCGCAAAGCCGACGATCTCGTACTTGCCGGTCACGAGCTTCGCCATGCGGATGGCGGCTTCGTTCGACTCCGCGCCCGTGCTCAGCAGCAGCGCGCGGTCGAGACCGTCGGGCGTGATGTCGGCCAGCCGCGTCGCCAGATCGACCACGGGCCGCGAGAGCATGCCGCTGAACAGATGGTCGAGGCGGCCCGCGTACTCCTGAATCACCGAAACGATCTCGGGATGGCTGTGCCCCAGCACCGCGCTCATCTGGCCGGACGTGAAATCGAGGATCGGACGATCGTCGGCATCGTAGACGAAGCTGCCTTTCGCGCGCTCGATGATCATCGGCTCGAAGGTGCCGCCGTAGCGGATCAGGTGCTGCCTGGCGTTGTGCCAGAAGGTTGCATCGTCGTTGCGGGACACCGTGCTTCTCCTTGTGATCGGGCCGGAATGGCGTGATGTCTTGCAGTCTAGGTCGCGCCCAGCTTTTATAAAATCGAATAGTATTAATGGGAGCCAAAAACGGCGCTAATACCTCAGGACCCGCCCGTGAGCCGCATCCTCGAAATCGATCTGCTGCGTTCCTTCGCCGTGATTGCCGAAGTGCGTGCGCTCAGCCGCGCAGCCGAGCGCGTCGGGCGCACGCAGTCCGCGCTGAGCCAGCAGATGAAACGGCTCGAATCGATCGTCGATCAACCGCTGTTCCAGCGCACCGGGCGCGGCGTGGTGCTCACGCATCCGGGCGAGCGGCTGCTGGTGCACGCGCAGCGCATGCTGCGGCTGCACGACGAAGCGCTGGCCGATCTCAGCGGCACGGGCCTCACGGGCAGCGTGCGCTTCGGTTGCCCCGACGATTACGCGGCCGTGTTCCTGCCCGCGCTGCTGCGCCAGTTTTCGAGCCAGCATCCGCATGCGTTGGTGGAAGTGGTCTGCGCGCCCACGCCCCGGCTCGTCGAGTTGCTGGACAAACGCGCGGTCGATCTGGCGATGATCTCGCTGCCCGATGCCACGCCCGGCGAAGATCTGATCCGCCGCGAGCAGCTGGTGTGGATCGGCTATCCCGGCCTCGATCCGGCGCACTTCGATCCCTTGCCGCTGGCCCTTTCCGATGCCGATACGCTCGACCACATCGCTGCCTGCGAGGCGCTGCAGCAAGCCGGGCGCGCGTGGCGCATCGCTTGCGCGAGCAGCAGTCTTTCGGGGCTCACGGCGCTGGTGCGCGCGGGCCAGGCCTTCGCCGTGATGACGCAAACCGCCGTGCCGCCCGATCTCGCGATCCTCAACGGCGATCCCGCCCTGCCGCCTTTGCCGGCCGTAGGCATCACCGTGAAGTTCGGGCGCAAGCGGCCCTCGCATTTGACGGCCGCGTTCGCGGAGCACATTCGCGCGGTGCTGCCGGTGCTGTGAAGCGCTTCGGGCCGCCGCGCGCGAGCGGTATACTTCGCGCTATCCACGCCTTTGCGCCGCTTTATCGCGCCCCGATTCATGAGCGAATACGTCCATTACCAGCAGATATCCGAGGTGCCCGGCCTCGTGCTGAGTACGGCGCGTTTCGCCGAATTCAGTTTCGATCGCCATTTCCATCTGGATTTTCATGTGGGACTCGTGAGCGAGGGCATCCAGCGTCAGGGCAGCAAGGGCAAGACCGTTCTGCTCGGCCCCGGCTGCGTTGCGCTGATGCCGCCCGGCGAGATTCACGATGGCATGGCGCAGGACGGCGGCCAGTACACGCTCAAGACGTTCCGGCTTTCGCAGGAACTGATCGCGAGCGTGGCCGAGGAAATCAGCGGCAAGCCGCGCGCGCCTGAACTCACCAGCGCCGTGCTCGAAGACACGCGGCTCGCCGCCCAGCTGGTGCGCCTGCACGATTCGATGCAGCACGACGGCGGCGCGGGCAGTCTGGACGCGCAGACGCAATGGCTCACCCTGCTCGAAAACCTGCTGCGCCAGTCGCGCGCGATCGTGCCCGAGCGCGTGCCCGGCGCGCTGTCGCTGGCTCAGTGGAATCGCGTGCGCGACTACTGCTTCAGCCGTCTCGCGGAAAAAATCACGCTCGAAGAACTCGCGGGCCTGTGCGGGCTCGGCCGCTTCCAGTTCCTCAAGCAGTTCAAGCTGAGCATCGGCATGACGCCGCACGCGTGGCTGCTGCGCCTGCGCCTCGAACGCGCCTGCGAACTGCTGCTGCAAGGCTCGCAGGCCATTGCCACGGTCGCGCAGGCCGTGGGCTTTTACGATCAGAGCCATTTCAATCGCGCGTTCCGCCAGGCCTATGGCGTCGCGCCCTCGCGCTTTCGCAGCTAGCTGGCGTTCGGCGCGCGAGCGCGGCTCCGTCAATTTTTTACAAGCGCCGTCACCCTCGCCGGCATACGATGTCTGCATCCGGGGCCACATGCCCCTGCCGAGTTGAGGAAACGACCATGACGAGCAGTAACAGGGCGCTGTCCCTGGGTTTCACGAGCGACAACATCGCGGGCGCATCGCCCGAAGTGATCGAAGCGCTGGTGGCCGCCAGCACCGGGCAGGCCAACCCTTATGGCGCGGACCCCTACACGGCAAGCGTCGAGCGCCGCCTGTGCGAGATCTTCGAGCGCGAAGTCGACGTGCTGCTGGTACCCACCGGCACGGCCGCCAACGCGCTATGCCTGAGCGCCATGACGCCGCCCTGGGGCAACATCTACTGCCACGCATCGAGCCACATCAATAACGACGAATGCGGCGCGCCGGCCTTCTACACGAACGGCGCGAAGCTCGTGAGCGTCGACGGCCCCGCCGCGAAGATGGACCCGGCAAAGCTGCTGGAAGCCGCCAGCGCCAAGGTTGGCGACGTCCATTCGACGCAGCCCGCCTGCGCGAGCATCACCCAGGCCACCGAGGAAGGCAGCGTCTATACGCTCGCGGAAATCGAGGCGATCGGCGATGCCTGCAAGGCCGCGAATATCCGCCTGCATATGGACGGATCGCGCTTTGCCAATGCACTGGTTTCGCAGGACTGCTCGCCCGCGGAGATGACGTGGAAGGCCGGCGTGCACGCGCTTTCGCTGGGCGCGACCAAGAACGGCGTGCTCGCCGCCGAAGCCATCGTGCTGTTCGACCGCTCGCTCGCGAAGGAACTCGCGTTCCGCCGCAAGCGCGCCGGACATCTGTTTTCGAAGATGCGTTTTCTCGCCGCGCAGATCGACGCGTATCTGAGCGACCATCTGTGGCTGCGCAATGCGCGTCAGGCGAACGCCGCCGCGCAACGTCTCACGCAAGGTCTTGCGGCACTGGAAGGCGTGGAGATTCTGGGCGCGCCCGCCGCGAACATCGTGTTTTGCCGCCTGCCCGCGCCCTTGATCGAAGCGCTGCTCAATGCAGGATTCCGCTTCTATCACGATCGCTGGGGCGCCAACGTCGTGCGCTTCGTGACGGCGTTCTCGACCACTTTCGAAGACGTCGATCACTTGCTGGAGCGGGCGCGGGCAGCCGCAAATCAAGCTTGAAAACGCGGGCTCAAACCGGCGTCGTCAGATAAGGACTCACGCGGCCCGCTTCATGCGGGTGCGCCTGAATCTCCATGCGCGCGATGCTTTGCAGATGGACTTCATCCGGGCCATCGGCGAAGCGCAGCGCGCGGCCCCAGGTCCAGCTATCGGCCAGCGGCGTGTCCGGGCTCAGGCCCATCGCGCCGAACACCTGCATCGCACGCTCGCACACGGCGGTATGCACGGTCGGCACGAGCGCCTTGATCATCGAAATCTCCTTGCGCGCGCTCTTCGCGCCTACGGTATCGATCATCCACGCGGCCTTCAGCACGAGGAGCCGCGCCTGATCGATTTCGATACGCGATTTCGCGATCCATTCCGCCACCGAGCCGTGTTCGTGCAAACGCTTGCCGAAGGCCGTGCGCGCCTGGGCGCGCTCGATCATCAGTTCGAGCGCCAGTTCCGCAGCGCCGATCGAGCGCATGCAGTGGTGAATACGTCCCGGCCCGAGCCGCGCCTGCGCAAGCGCAAAACCGCTCCCTTCCGTACCGAGCAGATTCTCTTTCGGCACGCGCACGTTCTTGAACACGATTTCGCAATGGCCTTCGGGCGCAGTGTGATTGATCACCGTGATATTGCGCACGACCGTCACGCCCGGCGTGTCGCGCGGCACGAGAATCATGCTTTGCTGACTGTGGCTGGGCGCATCGGGATCGGTCTTGCCCATCACGATAAAGATTTCGCAATTCGGATGCGCAGCATTGGTGATAAACCACTTACGTCCGTCGATCACATAATCGTCGCCGTCGCGGCGAATGCGCGTGGTGATATTGGTCGCATCCGATGAAGCCACGGCCGGTTCCGTCATCGCAAACGCCGAGCGGATCTTGCCGCCCAGCAGCGGTTCGAGCCATTGCTTGCGCTGCGCGGGCGTGGCGAACATATGGAGCAATTCCATATTGCCCGTGTCCGGTGCGTTGCAATTGAATACTTCGGAGGCCCAGGGAATGCGGCCCATGATTTCCGCCAGCGGCGCGTAGTCGAGGTTGCTCAGCCGCGTGCCTGGTTCGTCGTCGTGCAGATGCGGCAGAAAGAGATTCCACAGGCCTTCCGAGCGCGCCTTGTCCTTGAGCGACTCCATAAACGATACGGGATACTGGCCCGCACTGACTTCGTCGTGCCATTGGCGAATGCGCGGCACGATATGCTTGTCCATGAATGCGCTCAACTGCGCGCGCAGCGCTTCGACTTTCGGGCTATACGCAAAGTCCATTCTGCTCTCCTGAATCGGTTTGAATCGGGTCGTGCCCGGTCATGCTCGATCGTGCTCTAGCACGCTGAATAGCGGCACTCAGATCGTCAGTCCGCCGTCGACGACGATGCACTCGCCGTTGGTATAGCTCGACGCGTCGGAGACGAGATACAGCACCGTGCCGGCCATTTCGCGCGGCTCGGCATGCCGTTGCAGTGGAATCTTGCCGATTGCGCTCGCGTACAGATCCTGATCGGCGAACAGCGCGCCTGCGAAGCGCGTTTTCGTAAGGCCAGGCAGCAGCGCATTCACGCGGATACCCAGCGGCCCGCACTCTTTCGCGAACGCACGCGTCATGTTCACCACGCCCGCCTTGGTGATCGAATACACGCCCTGGCGGTCGCCCGGTTGCAACGCGTTGACGGACGCGGTATTGACGATCGCGCCGCCGCCGTTTTCGCGCATCAGCTTGCCGCCTTCCACCGACATAAAGAAATAGCCACGCAGATTGACTTCGACGGTCTTCTCGAACGAAGCGAGATCGGTATCCAGAATGTGGCCGAAATACGGATTCGCGGCAGCGTTATTGACGAGAATATCGAGCCGCCCATGACGCTCGCGAATATGCCCGAAGATCGCGTGAATATCTTCGATACGGCCCACGTGGCAGGCAAATGCCTCGGCACTGCCACCGGCTTCGCGGATACTGCGCGCCACCGCCTCGCAGTCGTCGATCTTGCGGCTGGACACGATCACATGTGCGCCCTGTTCCGCGAGCAATTTGGCGATTTCTTCGCCAATGCCACGGCTTGCGCCCGTCACCAGCGCAATCTTCGATTTCAGATCAAATAGATTAGTCATCTTAAGTAACATTTTTAAAGCCCGGAAAGTGGATAAACGTAAGGTGATTTCAGATCAGGTCGACGCCCATTTGCGCGAGCGCACCCGCCATTTCGCCGACCTCGCGAGCCTTCGCGTTCGACGCATTGCCGCCAAGCGCACGCTTTTTCACGCCTTGCGCAATCGACGCGAGACGGAAGAAGCTGAAGGCCAGATAAAAGTTCCAGTGCCCGATCGCGTCGATGCCGCGCAGGCGGCAATATTGCGCGACCATCGCTTCTTCGCTGGGAATGCCCAGCGCAGCGCGGTCGAGCCCCGCCAGCCCGGCGATATGCCCTTGACGCGGCAAGCGCAAACACATGCAGAAATACGCGAGATCTGCGAGTGGATTGCCACGCGTGGACAATTCCCAGTCGAGCACCGCGCGCACACGCGGCTCGCCGCGATGGAAAATGAAATTGTCGATACGGAAATCGCCGTGCACCAGCGCAGGCTTGCCCGATTCCGCCGGGCAATTCGCAGGCAGCCACGCAATCAGCGCTTCCATGGCGTCGAGTTGCCCGGTTTGCGCGGCGCGATACTGAGTGGTCCACAAATCGATCTGACGCGCGAAATAATTGCCCGCACGGCCGTAGTCGGCGAGACCGGCGGCCTCGACATCGACGTTATGCAGCGCCGCCATCGTTTCGAGCAGCGCGTCGAAATACGCGCCACGTTTTCCGACGCTCGAATCGCGCAACGCCGGGTCCCAATGAATTTCGCCTTGCTCGAAACTCATGACATAAAACAGGCTGCCGATTACCTCGCGGTCTTTGCACAGGTGCAACGCTTTCGCGACTGGCACGGCAGTCTGTCCCAATGCCTCGATCACGCGAAATTCGCGGTCCACGGCATGAGCGGATTTCAATAAGGTGCCTGGCGGCTGGCGACGCAAAACGTATTGGCCGCTTTGCGCGCTCAGTAAAAAGGTAGGATTGGACTGACCGCCGGCGAACTTCTCCAGCGTTATCGGCCCCTGAAAACCGGCCACGTGCGCCGCCAGATAGCGGCTCAGGACATCAACGTCGATTGGATCGGACATAGTCATGCTGCGAGAGTGTGAATGCGATTGCGCCCGTTCTTTTAGCCTGCTTTTTACCGGCTTCTAACCGTAAGTGACGAGCTTGCGCCGTTCGGCGCGTTCGAGATGCGGCAGCGCGTTGAAGCCAACCAGCGACATCGCGCTTTCATTGAAAACGTATTGCGAGACGCTGCTGTTGCGGATCTGCATATTGAGTGCAATAGCGGCCGATGCCGGTGCCTCAAGAATCTGCTGCGTGAACACCGCAATCGCGCCGCCCGAACTCACTGCCAGCACTCGCTTGCCGCCCATGCGCTGGATGGCTTCGCGAGCGCGCGCCACACGCGCCTGAAACTGCTGCCAGCTTTCCGGCAGCGGGCCCGGCAAACGGTCTTCGGACCAGAGTTGCAGCGCGTACTTGAGCGCCTTGTAGAAGTGCTTGATCGCGCCATCCGCAGGTGCGGGCGGCATGAGGCCGCTCGCCTCGAGGGCTTCGAACAGCGCGTGAAAGTTGTATTCGTTGAGATCGGCATCCTGCACGACATCGATCTTCGGTGCACGCATGCCGGCGAGCAGCGCTTCGGCAGTTTGTTCGTGACGGCGCATCGTGCCGGTCACAATGCGGTCGAACTGCATGTCGGCCTGCGCGAAATATTCGCCGAGCCACGTCGACTGAATATGCCCCGAAGGCGACAGCGCGTCGTAATTCTGCGCGCCCAGCGACGCCTGCCCGTGCCGTACCAGATAGAGATCCGCCATGCCGTCCTCGCGTGAAGATGGCTAGTACGATATCGGGCCGCGCGGCATTCAGGAAGTTTATTCTATTTATATATCTCGATAACTAATGGTGATACCGGCTGGTGATACCGGCAGCCGATACCGGGTGAAATCTATAGCGTGCCGGGACGCTATCCAAACGCCTGCAGATTCTGCGCTTGCATCAACTCACCGATCTGCTCGCGCAGCCAGCGATGCGCCGGATCGCCCGCCACGCTGCGATGCCAGTAACCATGCGATTCGAGCCCCGGCAAATCGAACGGCAGCTTGAGAATGCGCGCATCGTAACGTTGCAGCAGTTTGAGCGGCGCGGTCAGCACGAGATCCGTGCGCATGGCGATCAGCGGCGCGACCAGGTAGTGCTGCACGCGCGTGAGCACATTGCGGCGCTGGCCGAGTTTGTTGAGTTCCGTATCGACAAGACCGAGCCCCTGACGTCGGCTGGAAACGTGGATATGGCCCAGCCGAAGATAATCGTCGAGCGTCAGTTTCTTTTTGCGGAACGGATGATCCTTGCGCAGCAGGCACGCGTAGTGATCGCCGCCGAGCGGCGCCTGCTCCAATTGCGGATCGTCGATCAGCGGCGCGTCGATGGCCAGATGCACTTCGCCGCTCGCCAGCGCCTCGGGCACTTCGCGGCGCGTCGTGAAATAGCTCTCGATGCGGATGCCGGGCGCGTGACGCTGCAGCACTTCTTCGAGCGCGGGCAGCAGCATGGCCTCGGTCAGATCGTTCATGCTGAGCCGGAAAGTGCGCTGTGAAGTCGCCGGATCGAAACGCTCGCCCGCGTGCGTGCTGGAATCGAGCAATTGCAGCGCCTCGCGCACACGGCCGATGATGTTCTCCGAAACCGGAGTGGGCAGCATGCCTGCGGGCGTGCTCACGAACAGCGGATCGTCGAAGGTTTTACGCATGCGCGCGAGCGCATTGCTGACGGCCGGCTGCGTGATGAACAGCAGTTCCGCCGCGCGCGTGAGATTACGCGTGCGATAGACCGCTTCGAACACGATAAAGAGATTCAGGTCGATCCTGGACAGCGGCATGCGATTTCGTCCGTAACGTGGGCGCGGTTTGTCGGGATTACGTGAAGCGGCTTTTCATTTTACCCAGGCGGTCATGGCGCACGCTCGCATGTATCGTGCACAAACGTGTGACGCGACTATCGGGTGCTGCCGCTTTTAGCCAAAGCCCGCTTTTCACTTCGCGGCTTGCGTGCCAGCGTTTCCTTGCGCGCTTCGCTCATCAACCAGTCGCGAAACGTCATTAGCCGCGGCAGGCTCGCACATTCCGGCCGATACACCACGTAATACGCCAGCGCAGATCGATACGATATCGCCGCAAAGAGGCGCACCAGCCGCCCTGCCGCCAGGTCGTCACGCGCCATCACGCTACGCGCGAGTGCAATTCCCTGTCCGTCGATAGCCGCCTGCAGTACGGCCGCCGAATTGTTGATCTTCATCCCGCGTCGCGTTGCTGCGTCCGGCATGCCCGCGGCCTCGAACCACGCCTGCCATGTGGCAAAGCCCGCATGGCTATCCACCGAAAGATCGTGAATCAGCGTTTCGCCCGCAAGTTCGCGCGGCGTGCGCCATTGACTGCTTTTGGCCAACGCCGGCGAGCAGACGGGATAGATTTCCTCGTCCATCAGCTTTTCCGCCGCGAGACCGGGCCAAGTACCGGCACCATAACGCACGCCGATATCGATACCTTGCGCGGTGAAATCCATCAGCTTCAGGCTGGTATCGAGCCGCAGATCGGTCTCCGGACATTGCGCGTGAAAGCGCTCGATGCGCGGCAGCAGCCATTTCGCCGCGAAGGCAGGACTGACCGTTACCGTCAGCACGCCATTCGCCGCGCCTTCTTTGAGCCGTTCCAGCCCCAGCGTCAATCGATCGAAACCGGCGCGGATATCGGGCAAGGCGCGTTCCGCGACTTCCGTTGCCATCAGCCGGGCGCGGCCGCCCGTGCCGCGCACGAACAGCGGCGCGCCCAGCCACTCCTCCAGGCTGCGCACGAGTTGTCCCACTGCTGCGGGCGTGACGTTGAGTTCCGCCGCCGCAGCGGAAAAGCTCTGGTGGCGCGCGCTGGCTTCGAAGGCGCGCAATGCGTTGAGATAAACCGGAGTCGTCATATCTGAAAGATTTTCTATCAGCAAAGCACAGAATATCTGATTTGAGCGGGCCCTGCCGAGCGCCCAGAATGTATCCGTCACAGAGATCAAACCCTTCGTCTCTGTCTCTTGCGAACATTTCAGGAGTCGTTCATGAGTAACAGTTTTTCTAATAAGGTAGCGATCGTCACTGGCGGCGGTTCGGGTATCGGCAAGGAAGTTGCGCTGCGTCTCGTGCAGGCTGGCGCCAAGGTGGTGATCGGCGGGCGCGATGAAAGCAAACTCAAGCAGGCCACCGCGCAGATCGACCCGAGCGGCGTGCACGTGCGCTATCTGGCCGGCGATATCGCGCTGCCCGCCACGGCAACCACGCTGGTCGCGCTCGCCACCGAAGCATTCGGCGGCGTCGATATTCTCGTCAACAACGCGGGCATCTTCCGCCCCAAAGCGTTCCTGGACGTGACCGAAGCCGAATACGACGGCTTTCTCGACACGATCCTCAAGGGCAAATTCTTCATGGCGCAGGCGGCCGCAAAGGCCATGCAACTGCGCGGCGGCGGTGCGATCGTGCAGACCGGTTCACTGTGGGCGCTGCAGGCGATTGGCGCAACGCCCTCGGCCGCTTATTCCGCCGCCAACGCGGGCGTGCATGCGCTCACGCGCAATCTGGCGATCGAGCTTGCGGCCTCGAATATCCGCATCAATACGGTCGCGCCGGGCGTGGTGGAAACGCCGGTCTACAACACCTTCATGAGCGACGCCGAAGTGAAGGCAACGCTGCCCGCTTTCAACGCGTTCCATCCGCTTGGCCGCAACGGCCAACCCGCCGATATCGCCGATGCGATCCTGTTCCTCGCATCATCGCAGGCTTCGTGGATCACGGGCACGGTGCTGCCGGTGGATGGCGGCGTGATGGCCGGACGTCACGCCTGAAAGCGCCGCACTCATTCGTCAAATCAGTCGCGAAGTCATTCATCAACTCACTGGAATCGAACATCATGATGCAAGACTGGAACAGCTACCGCGACGCCCTGCTCGAACGTGTAGGCGACTACGCGAAGATCACGCCCGATGTCATGCGCGGCCTGATGATCATCGACGGCGCCGCCACGAAAACCGGCAAGCTCGAACCGAAGATGCACGAACTCATTGCGCTGGCCGTCGCCGTGACCACGCGTTGCGATGGCTGCATCGCCGTGCATACGAAAAAGGCCGTCGAACACGGCGCGACACTGGAGGAAGTCTCCGAAGCGCTGGGCGTAGCCATCGCGTTGAATGCGGGCGCGGCGCTCACGTATTCGGCGCGTGTGCTCGATGCCCACGCTGCGCTGCCGACCACCTGAACGGCCATGCTCGTCAACGCCGACTTTTCGCGCCGCGCCGTGGTCGCGAGCGAATCCTTCGAATGGGTACGCTCGCCGCAAAACGGCGTCGAGCGCGTGATGCTCGACCGCGTCACTGGCGCGAGCGGCCATGAAAAAGCACGGGCCACGAGTCTTGTGCGATACGCGCGAGACTCGCATTTCCCTCGCCATACACACGATGGCGGCGAGGAGATTCTCGTGCTTTCCGGCTGCTTTTCCGAAGACGAGGCGCACTATCCGGCAGGCTGGTATCTGCGCAATCCGCCTGGTTCATCGCATCGGCCGGCCAGTCGGGAAGGCGCGCTTATCTTCGTCAAACTCGGGCAGATGATGCCTTCCGATCAGCGCAGCGTGCGTATCGACACCTATGCGCCGGATGCATGGAAACGCGAACAAGGCCGCGAGGTTTGCCCGCTTTTTGCGGATGAAGACGAGCGCGTCATGCTCGCGCGACTTGCGCCCGGCGAGCGCGTATTGACCGATGCCGTTAAAGGTGCGGAGTTGCTGGTGCTCGACGGCGAAGTCATTGCGGAGCACACGCATTTGCTGCGCGGCGGCTGGCTACGCCTGCCTGCCGGTACGCATCGCGATGTATTCGCCGGTGCGGGTGGCGCAATGATTTATCTGAAGAGGGGTGCGTTTCGCGGCCTGCCAATAGAGGTTTCGTCATGAATGCGAGGATTGCCATCGTCGGTGGCGGTATTGCGGGGCTTTACGCGGCAATGCAGTTGCAATCGCGCGGCATCGACGATTACATGCTGCTGGAAGCAGCAGATCACTTTGGCGGCCGAATCGAGACCATATCCGCAGGGCCGAACGACGCGCGCTTCGATCTCGGCGCGACGTGGTTCTGGCCGGGCATTCAGCCGCAACTGGACCGGCTCGTGCGCGAACTGGGCATCGCGCGTTTCGCGCAACACGAGAGCGGCGACACGCTAATCGAGCGCGCTCCCGGCGCACCGCCGGTTCGCGTGCGCGGGTATGCAAACGAACCCGCATCGATGCGACTTGCAGGCGGCATGTCCGCGCTCGTCGATACGATGCGCTCACGTCTTTCGATGCAACGCCTTCGCCTCGATCAGCGCGTGACACACCTCGGCGCTGCTACGCATTCCATCGAGATTCAGAGCATTAATGCGCAGGGAAACATGAGCACGCACAGCGTTGCCCATGTTTTGCTGGCATTGCCGCCGCGCCTGGCCTCAACCTCGATCGTATTCGATCCGCCCCTGCCGGAAGCCCTCGCGCAATCGTGGCGCGACACGCCCACGTGGATGGCACCGCATGCGAAGTATCTCGCGGTCTACCCACAAGCGTTCTGGCGCGAACGCGGCCTTTCCGGCGCGGCGCGCAGCGCGAGCGGCCCGCTTACGGAAATCCACGACGTGTCTACGTTGGAAGGCGCAGCCGCGTTGTTCGGCTTTATCGGCATTCCAGCCGATGGGCGCGCACGGATTGGCGAACCCGCGTTGCTCGCCGCGTGCCGCGCCCAACTCATACGGCTGTTCGGCGACGAAGCCCGCGATCCGCACTTCGAAATCATCAAGGACTGGACCGCGTCCCGCCTGAGCGCAACCGCCGCCGACCGCACGGCCACGCCGCATCACTGGCACGCACCGCAAAGCGAAGCTGTTGCGGGTAGCTGGCGCGGCCGCCTGGCGGGAATCGGCAGCGAGTGGTCGGCGCGCTACCCGGGCTACGTCGCCGGTGCTATCGACGCCGTAGACGCAGCCATTGAATCGATATCCCTATCGCGAGAGAGCCGATCATGAAAGCCACTTACCGTGCGATGCAGATTGCGCAGCCCGGCATTCTGGAACTTGTGGAACGCGTAACACCCATGCCCGGCGACGACGAAGTCCTTCTCGCCGTCGAAGCCTGCGGAATCTGCGGCGCCGATATCGCCGACATCGATCGCGCCAATCCCGCGCTGCAACCGCCACGCGTGCCAGGGCACGAAATCGTCGGCCGGATCGTTGCGCTGGGTGCTCGCGTGCCCGCGCTCTGGAAACCCGGTCAACGCGTGGGCGTAGGCCGTCTTGGCGGGCATTGCAATGCGTGTGCGCAATGTCGGCGTGGGCAATTCCAGCTTTGCGAAAACCAGCCGTTTGTTGGCTCGACCTGTGATGGCGGTTACGCCGAAGTAATGGTTGCGCGCGCAACGGCACTCGTAGCGATTCCGCCAGAACTCGCCGCCGAAGAAGCCGCGCCCCTGCTCTGCGCAGGTATCGCCACGTTCAATGCGCTGAGGAAATCGGGTGCGCAGGCGGGCGACACCGTGGCCGTGTTCGGCATCGGCGGGCTGGGACATCTGGCGCTACAGTACGCGCGGCGCATGGGGTATCGTGTTGTCGCCATTGGACGCGGTGCCGCGATCACCGCCGATGTGCTCGCACTCGGCGCCCACGTGTACCTGGATACCGAACGCGATGACGTGGTCGAGCGCCTGAAAGCGATGGGCGGCGCGCAGGCGTTGATATCGACGCCAGGCCATGCGCCGACGGTTTCGGCACTGCTGGGCGCGCTTGCGCCCCAAGGCAAAGCGATATTGCTCGGCGCAGGCAAAGACCCGCTTGCGGTTGCCATGGGGCCGCTCGTCGTGGGCGAGCACAGCATAATCGGCTCGATCACTGGCACACCTTTTGAAAACGAAAAGGCGCTGGATTTCAGCGTGCTGACCGGCGTACGGCCGATGATCGAAACTTTGCCGCTAGAGCGCGCCAACGAGGCTTATCAGCGCATGAAAACCGGCGATGTGAAATTTCGTATGGTGCTCACGGTCGCGCAGCGATAACGCGAAAGGCCGTGCGATAGGCGGCTCA